>SKTU01000104.1 GCA_007122455.1 Haloarculaceae archaeon | reverse complement strand
CGCGGTTCATCGAGTACACCGAGCACGCCCGGCAGTACGGCGTGGAACTCAACCCTCACGAATCCGATCACTGAACCGAAGCGGCTTTCCCGCCGGCCCTCCCGACGCGGTCGACTCGACGCGGCATCTGTGTACACACCCGAACACACGCTTCCATCTGAGACCGCTCCACGGCGATCCGCTGACGATGGTAATAGTGTAATGTACATTTTAAATAAGTTATTTTGATATACCTGTAAATAGGACTATCTATAGATGTGTCATTCACAGTGTATTACGACCGACCTGGATGTATTGGTCGAATACTCTCGATAACAGCGTTCTACATCTATATCTCGTCTATTCCTTCGAGATCTTATTTAAGGGCACTTTTTGGAGTTTTATATCTCAAACGTTTGGATATAATCCATATATGGTTGTCTATTCGACCTATTTCGGAAACTATTCGAATTTCTCTCGTTATTCCGCGTCGTCCTGACACTCCACCAGCAGGAGATAATCTCCTATAACTAATAGATCATCGTTCTGGTTGAATAACTTTTGTTCCATAGTAATGACACCACCTGTGTCCCGACGTTTCTTCTCAGTAATCTCCATCTCCAGGCTGACGGTGTCGTCGACGAACGCGGGATTGATAAACCGGAGTCCGTCTCGGCCGTAGGCTGCAATCGTCGCGGGGTCCCACGGAACCCGTTTGAACAACCCCTCCATGATCACGATAAGTAACGTGTTCTGCACGAGCGGACGCCCGAAATCGGTTTCCTTCATGTACTCTTTGTTCGTGTGTAGCTCTCCGTAGCTCCCCGATAGCCCCGCGATACTGTAGACGTCCGATTCGCTGATCGTTCGCGCGACGTTCGATTCGACAGTGTCGCCGATGTCGAAATCTTCGTAGTACTGCTTTACCATGCGAGTTCATTCCTAACGTATTCACTTATAACTATTCGTGGGAGACGGATCGAATCTCGGTTTGCGGCAGTACGTCTTCCAGCAGCTACGAGCGATACGTACAGCAGTACTCGACGAGTTCACGAACCTCGAGCGTGAATTCGGTATTCGGGTCGACGGTGTAGCGCTCGCCTGCTCCGTATCCGTCACTCGAACCGTCGGTCTCGAGCGACAGCTCCCCCGCGTAGATCTCGACGATTCGCCGATCGTCCTTCCCCGTTCTCAGATCGTAGCGTCCCGGTTGCATGACGCCGAGAGTTTTTCGTTCGCCGGACTCCGTGATCAGCTCGTAGCTCGTGATTCCGCCGTCATCGTAGATGTTCGCTCGCTTTCCGACCGTGGCGTTCGAGAACGTTTCGTCATCCATACCTCTACCAGCCGTCCCGGTACCATTAAATCGAACGGATGAACGGCGCTCTTCCGGTGCTACTCTCACGGATCGGTCGGTTCGACGACATCCTTTTGGCGGACGCACGAGAGCATATCGACATGACAGACGCGCTCTGTTTTGACCTGTTCGGGACGCTGTGTGACGTATCGACCGTTCGCGAGGTGTTCTCCGAAATCGTCGACGCGAGAACCGACCGCTCCGCTGAGGACGCGGCCGACGTCTACGACTGCTGGCAGGACACGTACTCGGCGTACACTCGTCACACTGCGGCCATGGGAACGAGCGTTACCCACCGCGAAATCATGGAGCGATCGCTGACGTACGCCCTCGAACTGCACGGGCTCGATCTCGAACGGGACGATCGCCGGACACTCGTCGACGCACGTTCCGATATCGAAACTTACCCCGGCGCGCGCGATGCCCTCGCGACCCTCCAGGAGGAGGGGTTCGAACTCGCCGTACTCTCGAATGGCGACCCCGATCTGCTGCGAGAAATCGCCGACAATACGGGAATCGACCGTCACCTCGACCGGGTGATCAGCGCGGGTGATTCGGGAGTGTTCAAGCCCGCTCCCGAGTCGTACCGTCACGCCGCCGACGTGCTCGACCGACCGATCGGCACCTGCTGGTTAGTCTCGGCACACTCCTGGGACGCCCGCGGCGCCGCACAGGCCGGGATGCTCGGCGCGTGGATCAACCGCGACGATCGCCCCGACGATCTCGTCGGGCGTCGCCCTGCCCTCCGCGTCGACTCGCTCGAGGAACTGCCGCGCCGCCTATAGCGCTGGATTCCGCTGTTCATCCCGAAACGCGCCATGGGAGACGAAATCACGGAAATGCGACGCGGCGTCGAGAGCAACGGTCGATCCCCGGACGAGTTTACGGTTGCCCCGTTCATTCCCGCTGCGATGGCCGAGGACACCGAGACTGCGAAACGTCGGGTAAAGGGGTGGATCGCACAGGAGATGGCGATGGGATACGACAGAGCGCTGGAGCGATACGGGTTCGGAGCCTCCGCAGACAAGGCCGCGAAGCGATGGCGAGCGGGTGATCGGGAGGCTGCCGCCGAATCGATCTCCGACGAGATCGTCGACGAATTCGCAATCTTTGGAACGCCGTCCGAATTCACGGACGATCTCTCCGAGTTTCAGGCGGCTGGCGTTGACCTCCCGATACTTTGGCCGGCTCCGCAGGCGACCACGGACGAATTCAGACTCACGATCGACGAAGCAGTTTAGTTACCCCCTCTCTATCACCCAGGCGTGACATTTCCGACACCCGAGGGGATGGACGAACGGTTACTGACGGGCTACTCCGGACGGCTGCTCATCTTTCTCTCGGTCGGGTTCATGGGTGTCACCGTTACGCGCCAGTTGCTGCCGCCGCTGTTGCCGACGATCATCGAGGATTTGGCGATCACTGCGACCACTGCGGGGATCGCTCTGTCGACGATGTGGGGTCTCTACGCGCTCTGTCACTACCCGGGCGGCCATCTGGCGGATACGCTGACGCGAAAAACGGTACTCGTTGCCGGGTGTGTATCGCTCACGCTCGGGATCTGTCTGATGATACTCTCCGTGTCGTATCCGCTGTTTATCCTCTCCGTCGTCTTCATCGGCTGTGGTGCCGGTTTCTACTTCATCTCCGTTCGCGTGCTACTCTCCGAGATGTACGTCCAGCGCCGTGGAGCGGCGTTCGGCCTCCAGATGGCACTCGGTTTTATCGGACCGATCTTGGCCGCCGGGCTCGCCGTCGTCGCCCTGGATCTGCCGACGTGGCGGCTGGTATTCGTCCCCCTGGCCGTCGCGATGGCGATCGTCTTGCTGCTCGGACACCGGTGGCTCTGGGAACCGTACGATTTTGCCGTATCGGCACCACCGGTTCACGCCACGGCCAAGCGACTGTTTAGCAACCGGAACGTGGGTGTGTTCCTCGGGGTTTACGTTCTCTATCAGGTCACGTATCTCGGCTACATGGGCTTTCTCCCGACGCTCCTGCAGACCGAGAAGGGGTTTTCGCCGACGCTCGCAAGCGCTGGTTTCGCGACGGTATTCGCCGTCGCTCTGGTCGCGCTGCCTGTGGCCGGATGGCTCGGGGATCGGGTCGGCCACGTCCGAATGGCGTTGCTCGGATTAGCAATCGCTACCGCCGGACTCGTTGGCCTGCTGATCGCCGTCTCGATCGTCGGCGTCTTGAGCGGGATCGTGCTGTTCTCGATAGGGATCTGGACGTATCCTCCCGTGATGCAGGCGTATCTCATGAATCAGTTTGCGGACGCTAGCATGGGCGGTGATTTCGGCGCGTTCAAGACGATCTACACCGGTCTGGGAGCGCTCTCACCGTCGTACGTCGGTATCGTGGCCGATCTGGCGAGCTACACGCTCGCCTTTTGGACGCTCGGTGGGTGTTTGGGAGTCGCCGCACTCATCGTCGCTGTCCAGGGCCTCTGGGGCGAGTTCAAATCGTAAGGACGCGTCGAGTTTCGAACTGACGACCCTGACATGTTCTGACCTACTGGGATTTGATAACTCCTCGATCACGTAGCTCTTCGATCTCTTCGGGTGAGTATCCGAGCTGTTCGAGGCGGGCTACTGTATCTTCGCCGAGTCGGTGACTCCCCTCCGACGTCGTCTCGAAGTTGGAGAACTTCGCGGGGAAGTCGATTTCGACGTAGTCACCGATGTCCTCGTTGTGGCCTTTTCGGAGCAGCTCCCTGTAGGTTACCTGCTCGTCTTCGAACACCTCTTCGACCGTCTGGACGGGGGCGGCCATGATGCCGGCATCGAGGAGTTGATCGGCCCAGTACGCCGTCGACTCCGTCGAGAACACCTCCTCGAGGCGTTCGTCGAGCGCCGCCTCGTTCCGCTGGCGGCTCATCGGATCGCCGAACCGTTCGGAGTCGATCCACGCCTCGAGGCCGAGGATCTCACAGAACGCTGGCCAGTCCGCGTCGAGTATATTGATGGCGATCGCGCCGTCTCCAGTTCCGTAGACGCCCTGCGGGACGAGCGTGGATTTGATCCGCGGTTCGGCCGTCCCGCGTGCGGAGTACTCCGCGGCTTCGTGGCCCAGCATCGAGACGAGGCTGTCCATCATTGAGACGTCGATGTAGGTTCCGCGGTGGGTCTTCGAGGCGAGCGCGGAGAGAACCGACATCGCCGCGTACATGCCGCCGACCATGTCCGCGATGTAGATGCCCGTCAGCGCCGGTTCACCGGCGTCGGCCGCGTTCTGGGCGACGAGTCCACTCATCGCCTGGATGATCGTGTCGACCGCGGCGCGATCCCTGTACGGGCCTGTGGCGCCGAACCCGGAGATCGAGCAGTAGATGATCTCCTCGTTGACGGCTTTGATGTCGTCGTAGCCGAGGCCGAACCGCTTCATGCTTCCGGGTCGGAGGTTCTCCATGACGACGTCGGCGTCCTTTGCGAGCTCTTTGAAGATCTTCGCGCCGCGTTCGTCTTTGAGATTCAGCGAGACGCTCTCCTTGCCGCGGTTGTACTGCAGAAAGCGGTAGGTGAAGTCGTCGGTTCCCTCGACGTCGTACTCGTGGTTCATGTACCGGTAGGTGTCCCCACCGTCGGTGTTTTCGATTTTGATCACGTCGGCGCCGAGATCCTGCAACAGGCGACTCCCGTATGGGCCCGCGAGATACACTTCAGCACTAAGTACTGTGACCCCTTCTAGCATATCTCGCAACTAGTGAGTGTGGTGTGATATAGCTTTTCATGAATGATATCACGGGACACCGTTCCGTTCGACGCCACGTACTTCCCCGAAGGTTTATTTCGTCTCGGGAACCTTGCGTTACTCGTCAGATGTCCGATCAGAAAAATACGGTACCCCCCGACCAAACGGACAGTGCGGAGGAGCGTTCAGGCTCGGCTGAGCGGCGTTCCGGCGGTATAAGCTGGTACAACGACCTCATGGGGACGACGAACTCGGTCCTACAGCTAGTTGTACTTATACTGATACTCCTCTTCTTCCTGTTGTGGATACTGGTTTACCTCGGTTTCGTCCAAGCCCCGGGGTTTTTCGGTTGAACGAGCACGGACGGCAGTGAACACGATACCTCCGTCCGATAAACGATCCTCGCAGTTCACAATCGGCTGTGACGGTTACTTGAGTCCGAATATCTCCATCGCAGTTTCCCCCATCATTCCCCGAACGGCCTCGGCGTCGAAGTGCGAGTTGAGAGGTCGGAACAGCTCTCCCGGTGTATCGAAATCCGGGTGCGGATGATCCGACGCGAAGGCCACCGTCTCCGGACCGCCCGCCGCTTCGATCACCCACGCTAGATGCTGTGCGTTATCGGTGTGACCGAGTGGCTGCGTGGACAGCGTAAACTGGTCTTTAATGTACTCGCTGGGCTGTTTTTGGAGGATCGGAACGTCCTGTGAGTTCTGGAGGTAATGGTCGTCGAGTCGCCACATCATCCACGGAAGCCATTCGACACCGGCTTCCTGCATGAGGATCTGTAGATCCGGATACCGTTCCGGAACTCCTTGACAGACCATCGAAATCATGTGCCACATCGATTCGACGGGGAACGTGAACGCGTGATCCTCCATGAACGTCTCCGCCCACGTTCGCTGGACGGGGAACGTCGAGTAGGATGCGGAGTTTCCACTGTGCATCACGACCGGTAACCCGCGGTCGTGGGCGGCTTCGTAGATCGGGTCGTACCAGCGGTTCCCCGCTGGGGGAACGAGTCCCGATGCAGGCAGTTGGACACCGACGAACCCCTCTTCGTCCGCGACGCGATCGATCTCTTCGGCCGCTTTCGCCGGTGCTTGCGGTGCGACGAGAATATTAGCGTAGACCCCATCGTAGCGATCTTCACCGAGGTAGGTGTCGAGTAGCCAGGAGTTGTACGCGTTCGCGAGTGCAACCGCCGTCTGGTCGTGGTTTACGCTCGCGAGGTTGAGATTGACGCCCGGAGATAATACGGAGTAGTCGATGTCGAACTCCTCCATTAGTTCTCGTTTCCGCTCGGGACTGCTCGCGTCGTGAACGAGATCGTCGCCACCCGTACCGGGTTCGTCGCTCCAGTTCGTTTGACTGAACGACGGCGTCGCGCGAGTGCTGGTGTAAATTTCACTCCGGAGGTGTGATGCGCTGTCCAGAAAGCGCAGTACTCCCGGGTTGGAGTTCTCGATGTACGGTCGTAGACCGTCGAGCGACTCTTCGGCGTGTGAGTCCGTGTCAACTAGTGTCAATTCTTCTAATTTGAGCGGAGCTTTCGATGTACTAGATGCCATGGTACCAAGAGGGACGCCAAGATACTTATAGCTCAGGTTCCCAGTGGGTACCGAACGACGCCGGGATCGGCACGGCGTCCCAGCTACGTCCATACTGTCACCAATGTGTACTATCGGAAATACGGAACGGGGCTGTGAGACGGTAGTTCATGCGCTCGTCTCGAAGAGATCCCGTCATGAGTGACGGTTCGGCCCCCGAGACGCCGGAGTGGTGGCGGCGGAACGAACAGCTCCGGGAGCAGCTAGATCTCCCGGAGTACGATCCGCCCCGATTTCAGGATGGAGCGTACGTCCACGAACTGGTCGATCGATTCGAAGCCGAACACCAGTGTACCGTCCGGATCATGGGCTGGGGGTCCCGGTATCCTGACGATTTGACCGTCTACGTCGACGGCGAAGCGGCCTTTACCGTCCCGCGGTGGCGAGACATCCGCGGGAATACGATCTACCAGATGAAGTCCGAGACGTTCCGGGAGCAGCTCGACCGGTGGGTCGATACTACAGCGAAATGACCACGTTGTCGTCCTCTATTTTCGTTTCGTGAGATATCAACCGGACATCGTGATCGTGCATCGCCTCTCCGGACAAAATGTCGAACTCCCAGGCGTGCCAGGGACACCGTAAGATCTCGTCCTCTTTTACCCAGTTGGTACTCCGCTCGAGACAGGATCGATCGAATGTGATCTCGGTCGTTCCGTCCAGCGCCCCTTCGCAAACCGGCCCCCCCTGATGTGGGCACCAGTTCGTGTAGGCGTAATACTCCCCGTCGACGTTGTACACGCCGATCAGGCGTCCTTCGAGTTGGACCACCACGTGTTCGCCGGGGGGGAGTTCGTCGGTTCCGACGACGGTGTAGTCGGTCATAGTCGGTCTCTCCACTTCCGGTTCTTCCGTATCCGAATTAAGCGTATTGGTGATCGTGCCCGCCGACCGGTGGTGGGTCACACAGCGAGTGTACGAACGTCCTACGGATGGCGCTGTTTCGGTCGTTCGATTCGACAATGCCGAATCAACCTGTAGCAAACAATAACAAAATTAACAGCGTTACGCGATCGCGTGCTGTCGGGACCGGGATCGTGAATTCTCTGCGGAAACGCGGTATATGTGGTGTGTGCTACCCTTATACATTGTGTTGGTTCCGAACGGGTTGGATGGATCCCGATTCGATAATATCGAACCGAAGCCATATTTTTACATTTTGCCGATCATGTTCGTGTTTCCTCCACCGTCGACGATCTATTTCCTCCTGTAAATTTTAATTTATGATTCGATACGTCGTTGCGTAACGTACGAATAGATGGCTGAACCACGAAAATACTTAAATGTGCGTGGCAGCCATACTGTGTCATGGCAACTCACCACACGCCCAAACGCCCGGTGAAGTCGATCACGACGACGTTCGCGATCATCGAATCGATCAGCGAGAAGGGTCCGTCGGGGGTAGTTGAGTTGGCAAACGAGATCGGACTCTCTCAGAGCACAGTTCACAGTCACCTCTCCACGCTGGTCTCGATGGGGTATCTGATTCAGGAAGACGACAAATACTGGCTCGGGCTGCGGTTCTTAGAGCACGGAGGGAGCGCTCGGCAAGGGCTCGACTTCTACGACGCAGCGAGGAAGGAACTCGACGAGCTGTGTGAACGGATCGACGCTGCCATCTGGTTACACGCGGAGGAGTACGGACGTGGCGTCATTATCGACCATCTGAATCGGGCGGATATGGTGGGAACCCGGGAGGGACGAGTTGGCTGGCGGTTCTATCTACACAGCACTGCGGGCGGAAAGGCGATTCTGGCAAACTTCTCGAAGGAAGATGTCGATGCAATCGTCGACGAATACGGACTCCCACGGTTTACGGATCAAACGATCACGACCCGAGACGCACTCTACAGCGAGCTCGAAACGATTCGTGAACAGGGATACGCGATCAACGACGAGGAAACTAGCGAAGGGATCTACTCGATCGGTGCGCCCATATTATACGACGGTGAGGTACGTGGAGCTGTCAGCGTCTCGGATGCAGCCCACCGGATGAGAAAGACCAGCGTCCGAGAGGAGATCCTCGACGCCTTGCTGGACACGACGAACCAGATCGAACTCAGACTCAAGTACGGGTGAATTCGTCGCCGAGACGACCCCGATCGTCGTGCTCGACGCCGTGAACTTCCGGACAGGCTTCGGTATGACTCCGTCCGTTCGCGATTCACTGTGAGTGTCATCGACGACTGCGGGGTCCACACGCTGATGGTGTTGTATTACGAGGGGCGGAACACTGTATCAAGGTGCTCCGCTGGCGTGACGTCACCCCCAACTGACGAAAGTATCGTACCGTCCTGTTGTGGGTGAATGCGAGATAGCGCTCGTTCCCTCACTACCGACTGCTACATCGGTAGTGTGACATTCTATAGCATGGATTTATATAAAGATTGCGGACGGAACGGCGTCTGGCAACTACTCACTCCGAGTACGGTGCCGGTGGGAGCGCCCCTTGGTGCAGTTCGAGTGGCTTCAGCGGTCCGACGGAAACGTTCTCGCGCACCTGGAGCTCCGGGGGGACGGGCTCCGAGACCACCAGATCGTCGAGATCGAGCGTGTTCTTGATTCGTGCGATTCGTAGCTCGGAGAGATCCTTCAGCCCTATCGTGGAGGGGATGATCGTCAGTGCCGTCCTATCGTCG
>SKTU01000097.1 GCA_007122455.1 Haloarculaceae archaeon | reverse complement strand
GCGTCCAGAAGCGTCTCGGCGTGGGCCTCCGGATCGACGCCCTCGTAGGCGGCGACGATCTCGCCGTCCTCGACGACGTAGCTGTTCCGGAAGACGCCGTCGACGACGTTGCCGAAGACGTTCTTTTCGCCGTAAGATTCGTACGCCGTCGCGACGGCGCCGTCCTCGTCGCTCAACAGCTCGATCGGCAGCTCGTACTTCTCGGCGAACGCCGCCAGATCCTCGACCGGATCGTCGCTGATCCCGAGCACTGAGATTCCCCGGCGTTCGTACTCCTCCCACGCGTCCCGGAAGCTACAGGCCTGCGTCGTACAGCCCGGCGTGTCGGCTCGGGGGTAGAAGTAGACGATTACGGTGCCGTCCTCGGGAAGGGCGACCGGCTCTCCGTCCTGATTCGGGAGTTCGAACGTCGGCGCTTCGGTTCCGCTCTCGAGCATACCGTCGAATCGGCGAGGAGGGGGAAACAGCTTGCGGTGTCAGCGATCGCGCAGACGGTAGCCGAAGGCGAACACGGCAACCAATGCGGCGGCGGCGATCGCAACCCCGAAGCCGGGCGTCTCCTCGGGCTCTTCGGTCGGCGTCTCCTCGGGCTCTTCGGTCGGCGTCGGCGTCGGCGTCGCGTCGTCGGCGTCGGGATCGATTCCCTCGACGGTGACGGGGGCGGAGTCGAGTCGGCCGGCGCTCGCGACGACCGTCTGTTCGCCGACGGTGTCAATGGTGATCGTCAGCTCGCCGCGGTCGTCGGTCTCGCCCATCTCCGCACCGTCCAGCGTGACGACGGCGCCGGGGACTGCCTCGCCGTAGGCGTTCGTCACCTCGATACGCGTCGTCTCGCCGACGATCACCCGGCTGTTCGACGGCTCGACGACGAGTTCGGGCGTTCGCTGGGCTGACACCGTCACCGATCGCGGCTCTTCCCGGACGGTCAGCGATCGCGGCGTGCCGTCGTAGCCGTCCTTGCTCGCCGTGATCGTGTATCGCGTGTTGACCGGCACGTTCAGCGACGCCGAGCCGTCGCTCGCCCGAACGTTGGCGTCGAAGTCGTCGGCTTCGACCAGAACTCGAGCGTCGTCGAGGCCCCGCGGCGGATCGAAGTGGTTGTCGACGATGTCGACGTCGAGCGCGACGCGACCCCGCTCGAGAGCGATCTCGGCCTCGGTCTCGGTTTCGGCGTCGACGGTTAGATCGATCGTCTCCATGTAAAATCCCGGTTTGACTGCCGAGACGCGGTATTCGCCGCGCTCGATAATATCCGTGGTGAAGACGCCGTCGCCGCCGGTCTCACCCTCGGCGACCGTCTGTCCGTCCTGTCGGAGCTCGACGGTCGCGCCGGACAGCGGCTGTTCGTCCGCGTCGACGACGGTCACCGCCGCCATGGCCTGCCTCGAGACGCGGAGTTCGACCTCGCGCTCGTCGGCGTCCTCGACGACGAGCGGCAGGTTGCGAACGTACGTGTCGTCGTCGATGTCGAGTTCGACGTCGGCACCGCGCGCCACGTCGATGAACACCTTGCCGTTGCTCGCCGTCGTGGCGGTCGCTTCGCCGCCGTCCCACGTCGCCTCGACGGTCGTGCCGCCGACCGGCGAGTCGTCCTGATCGACGACGGAGACGGTGAGCGTGACCACGTCGTCGCTGGCCGCCGCGCCGGCCGGCCAGACGACGAGCGCGACGACGACGAACCCGATCGCGACGAGAATCCCGTATCGCATACTGCACCACTCGGAACAGACGAACTTAGTTACGCGGGATGAGTTACCAGTTATACGACAGTAAACGAGCGCGATCGACGAAGTCGCAACCGTTAATATACTGACTGACCAGTCAGTCAATAGTATGGGTGGCGAAGAGACCCGCGAGGAGATCATGGACGCGACGTATCGAGCGCTCTGTGCGCACGGCTACGCCTCGCTGACGATGCAGGATATCGCCGACGAGTGCGATCGCAGCAAATCGCTGCTGCACTACCATTACGACACGAAGGAGGACCTGCTGGTCGCCCTCTTGAACCACCTCATCGAGCGATTCGACGAGCGGATCGATCTGGGCGAGGGCGCCCCTCGACAGCAACTCGTCGAGCTAATCGACCTGTTCTGCTTCGGCGACGATCGGGAGGATCACCGCGCGTTCCACACCGCGCTGCTCGAGTTGCGCGCACAGGCACCGCACAACGAGGCGTTTCGGGACCAGCTGCGAGCGAACGACGCGCGTGCGGAGGAAACGATCGCCGCGGTGATCCGACAGGGGATCGATACCGGTCAGTTCCGCCCGGTCGACGCCGACCGAACGGCCTCTCACGTCATCTCCGCGATTCAGGGCGCCCGCATCCGGTGGGTGACGCTGGATCACGAAGCCGCGCTCGTGGACGTCCGAGAGACGCTCGTCGAGAACCTCGTCGACGACTGGTTGCGGGCCGAATGAGCGATCGATCGGTCGACGTCACGGACGGCGAGCTGTTCAAACCGCTGTTGGTGCTTTCGGCACCGATCGTCGCCTCCCAGGTACTGCAGGTCGCCTACAACCTCGCCGACACGTTTTGGGTCGGCCGCGTCAGCGCGGACGCCGTCGCCGCCCTCTCGTACTCGTGGGCGATCGTCTTCCTGACGGTCAGCGTCGGCGGCGGCCTCACCGTCGCGGGTACCGTCCTCGTCTCCCAGTACAAGGGAGCCGGCGACTTCAGGCGCTCTCACCACGTCGCGGGGCAGACGATCACGTTCGTCTCGCTCGTGGCGGTGGCCTTCGCCGCGGTTGGCTACGTCGCCGCCCCCTGGCTGCTGTCGCTCGTCGGCGCGACGCCGGGCACCGACCCCCACACCTACGCCACCGACTACACGCGGGTGATCTTCCTCGGCGTGATCTTCATGTTCTGGTTTTTCATCTTCGACGCGCTGCTCCGCGGCTGGGGCGACACCCGGACGCCGCTCTACATCATGGCCGGAAGCGTCGCCCTCAACGTCGTCCTCGACCCGTTCCTCATCCTCGGCTTCGCCGACAACCCGCTGTTCGCCTGGACCGGCACGGAAGCGATCGGCGCCCGACTCCACGCCGAGACCGGATTCGAGGGGTACGGCGTCGTCGGGGCGGCGATCGCGACGATCGTCTCCCGGTTCTTCGCCGCCGCCGCGGGGATCTATCTGCTCGTCTACGGCGATATCGGCCTCTCGCCGTCGCTCTCGGACTTCTGGCTCGATCTCGAAACCGTGCGCCGGATCTTCGACGTCGGGGCACCGATCGGCGCCGAACAGGGGCTCCGGGCGGGCGGTATCGCCGCGCTGACCGCGATCGTCGCGATCGCCGGTGACGACGCAGTCGCCGCCTACGGCATCGTCAACCGGCTGTCGTCGCTGCTGTTCCTGCCCGCGCTGGGGTTGGCCCGCGGCACCGAAACGGTCGTCGGCCAGAACCTCGGCGCCGACCAGGTCGACCGCGCCAAGCGGGCAGTCGGCCTCGCGTCCGGAACGGTCGCGACGGCGTTCCTCGTCGTCGTCGCGCTCGCGTACCCGTTCGCCGAACCGCTCACCGGCGCCTTCCTCACGCCGGAAGATCCGGCTGCTGACCTCGTCGTCGAATACGGTGCGGCATACATCCGCATCGCCGGGCCGGCCTACGTCTTCCTCGGGGTCTTTCAGGTCGTCCTCGGCGGCTTCCGCGGCTCCGGCTCGACGCGAACCGCGATGCTCCTCTCCGTTCAGGAGCTGTGGCTGTTCAGGATCCCACTGGCGTTCGTCTTCCTGACGTATCTCGGCCTCGGCGTCATCGGCGTCTGGTACGCCGTCGCGATCTCGTTCGTCGCCAGCGCAATCACGACCGTCGCGTGGTTCCTCCGCGGAACGTGGACCGACCGCGTCGTCGATCCGAGCAGTTCCGGGGAAACCGCCGCGGAGATCGCGGACGACTGAGCTGCCTCAGTCGTCGCTCGCGGACAGCTCCCGGTTGGCGGCCGCGATATCGACGTCGGCGTCGAACCGCTCGAAGTACTCCTCGCCGATGACGGCGATCGTTTGCTGGAGGTTGTCGTTGGCGACGGTCCGCGTCAGCTCCTGGATGTCGAAGGTGTAGCTCCGATCGTAGCGCTCCTGGCTCTCCCGTCTCCCCGTGAGCCGCTCGATGTACTCCTCGATCTTCGGCTCGTACACCGTCGGCACGATATCGGGGTCCTCCTCGGCGAGCTTCCGCATCATCCAGCGACCGTTGGCGATGTGACGCCCCTCGTCCTGGCGGATGAGCTTCAATCCCTCCTGACAGCCCGGCAGCACTTCAGTTCCCATCGACTCGGAGATCTCATCGAAGACGCCGTTGAAGATCTCGTAGCCGGTTTTCGCGAGCTGTGCCTCGACGATCCCCATGTAATGCATGACGCCCTCGGCGAGAATGTAGCGCATCTCCCGCTGGTTTCCCCCGCGGGCGACCTCCCGCATCCGGTCGCCGACCGACTCCAGATCGTCGACGAGGAACTCCTTCAGCTCCGGATTCTGCCAGTAGTTCGAGGATTCGTGCGTGTCGATTTCGGTCTCCTGGGTGTCGAACACCTCCTCGAAGTACATCGAGAAGAAGTCGGTGTGTTTGGCCTCCTCGAAGAGATGCGTCGTCAGAAACATCTCCATCTGTATCGTGCTGAACGGGGCGTCCTCCAGCCGATCGACGAGCGTGAGATACGGGACGAGCGTCCGCGTCACCGACTCCTCGCCCTCGTAGAAACCGACGAACGTCCCCATGATGGCCTCGCGCTGGGCGTCGCTGAAGCCGTGTTCCCAGTGTTCGACGTCGGCGGAGAGATCGATCGCCGCGGGATCCCACGTGCCGCGCCGCTTGGCCTTGTCGAACAGCTCGTACGGTTTCTCCTTGCTGGCGAAATCGACAGCCATACGGACCGAAAGACGACGCTACGCAAGGAGTTACGCCCGGCAATCGCCGGGGTGTTTAATATTCAAGCGGAGCTCCCGCTCGACGGTCGAAAAATACTGAAGACCCGAACGCGTTATTTGCGAACGAGGTTTTTCGCGCGCGGACCCTTGTCCGCCTGCTCAATTTCGAACTCTACTTCCTGTCCCTCCTCGAGATCGGGGCCGCCGACGTCTTCCATGTGGAAGAAGACGTCCTCGTCCGCGTCCTCAGTCGAGATGAAACCGTATCCGCCAGTGTCGTTGAAGAAATCAACCGTACCGGTTGCCATTGCCTTTGTATAGAACAGATACGTGCATATAAACGTTCCGAGTAATCCGTGAAACGGTAAGACGGAAGTATACGACAGAGACAGCCGCTGATTCGCCGGTTACCAGTTCTTACACGCCGAACAGACAGCGTCGTCTCCGTCTCGCCACCGGCGCTCGACGACCGTCTCACAGGCGTCGCAGGGGGCACCCTCCGGCGACCATCCGTACGTCACCGTCGCGGGTTCGACATCGCCCTCGTCCTCGTCGACGTCGACGTCGGACTCCCCGGCTTCGGCCTCGCCGCCGACGAACTCCTCGAGAGAGCGATCGCGCATGGATCGAGCTTCTGTCGCGGGCGGCTTGAGAGTACCGGCACGGGACGGATACACACAAGTAGGAGGCGCCGGACCGTTCGGTATGGTCGATATTCAGACCGGAGTGGAGGAAAACACCATCGGACTGATCCAGCAGTTCGCCGAGGTGGCGATGATCGATCCGCTCGTCGCCGCGATGTTGGTAACCGGCGCGATCCTGACCGCCTTCGCCGCGGGGTTTTTCGGCGTCCTTGCGCTCGGCGGTGTCCTCGTGGCAACCGGGCGCGGGCTCAGCGGTGACCCAGAACCGATCCGGCAAGCTCGATAGCCGCGTCGAGATCCGGGCCGAGCGGTGCACCGACGACGAAACTGTCTGCGTACTCCAGCACGGAATCGATCCGCTCGCCGACCGTCTCCGGCGTCCCGGCGATACAGAACGCCTCGAGCATCGGCGCCGTCACCGCTTCGAACGCCTCGTCGAACGCACCTGCCGAGATGTGGTCGCCGATCCGGCCGGCGACGTCGGCGTCGATCCCGTGTCGCTGCAGTACCGGCGGCGCCGCGCCGGCGGCGATGAACGCGACCGGTGGCCGCGCTGCCGCTCGTGCCGCGTCGGCGTCCTCGGCGATCGACACCGAGGCGTAGGCGGCGAAGTCGAAGGTACCCTTCGAGTCGATCCGATCCGCGAGCCCCTCCCGAACTCGCTCGGCGGCCCACGCGAAGTCGTCCGGATGTGAACCGTTGAAGAGAACGCCGTCGGCGTGTTTCGCGGCCATTCGCGTCATGTGCGGACCCTGTGCGCCGACGTAGACCGGAATCTCGCCCGGTGGATCGAAGTTGAGACCCGCGTCGCGCGCGGTGAAGGAGCCCTCGTGGTCGACCCGCTCGCCGGCGAACAGCGACTCGGCGACCTTCATCGATTCGAGCACTCGTCGGAGCGGCGCGTCGCGCTCGTATCCGAGGTTCGAGAGCGTCGACGCGTCGCCGGCGCCGATCCCATACACCGCCCGTCCGTCGCTGGTTTCCGCGAGCGTCGCGACCCGGGAGGCGAGCGTCACCGGATGGGTCTCGTAGGGATTGACGACGCCGGGGCCGACGCCGATCTCCGTCGTCCGGCGAGCGATCCGATCCAGCGCGAGGAAGGGATCGCGGTTGTTGTAATGTGAGGACGCGAACGCCGTCTCGAACCCCTCCCGTTCGGCGAGGACGCCGAGTTCGGCGATCTCCTCGACGGGCTGTTCGGGGGTGAGTTCGATGCCGATCATGCCGAAAACTCCCATTTCCTGAGTGCGGCTCTGATCAGGTCGTCCTCGGCAGCCCGGAACAGTTCGTCGCTGCCGGCGTGATCGCCGAACTCCCATCCTCGAACGACGACCGCGGGGGTGCCGCCGGATCCCTCGCCGGTCACGAGGTTCGCCGTCGCGGCGAGTTCGTCGACAACCGCCTGGACGGTCACGTCCAGCTCGCGACCGTCGCGGTCGGTCTCTCCGCGCCAGTCACGCGCCGCGGGCATCCCCGCCCAGCCGACGGCGACGCCACGCTGGCCATAGCGGAACGGCCGCCCGGAGGTGTCGGTGACGACCACCGGAACGCCGAGTTCCGCCGAGAGTCGCGCGGCGGAGTCGCTCGGGGCCTCCGGGAGGAGCAGTAGATCGGCGCCGGGGACGTTCGAGCGATCGATCCCCGCGTTGACCGTGACGTGGCCGAACCGCGTCACTGCGAGCAGTATCGGCGCCTCCAGCAGGAGCTCCTCGCTCTCCTCGAGGACGGCCTGGGCGAACCGCGGATCCTTCGGCTCGCCCGTGAGATCGCTCAGTCGGGCGGCAATCGATTCGGCTCGCTCGCTCGGATCGAACGACGCCAGCTCCGCCTTTCGACCCTCCGCCTTCGAGACGACGGTACTGGCGATACAGACGACGTCCCCGTCCTCGAGATCGACGCGCTCGGCGAGCAGCGCCGCGAGGTCGTCACCCTCGCGTATCTCCGGTAAGCCGGGGACCGAAAACGCCTCCATACCGACCGCAGGGGTGCGGCGACAAAAAGCCGCGCGATACCGGAGCCCGCGAATTGAACACCGCGGCGACCGATCGTCCCCGCATGGATCACATCGCCTGTCTCGTCCGCCGCGGAACCGAGATACTGCTCGTTCGCCGCGAGAGCGGGGCGTTGGACGCCCTCGCCGAACCCGTCGAGGAGCCGTCGATCGACGCCGCCCGTCGACTGCTCGAGTCGGCGCTCGGATCGACACCGGTGCAGTTCGTTCGGAGCGGCGATCCGATCGAGAATGGTGGGGAGATCCACCCGTATCTCTGGGAGTGTGAGGACGAAGTCGAATCGGAGCCCCCCGACACCGAGTGGGTTCAGCCACCGGCAATCCTCGAGCGCGCAGCCGCACCGCAGCTGTGGGCCGTCTACCGAGCGGTCGCACCGACCGCCGACGTCGTCCGGACGGATACAGACCACGGGGCGGCGTATCTCTCCGTTCGCGCGCTGGAAGTGATTCGCGACGCGGCGGCCGAAGTGGCGGCCGGCAGGAGCGGCGTCGACGTCGAAGCGATTGCCGCGGAACTCCGGTCGGCCCGTCCCGGTATGGGCGTGATCGCGACGCGGATCGACCGGCTGATGAGCGGCGACAGATCGCTCGCCTCGATTCGGGACCGGGCGATCGAGGCGTGCGAGGCGGCGATCGACTCCGACCGACGGGCCGGCGAGCGCGCCGCCGCCGAGCTCGCCGATCGCGTGCTGACGCTCTCCCGGTCGGGTACCGTCGAGGTGGCGCTTCGCCGGGCCGAGCCGACGGTGTACGTCGCCGAATCGAGACCGGCGTGCGAAGGCGTCGCAGTCGCCGAATCGCTCGCCGACGCCGATCTCGACGTGACGCTCTGTGTCGACGCGGCCGTCGCGACCGTCCTCGAAACCGAATCCGTCGGGGCGCTCCTCGTCGGCGCCGACGCAGTGACCCCCGACGCAGTCTACAACAAGGTCGGGACGACGCCGGCAGCGCTGGCCGCCGCGGAGCTCGGCGTCGACTGCTACGCCGTCGCCGCACGCGACAAGATCCGTCCCGACGCGGCAGTCGAAGCCGGGGATCCCGACGCGGTCTACGACGGCGACGCCGACGTCCGGGCGCTCAATCCGACGTTCGAGCCGACGCCCCTCGAGCGGTTCGACGCCGTCGTCACCGAGTCGGGTCGACTCGACGCGGCTGCCGTCGAGCGGATCGCGTCCGAACACGCCGCCCTCGTGGCGTGGACCGGTCGCTGACGGCCGAACGCTTATGGTTCGATGCCGGTTCATCCGACGTATGTCGAAACAGGTCGTCTTCGATGCCGTCGAATCTGAACGCGATCGGCTCTTCGAGCTGGCGACGACACTGTGGGAGAACCCGGAGCTGGGAATGCGGGAGTACGACGCAGTCGAACGGTTACAGGGAATTCTCCGCGAGGAGGGATTCGACGTCGAGGAGAGCGTCGCGGAGATCGAGACGGCGTTTCTCGCCCGGTACGGCGAGGGCGACCCCGTCGTCGGCGTCCTGGGGGAGTACGACGCGCTTCCGGATCTCTCACAGGCGGTCACGGCCGAGCGGGACCCCCTCGAGGAGGGTGCTCCCGGCCACGGCTGCGGGCACAACCTCTTCGCGACCGGCAGCCTCGGCGCCGCCCTCGGCGCAAAGCGGGCGATCGAGCGCGGCGACGTCTCGGGAACGATCGTCTACTTCGGGACGCCGGCCGAAGAGCTCGGCGTCGGCAAGCCGTACATGATCAGCGACGGCGCCTTCGACGACGTCGACGCCGTCCTCAGCTGGCATCCCGGCTGGTACTCGTCGGCGAGCAGACAGCGCTGTCTGGCGCTGGACTCGCTGCGTTTCGAGTTCACCGGCGAGGCCTCCCACGCCGGCGCCGCGCCGGAAGCCGGCCGAAGCGCGCTCGACGCAGTACAGGTGATGAACGTCGGCGTCGAGTTCATGCGCGAACACGTCCCCGACAACGCCCGCATCCACTACGCGATCGAGGACGCCGGCGCCGCGCCGAACGTCGTCGATCCGAACGCGTCGGTGCTCTACACCGTCCGAGCGCCGACACGCGTGAGCGTCGACGAGATGTCCGAGTGGCTCCACGACGTCGCTCGCGGCGCCGCACTCATCACGCAAACCGACGTCGAGTCGACGTACCGCGGCGGTATGTACGGCGTCCTCCCGAACGACACGCTCGCGGACGTCATCGACGCCAACATGCAGGCTGTCGGTGGATTCGATCTCCCGGCGGACGATCGACAGCTCGCCGCCGAGCTGAAGGCCACGATCGACGGCGTCGAGGGACGGATCGAACAGCTCCCCGCGGAACACCGCGACGATGCCCGCGAGCAACCGATGCTCACGGACGCGATCCCGTCGTTCGACGGGGACGAACTCGGCACCTACTCGACGGACACGGGCAACGTCAGCTGGGTCGTTCCCGTCGGCCGAAGCCAGGCGGCCACCTGGCCGGTCGGCACGCCGGCCCACAGCTGGCAGGCCGTCGCCGCGAGCGGATCGGTCGGCCGACACGCCGCGGTCTTCGTCGCGAAGGCTCTCGCCGGCGGGCTCTACGATCTGCTGGACGATCCCGAGATCGTCGCGGCGGCCCAAGCGGAGTTCGAATCCGCCGCCGCGGGCACCGGCTACGAGGAGACGCTCCCCGAGGTCGACCCCTCGGAGCTGGCTGCCGACTGAGTCAGCCGCGGCGGATCGGCGAGGTCATGCAGTGGATCCCGCCGCCGCCGTTCGTGAGCTGCTCGGGGTCGAGCCCCTCGCCGTCCGGGAGAACCTCGACGCCCTCGGCCTTCAGCCGCTCGATCGTCCGGTTGTTCTCGGGAGAGTACGTTCCGTCGTCGGTCTCGTAGATCGCGATCACTTTGCCGTCGTCGACGGTCAGGAAGTTCGTCGCCCACCGCTCCGGATACGGCGCGTCGATCACCTCGTAGTCGTGGCGTTCGAGCAACGCCGCGAGCGTCTCGCTCCCCCGACGCTCGTAGCCGTCCCCCTCGCGGACGAACAGTTCGACAGTCGCCGCCTCGAGGAGCGGCTCCCGCGCGACGGCGAGTCCCTCGGCAGCGATGTTGAGCCAGCCGTCGAGGTGGAGCAACCGTGAGGAGGTGTCGTGTCGCTCGGCGAGCCGCTCGTCCGCCGACAGCGGCGGCCGGACGAGCCCGAACTCCTCGTAGCCGACCGCTCCGGCGTCGAGGAGCTCCCTGCCGCCGTCATAGCTCGACCGGAGGACGTACTCCTCGCCGTTTTTCAGCGCCGAGACGCCGAGCAGGGCGAACTCGCCGGCGGGAAGGAAATCGCCCCCCTCGAGCGTCTCTGACGGCGACGTTCGGTGGGCGAACTCGGCGCCGACGCCGTGCCAGGCCGCCTCGACGAGCGGAAGCTCCCGCTCTCTCGTCGCCGTCGCCGGGCGCGGAAGGATCGGGCCGCGGTCGCCGACGATCTGGCAGTCGCGCTGGAAGTAGACGTTACTGATCGGTCGCTCGACGCGGAACGTGCTCGCGCTCGTGGCGGGATCGTCCGGGAGAGCGTCGCCGACGGGATCGTCGCTCGTCCGTCCGATCGTCGGCCCCAGAAGGATCGCCTGGAGCTGCTCGTAGGTGCTCGAGGCGGCGACGTTGTCGACCAGTTCCTCGCGAGTCGGCGGATGCGGACCGGAGGGATCGGTCTCGATCGCACCCCTCAGGAACGCGTCGAGTTCGTCGCCGACGTCCTCGTGGAGGTGGTGGACGTCGACGCCCGCGGATTCGAGCGTCTCGACGATCGTCCGGTGTTCGCCCTTCGCGGTACGGAGCGAGAACGCCCTCGCGAAGTGGTTCGGTGCCGGATCGATCGCGCCGAGCAGCGCCTCGAACCCCGGCTCGTGAACCCGAACCGCCTGCAACGTCTCGTACTCCGCGCGGACGGAATGATCACCCATACGTGACGACGAGAGGAGGCGGGGTATAAACTCCGTCGAGTCCACTCCGGACGTTTATATTGGCAGCGACGGAACGATCGCACGTGCACCCGAAGCCGAGCCCCCTCGCGGCGGTGAGCGAGCGTGAGTGACCGGATCGGACGCCGTCGTCGGCTCGCGGTGGTGTCGCTCGGCCTGTCGGCGCTGCTCGGCGTGGCGGCTGCGGCGTACTTCTGGTCCCGCGGCGATCCGCTCACCGGCGTGGTGATCGCCGCCGCGCTGCTTCTCGCCGGCGGCTGGGAGTACCGCCGGAAGCTGACCGATCTCCGCGAACAGGCTCGCGCGGAGGCGAAGCGATAGCGGACCGATCCGTCGTCGAAACCGACTTAGGAGTCGCTCGTGACTCTGGCGTATGGTTGATTTACCCGACCGCGTCGTCGGCGATGCGTACACGAGTTCCCGCGGCTTCGAACTCATCGAGTCGCTCGTCGATCTCGACCACCGAATGCCGGGGAGCGACGGCGAGCGCGCCGGTGCCGGATTCGTCGCCGAGCGGTTCGAGGAGGCTGGCCTGGACGACGTCTCGCTCACGGAGTTCCCGATTCCGGGATGGGAGCGGGGCGAGGCCTCCGTCTCCGTCGAGGGACGGGGGCGGTTCGACGGCTCCCACGAGGTCGTCGCCCTCCCCGGAACGCCGGCCGGCACCGTCTCGGCCGAACTCGTCGACATGGGCTACGCGCTCCCGGAGGACTTCGACGACGTCGACCTCGACGGAAAGCTCGTGATGGCGTCGAGCCTGACGCCGGACGACTACGGCCGGTGGGTCCACCGCGGAGAGAAGTACGCATACGCCGTCGAAGCCGGTGCCGTGGGCTTTCTGTTCAGCAACCACATCGAGGGCTGTCTCCCGCCGACCGGCGACGTCGGCGACCGAACCGGCCCCGCGCAGATCCCGGCAGTGGGTATCTCCAAGGAGGCAGGCAGCAAGCTCAAGCGCTACTGCGAGGGAGAGGCGGTCGAGGCGACCGTCTCGGTCGACTGCGAGAACTACGCCGCCACCTCCACGAACGTCGAAGCCGTCGTCGGCCCCGACACCGACGAGGAAGTGCTCTTTACGGCCCACGTCGACGCCCACGACGTCGGCGAAGGGGCGAACGACAACGGCGCCGGCTGCGCACTCGTCACCGAAGTCGGGCGTCTCCTGAAACAACTCGAAGACGAGCTCGAAACGAGGGTCCGGCTCGTCACCTTCGGCGCCGAGGAAACCGGTCTCTACGGCGCCTACTACTGGACGCACACTCACGACCTCGACGACGTCAAATGCGTCCTCAACGTCGACGGGGCGGGCTACTCGCGAGAGCTGCAGATCCACACGCACGGCTTCGAGGCGATCGGGGAGGCCTTCGAGGAGGTAAGTGACGACGCCGACGTCCCGATCGACATCCAATCCGGCATTCGACCGCACAGCGACCACTGGCCGTTCGTCCAGCAGGGTGCCGCGGGGGCACAGGGACGGACGATCGCGGAGGGAAGCGGCCGTGGCTGGGGTCACACCCACGGAGACACGCTGGACAAGCTCGACGTGCGGGATCTCCGGGAGACGTCGGTGCTGCTGACCGCCGGCGTGCTGAAGCTCGCCGAAGCCGATCGGAAGATCGACGCCGTCGACGACACGGAGATCCGCGAAGCGACGGTCGATCAGCGGTTCGACGTCGGGATGAAAGCGACCGGTAGCTGGCCGTGGGCCGACGCTGACCGGGATTGGCCCTGGACCGCCTAGAGGATCACAGTCCGTACAGTTCTCGCGCCGTACCGCCGAAGAGCGCCTCGATTTCGTCGGCGTCGAGCGCCGATCCGATCTCGTCCAGCAGGTTCGACGGCGACTCGGTGACTGGGTGCGGGATGTCCGACGAGTAGAGCACGTTCTCGGCGCCGACCATCCGGACCATCTTCGCCATGTAGTCGGGCGTCGGCTGGTTGCTCGCGTGGCCGATCGGGGCGGTACCCCAGTAGACGCTGTCGGCGCAGTATTCGCTCGGCAGGCGATCGAGCGCGGGGATCTCGTAACCCAGTTCGAGGTAGTGGTCGTCGAGCCGCATGACGAGATACGGCGCCAGATCGATGCCGGCGTTCAGGACGACGACGTTCGTCTCCGGGTGTCGCTCCAGCACGCCCTCGAACATGATCGAGGTCAGATGCTGCATCGCGAGGAACGGCTGCTGGTAGGCGTAGTCCATCGCGTAGGAGTCCGCCGAGTAGACCTGCTGGTGGAACGAACGGATGCCGACCGTCCCCTGTAACGTGACCGGCAGCTCGTGTTTCGCGGCCGCCTCCCAGATCGGCTCGTAGATCCGGTGGCCGGCGGCCGGGAGCATGCCGGCGATCGGGATCGTTACGCCGACGATCGACCCCTCGGAGGCCAGTTCGTCGATCTCGTCGGCCGCGCGTTCGGGGTGTTGGGGCGCGACGACGAGGTTACCGACGAGGGAGTCCCGATCGTCGAGTTCCTCGAGCAGCCACCGGTTGTACCCCTTCGCGAGTGCGAGCGCGAACCGGTCGTTGTTCGTCTCCGCGAGACTGAGATTCATCGTCGGGTTGACGACCGAGCGATCGATCCCGTACTCCGATCGCATCGAGTCGAGCGCGTCGGTGCCGATCGACTCGGTGATCTCGCCGCTTTCGACGATCTGTCCGCTCTCGTCTGCGCGTTTGTACTCGAAGAGCGGGTACGCCGACGGACCCCCGTATATCTCGGCCCGCGGGTTATCGGAGAGATCCAAGAACTCCTTCCCCGCAGTATCGTCGTCGATGTACGGGAGGATGTCCTCGGTCGTTTCCTGAATCTGGGTGCCGATATCGACGACGGTTAGCTCGTTCGTCGAAACCGGGTCACCGGCGTTCTCAGCGGTTTCCATCGGTTAGCGGGTTCTTCGATCGGCGTAACAAAAGCGTTTGGAGATGGCGTCGTCCGAGCGGCGAAAGGCGGCTCCGACACGGTGATCGCCACCAGAAGAGCTATTCGGACGGGTGGAAACCGAACACACCATGAAAGCAGTTATCACACACGGGATCGGCGACGCCAGCGTCGAGGAGATCGAGCGCCCGACGCCCGACGACGACGAAGTGCTCCTCGAGATCAGCCAGTTCCAGCTCAGCATCACCGAAGTGTGGATGTACCAGGGGAAACTCTCGATCTCGGCGGCGCTGCGGGAGCGGATCGAACGCGGTGACGGCCGCGCGTTCGGCCACGAGTTCTGCGGAACGGTCGTCGAAACCGGCGCCGACGTCGCGGAACTGGCGGTCGGCGACCGCGTCTACGGTGCCGGAAAACTCTCCTGTGGGAGCTGTCCGTACTGCACGAACGGCTGGAACGTCCTCTGTGAGCGTTCGGAGACGATCGGGCTGGGGGAGTATCCGGGCGCAGCGGCCGAGTATCTCGCGATTCCGACGGAGCCGCTCTGTGCGGTTCCGGACGCCGTCTCCGATCGGGAGGCCGCCGCACTCCAGCCGCTCGCGGACGCCCTGGGACGAGTTCACGACGCCGACATCTACACCGGCGACGTCGTCGCCGTCATCGGTGCCGGCGTGATGGGCAATCAGTGCGGCCAGCTCGCGCAGTATTTCGGCGCGGCCGAGACGTTCGCCGTCGACATCGATCCCGAGAAACTCCGTCTCGCCGAGCGGTTCGGAATGACCGGAATCGACGCGAGCGAGACGGACCCCGTCGAGGCGCTCCGCGAGCGGACGGACGGCGTCGGCCCGGACGTCGTCTTCTCGGCGGTCGGCGGCGATCAGGGCCACGCGACCGACGGCGACGATCCGATAGCCCAGGCGATTCGGGCGGTTCGGAAGGGCGGAACGTTCGTCCAGGTCGGCATCGTGACGGCCGAGGAGATGCGGTTCGATCCGACGACGATGCGAAAGCGCGGCGTCACCGTCGTCAATCCGACCGGACACCGGGGGATCCACCCCACTGGCCCGAACAACGACGCCGGCGAGTACGCCGCCGAACTGGTGGCGAGCGACCGCGTCTCGATCGACCAGTTCGCCGGAATCGAGCTCGACGGGCTGGACGCCTTCGAGGAGCTGGTCGAGATCACCGCGAACAAAGCGGAGTACGACACGCTCGGACCGGCACAGATATCCGTCCGGTAGCCGGGGCGAACGGCCCACGGTCCGACAGCATCTGCACCGTCTCGGTGACGCAGATGGGTAGCTATTTGACTACAGATTCCTTGTCGCGCAATATGGCACAGTCACGGACTGAACCGCTGACCTCCCTCGATCAGGTGGACGTCATCGTCGAAGCCGACGGCCACGTCACGGACACGCCGGAGATAACGTTCCCGTACATGGACGAGGAGTTCGACGACGTCAAGGAGTTCTACGAGCGCTCGCCGGCACCGGGCGTCGAGAACCGGCCGAGCTCCGTCGCCACCCCACTCTATCTCTACGAGTACATGAAGCGTCGGGAGGGTCGCGACGGGTTCACGTTCTTCGAGGCTCAGGACCTGGGGCCGCTTCGCGACGCGATGGAGGAACACGGCGTCGACAAGACGGTCGTCAACAACCTCGGCTCCGGGCCGTTCCGGATGCCGCGACACGCGATGGCGATCAGTAACGCCTACAACAACTGGCTCGTCGAGGAACTCCGCGACCACGACGACATCTTCGGCAACATGATGGTTACGCCGTACGCGCCCGACCACTCCGCGAGCGAGATCCGACGGGTCGGAGACGATCCGTCGATCGTCGGCGCGCAGTTCCTCGGCTCGTCGGTCCAGCCGCTGCTCAACGATGAGAAATACGAGCCGATCTGGGAGGCGGCGACCGAAGTCGGCCTGCCGGTCTGTATCCACACCGGAACCGGGCCGCGAGCGTTCCCCCAGCAGTACCACTGGTCGGAGACGTACGTCGAGGACCACGTCAGCGCCCATCCGATGCAGCACATGTCGCTGGTGACGTCGCTCGTGCTGGGCGGCGTCTTCGAGCGACACCCCGACCTGGAGATACTGATGCAGGAGGCCGGAATCGGCTACGTCCCCTACCTGATGAAGCGACTCGACGACACGTACACGGCACTCGGCTACGACCTTCCGGAGCTGACGAAGCCGCCGAGCGATTACATCCGTGACCACGTCTACTTCAGTACCCAGCCGCTGGGTCACACCGCCAAGAACCCCGTCCGGATCGCGTGGCTCATCGAGATGATCGGCGTCGACAACGTCCTCTGGTCGGCCGACATTCCGCATCCCGACTTCGACACCCCGGAGGAGCTTTTCAACCGGATCAAGGGACAGTTCGACGCCGAGGCGCTCAACAAGATCATGGGACGAAACGCCGAGCGGCTCTTCGGTATCTAACGACGATGACTGACGAGACGAAGCTGGCCGAGACCAGCGAGTTCGACGACGACGTAACGCGCGTCATCACCGAGGTCCGCGGACAGGAGATCGCCGTCTTCAAACACGACGGTGAGTTCTACGCCGTCGCCAACTACTGTATTCACCAGGCCGGACCGCTCTGTGAGGGGGCACTCACGGGCGACACCAAACTGGACGAGGACGGATGGGACTGGCAGTTCGACACCGAGCGGAAGTACATCGCCTGTCCGTGGCACGGCTGGATGTTCGACATAGAGACCGGTCGGAGCGCCAAGGACGACTCGCTGGGCGTGCCGACCTACGACATCGAAGTGCGAGACGGCGGCATCTACCTCGCGAACTGAGCCCCGGCATCCGGGAACCTTTTTGCACGACTGGTCGTCCACTCGCGTATGCAGCTGACAGATGCGGAGACGGTCGTCGATATCCGCCGCGACCTCCACGCACATCCCGAACCCGGCTGGTGTGAGTTTCGAACCACTGCGGTGATCGCCGACCGACTTGACGAACTCGGTTTCGACGTCGAGATCGGTCCCGACGCCGTCGAGTTGACCGGCGAAGAGCGACGACCCGACGAGGAGACAATCGAGCGCCGGGCCCAGCGCGCCGTCGACGAGGGGGTCGATCCCGATCTCGTCGAGACGCTACGAGCGGGCGGAACCGGCGTCGTCGGAACGCTCTCGCGGGGCGACGGGTCGGTTGTCGGCCTCCGGACCGACATCGACGCGCTCGACATCGACGAGGCGACCGACGACGACCACCTGCCCGCGAGGGAAGGGTTCGTCTCGACCCATCCCGGCGAGATGCACGCCTGCGCCCACGACGGCCACGCGGCGATCGGACTTGGGGTCGCGGAGGCGTTCGCCGCCGACGAGGAGTTCGACGGGACGGTAAAGCTGTTCTTCCAGCCCGGTGAGGAGGGGTGGGGCGGCGGACGGGCGATGGCCGCGTCGGGACATCTCGACGACGTCGACCGACTGATCGCGGTCCATCTCGGGTTAGACCTCCCGACCGGGACGATCGTCACCGGCGTCGACTTCCTCACCGTCAGCGGTTTCGTTGTGGAATTCTCCGGGACGCCGGCACACTCCGGTGCGGCCCCCCACGAGGGGAACAACGCGCTGCTCGCCGCCTCGACGGCGGTCCAGAACGTCTACGCGATCCCGCGGCACGCCGGCGGCGCGACGCGGGTCAACGTCGGCATGCTCAACGCCGGGACGGCGGGGAACATCATCCCCGAGTCGGCGACGATGCGCGTCGAAACCCGCGGTGCCGACGACGACCTCGAGAACTACGTTCGGGAGCGAATGCGATCGGCAGTCCGGGGCGCCGCCGACTCCCACGGTGTCGACGTTTCCATCGAACACCGTGGGACGACAATCTCGGCCGAACACGACCCCGCGGTCGCCGAAGTGGTTGCGACGGTCGTCGAGGGCGTCGACGGCGTCGAGACTGTCGAGACACATATGGACGCCTCGGGGAGCGAGGACGCCTGCTTCCTGATGGAGCGGGTTCGCGAGACGGGTGGGGACGCCACCTACGCCATCGTCGGCGCTGATCTCGCCTCGGGACATCACACCAACCGGTTCGATTTCGACGAGGACGCCCTCGGTATCGGCGTCCGTGCGCTCTCGGCGGCACTCCGGGACGCGGCCGAATGATAGCCCGGCACCCCGGATAGTTGCCGGAACCAAAAGAATTGTTCCTTCAAAGTAGTCTAACACAAGAATCGCGACTGAACACCGACATCGAGAAGACATACGACAGAATATTTGAGTTGTTATAATACATACAAGGAATTACAATGAGGAAAGGTGGATAAGTTCGTAAGATATTTGTCCGCATGATCCCAGCGATTGGTATATGCCTCGAGATTCAAAGCAGAATCGTCGCTCCTTTTTAGGGAAAACCGCTGCCGTCGGTAGCACGCTCGCGATGGGTTCCATGGCGGGCTGTGCCGACGACGATCCGGACGACGGCAACGGCAACGGCGCTGCACCCGACGAACTCGGCGAGCAGGTTCAGGAGCTCACCTACCTGAACAACCCGCAGGACTACAGTCCGCAGCGACACGACGCGATCAACTTCATCGGTGAACGGCTCGAAGAAGTCGGCTTCGACGTCAACGTCGAAGTTCAAGAGTGGGGGACGCTCTTCAGCCGCGTCGTCGACGAACAGGATTACGATCTCGCGACGTGGTGGACGTTCTTCTTCGCCGAGGTCGGCGACGGGCTCCTCGAGCATTTCCACTCGAACGGCGGCTCGAACTACTACAACTACGAGAACCCCGAACTCGACGAGAAACTCGACGAGCAGATGGCGACGCCGGATCCCGACGATCGGCGCGAGCTGATCCACGAGATCCAGCAGACGTTGATGGACGACGTCCCGAAGATGCCGCTGGCACACATGGAGGCACCGAACCTCTACAACGCCAACGTCATCCAGAACTGGGAACCGCACATCCGCGGCTTCAACTCCTATTTCAACATGACCAGCCTCGAGGTCGAGGGCACCGACACGATCTCGGCGGCGTGGCCGGAGGCGATGGGCCACCTCAACATCTACGCCTGGAGCGGCGAGTCGAAGCTCCGCTACCAGTTCAACATGCTGTTCGACCGGCTCATCCACATCGACGGCGACTACGAGATCGATCTGGATCTCGGGCTGGCGACTGACTACGAACTGCCGGACGAGGAGACGGTCATCTACGAGTTCCGCGACCACACGTTCCACGACGGCGAGGAAGTGACCGCCGAAGACGTCGCCTTCTCGTTCAACTACGTCGTCGAGAACGAGATCCCGGTGTTCATCGACCAGACCCGCTACATCGACGAAGCGGAGGTCATCGACGACAACACCGTCCAGATCAACCTCTCACAGCCGCTCGGTCCGGTCCACCTCTTCCTGGGCCACGAGATCCCGATCGTTCCCAAGCACATCTGGGAGGACATCGACGATCCGGTCCAGCAGGAGACGACCGACGACATCGTCATCGGCAGCGGTCCGATGGAGTTCGACTACTGGGACGAGGGCTCCGAACTGGGCCTCACCCGAAACGACGACCACTTCGTCGGCGTCGACTTCGAGAACCGCTACTGGCGGATCATCCCGGAGACGTCGACGGTGTTCCAGCTACTCGAGGACGAGGAGCTGACCTACGAGCCGTTCGGTCGAGTCGCCCGCCGGACCCAGGAGCTGCTCGAGGAGGACAACCACCTCGACGCCGCCCAGCAGCTCTCCTCTGACTTCTGGCACTTCTCGATGAACACCGACACGCTCGACGACGTCCAGCTTCGGAAGGCCGCCGTCGAGGCACTTCCCCGGTCCGGCATCGTCGAGCAGTTCATCTTCGGCTTCGCCCAGCGGGGATTCAACGTCGTCTCGCCCGCGTTCGGCGATCTCCACACCGACGACGTCACCGAGTACGAGGAGAGCGTCGACGCCGCCCGCGACCGGCTGGCCGACGCCGGCTACGGCTGGGACGACGATGGCCTGCTGCACCACCCCGAATAATTAATTAGTCGCTTTATCCGTTTATACAACAATGGGAAGAGCACAGTTCGTCGTTAGGCGGACCTTACAGCTCATCGTTACTCTCTGGGCTGTGGCCACGGCGCTGTTCCTGCTTTTTAGATCGATGCCGGGGGATCCGACGACGTACATCGTCGACCCGAGCCTCAGCGGCGAGGCTCGCGAGCGGCTCATCGAGAGCTACGGGCTCAACGAGCCGCTCCACGTCCAGTACATGATCTACATTCAGGACGTAGCCACGCTGAGCTTCGGGCAATCGTTCCACTCGAACCGCGCGGTGCGTGACATCATTGCCCTGTACCTTCCGCGAACGCTTCTGTTGATGCTGACGGCGTTCTTCTTCGCGTACCTGATCGGTATCACCGTCGGCATCATCGCCGGCTGGCGGCGAAACTCCGACTTCGAGCGTCGGAGCGTCTTCATCGCGCTCATCGCCCGCAGTTTCCCGGATTTCTGGGTCGGGCTCATCGTCCTGTGGATCTTCGGCGCCTGGCTCGACGTCATCCCGATGTCCGGGATGCGCTCCGGCGGGATCCAGTACGACTCCTACTGGAACGTCGAACTGTGGCTCGACACGATCTGGCACCTGATCGCGCCGGCAGCGGTGCTCGGCTTCTATCTCATGGGCTATCCGTTGCTGTTGATGCGAAACAGCATGCTCGAAGTGCTGTCGCAGGACTTCATCGAAGTCTGTCGGGCCCGCGGGCTGAAGGAGCGCTCGATCATGTTCAAACACGCCGCCCGGAACGCGCTGTTGCCGATCGTCACCGCCGGTGCGGTCGCGCTCGGCTACGCGGTCGGCGGAAGCGTCCTGATCGAAACGGTGTTCGGCTGGCCCGGCATGGGTCGGGAGATGGTCAACGCCGTCCTCCGTCGCGACTATCCGGTCGCACAGGGGACGTTCTTCATCTTCGCGATGACCGTGATCCTTCTGAACTTCATCGCGGATCTCGCGTACGGCTTCCTTGACCCACGGGTGACATACGACTAATGTGCGCACAAATCAGCCAATCCGACGGCGAATCGATCTTCGCAGACCTCGACGACGAGGGGAGCGAGCGCGAGGAGGAGATCAGTCCCCGAAAGCGACAGCTTCGACTCTACCGGCGGGCGCTCGGCGAGCAGTGGCGCGTGTTGAGCCAGGACAACCTCGTCGTTGCGTCGGTGATCACGCTGCTGTTCTTCATCACGATGGCGATCACGGCGCCGTTCGTCGCGCCGTACGGCCAGACCGAACGACTGACCGCGGACGACGGGACGATCGCACAGTGGGAACAGCCGTTCTGGTACGGCGGCGAGGGCGGATACGTCCTCGGTACGACCGCCGAGGGATACGATCTCTTTAGCCAGCTGCTGTACGGCTCTCGGGCCGCACTGCTCGTCGGCCTCCTCGCGGCGGTCTTCGTCGCCGGCATCGGAACGATGGTCGGACTCGTCTCCGGCTACTACGGCGGCCGCGTCGACGACGCGCTCATGCGGCTCGTCGACTTCATGTACGGGTTGCCGCTGCTCCCGACCGTCATCCTGCTCGTCGCGCTGGCAGGCCCGAGCCTCGTGAACCTGATCCTCGCGATCATCGTCCTCCAGTGGCGGACGACGGCTCGGGTGATCCGCTCACAGGCGCTGTCGTTACGCGAGCGCCCGTTCGTCAAGGCGGCCAAGGTTGCGGGCGCGAGCGATCGCCACATCATCCTCAAACATCTCGCGCCGAACGTGCTCCCACTCACGTTCCTCTACGGCGCCTTCTCGATCGCGTGGGCGATCCTCACCGAGGCGGGCGTCGCCTTCCTCGGACTCGGGGATCCGAACCACGTCTCGTGGGGGACGATGCTGCAGAGCGCCCGCTCGTACAACGCCCTCACCCACGAGGCGTGGTGGTGGTTCCTGCCGCCGGGGATCTGTATCGCACTCGTGGTGATCAGCGGCTTCCTGATCGGCCGCGGCTACGAGGAAATCACGAATCCGGAGCTCCAAGAATGAGGAGAACTGAACGATGACGACGCTACTCGACGTTGACGATCTCGAGGTGTATTACGAGACCGAGGACGGCCCCGCACAGGCGGTCGACGGCGTCTCCTTCTCCGTCGAGGAGGGAGAGACACTCGGAATCGTCGGCGAATCCGGTTGCGGGAAGACGACGCTCGCGAAGGCGATCATCGGTATCCTTCCGCACAACGGCTACGTCAACGCCGGTCGGATCCAGTTCCGCGGCGAGAATCTCACCGAACTGAGCGACGAACAGCGCCGACGGCGCAAGTGGGAGGAGATATCGATGATTCCCCAATCGGCGATGAACGGGCTCGATCCGGTGTACACGATCCGCGAACAGATCAACGAGACGATCGAAACCCACCGACCGGGGACCGACCGCGTCGAATCCAACCGGATCGTCGACGAGATGTTCGATCTGGTCGGCCTCGATCCGGATCGCGCCGACGAGTATCCGCACCAGTTCTCCGGCGGAATGCGCCAGCGAGCGATGATCGCGATGGCGCTGTCGCTGGATCCGTCGCTGATTCTCGCCGACGAGCCGACGACCGCACTCGACGTCATCATGCAGGATCAGATCCTCAACCGGATCGAGGGAATGCAGGACGAGGTCGAATCGTCGATGCTCGTCATCACTCACGACGTGAGCGTCGTCGCCGAGACCTGCGATCGAGTGATCGTCATGTACGCCGGCCAGATCGCCGAGGAGGGGCCCGTCGAGGAGATATTCGGCAATCCGTACCACCCCTACACGATCGGACTCAAGCGCGCGTTCCCGGACATCCGCAAGAGCAACCAGGATCTGATGAGCATCGCCGGCCACCCGCCGGAACTCGTCGATCCGCCGTCCGGTTGCCGGTTCGCCGAGCGGTGCCCGCTGGCGACCGAGGTGTGCCGAACGGAGTATCCCCCGGAGATGGAGTTCGGTGAGCTGCGAACCTACTGCCACCACGCCGACGAGATCGACGAGGAGTTCCGCCCGGTCGCCGATCGAGCCGAAACGTGGGAGCAGACGGAAGCGGCGGAAGCGAAGAACGCCAAAGCGACGGAGGCGACGAAATGACCGAACAGATACTCGAAGTCGACGGCCTGAAGAAACACTTCCCGGTCAACGAGGGATGGATCGCCAGCATGATGCGAGCCGTCGCCGGCGGCGAACAGGACGTCGTCCACGCGGTCGACGGCGTCTCCTTCGAACTGCAGGAAGGGGAGACGCTGGGTCTCGCCGGCGAATCCGGCTGCGGAAAGACGACGACGGGGATGTCGCTCGTGAAACTCCACGACCCGACCGACGGGGAGATCCGCTATCGGGGGACCTCCCTTGAGGAGATGTCGGGCGAGGAGCTGGACGGGTTCCGACAGAACGCCCAGATGATCTTCCAGGACCCCTTCGAGAGCCTCAACCCGCGGATGACCGTCTACGACACGATCGCCGAGCCGCTGCGCATCCACGACATCGGCAACGAGACGGCCCGCGTCAAGCGGGCTCTGGAGTTCGCCGAACTGCAGCCCGCCGAGCAGTACTTCGACGACTACCCCCACGAGCTCTCCGGCGGACAGCGCCAGCGGCTCGCGATCGCGCGGGCGCTCGTGCTCGATCCCGACTTCATCGTCGCCGACGAGCCGGTGTCGATGCTGGACGTCAGCCTCCGGGCGGGCGTGCTCTCGCTGCTCGAGCGGATGACCGACGAGTTCGGCCTCTCTGTCGTCTACATCAGCCACGACCTCTCGCTGCTGCGGCACATGTGCGACCGGATCGCGATCATGTACATGGGTCGGATCGTCGAGATCGGCGACACCGAGGACGTGATCTCGAATCCACAGCACCCGTACACCAAGTCACTCATCGACGCGGTTCCGGTACCGGATCCGACGGCGGATCGCGACCGGGTCGAACTCTCCGGGGAGGTCGGTGACGCCGTCGAGGTACCGACCGGCTGTCGGTTCCGGGGTCGCTGTCCGTCGATCATCCCGCCGGACGGGATCGAGATCGATCAGGCGGCGTTCCGCGAGATCAGCTCGTTCCGCTACCGGCTCGAGGACGGGACGATCGACCCCGCGTCGATCCGAGAGGATCTCGACGGCGACCGATCCGACACGGCCGCGTTCAAACGGAAGCTCCGGGAAAAACACTTCACTCACGAACTCGCCGGTGCGAACGAGGCGACCGTCGACGACGCACTCGAAACGCTGGCCTCCGGCGACACTGAGGCCGCCCTCGAGACGCTCGCCGACCGGTTCGCCACGGTCTGTGAGCGCGACGATCCCGCGGCCGAACCGCGGGTCGAGATCCCGGACGATCGGGGAGTCGCCTGCCACCTCTACGAACCCGAAACGCCCGCGGAGACGACGGCAACGGGAGAGGACGCGGCGCCGGCCGACGACTAATCGAGTCGTCCCGACAACCGAATCGCCGGCGCCGAGACGGCGTACGGCAGCTGCGATTTGTGCTTTTCAGCGACGCCGGAGATGGTCTCTGTGGACGCGCCGATCCCGTCGATCGAGGGGAGATCGTCGAACGTGAACTCGTACGTGACGTCTTCGAGCCGCCCGACGAACTCACCGTCGTCGATCCGATAGCCTTCCGCGATCGGCAGCGAACGCTGGCCGCGCCACCGCTCGATCTCCTCGTCGTCGATCTGTTCGGCCAACTGGGGCGTGTAGTTGACGCCGGGCGGTGCCCACCCCGAACGGAGCTTCCGAAGCAGCCCCTCCCGCTTCCACGGTCCGCGGAACCGCTCGACGTACGCGTCGGCGTCCGCGAGCAGCTCCTCGAGCGTCCGGTCGCCGGCGGCGACGTCGAGGTGACGGGCGTGGATCCGCGGCGCGGTTTCGAAGCCGATCGACGGGACGAGCGAGCCGGCGACAGGCCCGTCGAGGATCGACGCGCTCGAGACGCTGTGGAGGTAGTTCCGCGCGATCCCGTCGTCGACGAGCTGGACGGGCGTCGTCGGACGTCCCTCGGCGTCGAAGGCTCGCGCCGCCCACGAGCCGGCCTCGATCCCGTCGGCGATAGAAATCGACGGCGGGGCGATCCGATCGCCGAGTTCGAACGGAGTCAACCCCGACAGCGCGACGTCGGCCTCGAAGCTCTCGACGATCGCCGCGACGAGCTGGCCAGCCGCGCTCGGTCCGAGAACGATCGTCCGTCGGCTGGATTCGACCGACGAGGCGTCGTGAGCGTCGAGCCGGGCGGCGTCATCGATCGCCCCCTCGAACAGTTCGGGGACGCGGTCGATCGTCGAGCCGTCGGTCGAGCCGACGCGTCGGCGAACGGTCGCGTCGCCGAGCGACAGCGACAGGTCGGCCTTGGCACGATCAAGCGTCGTGGTCAGGAGGCTGTCGGTCGTCGTCGCGAGCATCGAGGTGAGATGCTCGCCGGTGTACTCGAGCCGTGCGCGGTCGAGTGTGACGTCGTCACAGGCGTCGTCGCGGGCGTCCGCGAGACGCCCTGCGATATCCTCCGGATCGATCGACGAGAGGGGGTTCGCGGCCCAGCCGCCGTGCGTCGCCCGGTGAGCCGTCTCGGGGTCGTACTGCTCGGGACGCTCCTGACCGAGCTGTCGAGCCGATCGAACCGTCGTCTCGGCCAGCTGTTCGAGGCTCTCGCCGTCGAGGCGCGTCGTCTGCCGATAGCCCGACGCGCCGTCGGCGAGCACGCGACACCAGACGCCGGTATCGAGAAACGAATGGGTCGACCGGGTCGTCTCGTGGGTGAGGATTACCTCCGTCCGGTCCCGAACGAACCCTCCCACTTCGGCGTGGGCGACAGCCGCGTCGGTTTCGAGCGCCGTCGCGACCGTATCGACCGCCGCGGCGACCTCGTCGATCTCGTCCATACCGACACCACCGGTTGCGGACGGGTATTCGTTTCCGTCCTCAGTCGTGAACCAGCACGTCGAGGACGGTCGGCCCCGACTCCGCCCGGGCCGCTTCGATCGCCGACGCGATCGCGTCGGGGTCGTCGACGACGCGCCCGTCAGCACCGTGGCTCTCGGCGTTCTTCGGGATGTCGACCGGCGGTTCGAAGTCCATCGCGACGAACTCGTGGTCGTCCTCCTCGCCGCCGAGCACGCGAAGCGTGTTGTTCTTGAGAATGCGGTAGTTCCGGTTGTCCGAGACGACGACGGTGAGATCGACGTCGTACCGCGCTGCCGAGTAGAGCGTGTTCGGATAGTAGAGATACG
>SKTU01000090.1 GCA_007122455.1 Haloarculaceae archaeon | reverse complement strand
GCTATGAGCGGGCAGTCGACAGCGATGTCGGTACTGGCGGTACTCCTCCTGACCGTCGTCGCGGTGTTGATCGCCGGCTCGATTCTCGGCCAGCCCGTCCTCCTCTCCTACGTCGAAACCGGGAGCATGGAGCCGACGCTGGAACCCGGGGACGGCTTCGTCGCGATTCCGGCGGAAGTCGCCGGCCCCGTCGAGGAGGGCGACGTCGTCACCTTCGAGGCCCAACAGCTCCACGGCGGCGGGCTGACGACGCACCGCGTCGTCGGAACGACCGAACACGGCTACGTGACGAGCGGGGATGCCAACCCGTTCACCGATCAGAGCGGCAACGAGCCGCACGTCACCGACGGACAGATCGCCGCCAAGGCGCTGCAGATCGACGGTCGAGTCGTCGTCATCCCACACCTCGGAACCGGTGTCGTCGGCGTCCAGAGCGCACTCGAGACGGCCCAGTTCCGGCTGGCGAGGCTGCTCGGGACGACCGCGGTGCTCGGCACGCAGGGACTCGCCTACGTGCTGTTCGCCTTCGGCGTCAGCTTCCTCGTCGTCAGCTCGCTCCTGGAACGCGGCACGCGAACGCGAGCCGGCAGATCGAGAACCCGCTCCCGGAAGGACGTCTACGACGTCGGCGCGGTCGTGATCGCCTTCGCGCTGCTTGTCGCCGTCGCCACCGTCGGAACGATGGTCGTCGCCTCGGGATCTCACGAATACGGGATCGTCAGCGCCGAGTTCGACTCGGACCGTCCCGACGTGATTCCGGCCGGCGAAACCGAACGGCTCGACTACACGCTGCACAGCGGCGGCGTCCTCCCGATGGTGACTGTCGTCGAACCCGCCAGCGAGGGAATCGAGGTGGAGCCGCGGGAACACCATCTGACCCACAACGATACCTCGAACGTGACGCTCTCGATCACCGCGCCGCCGGAGACGGGCTACTACCTGCGCAGCGTCTCGGAGTACCGCTACTTCGCCGTCCTGCCGCCGTCGATCGTCGTCGCGCTCCACGGGATGCACCCCTGGCTCGCGATCGGCGCCGTCACCGCGGTCGTCGTCGGCGCGTTCACGCTCCCGCTCGTCCTCCTGATCGGGACGGACGGCCGCATCAGAGTGCGAGAACGACGCAGAAAATCGAAATCCGGCCTGCTATGAACCACCTATGACAGTACTGACCAGTCCAACCACGCCGGGATCGAGGCGGTGGTGAGATGGACGTCGAACCGAATCTGCGGCTCCGGGCGCTGCTCGAGGAGCGGTACGCGATCGTCCTCGTCGCGCTTTTGCTCCTCGTCGCCGTCGGTACGTGGGGCGTCTACGCGACCCACGTCGATCCGGGGGCGGAGACCGAAGAGCGCGTCGTCTCAGCGTGGTCCTCCACCGCCGAGTTCGACCACGGCTCGACGGTGCAAAACGACACGGGGCCGTTCGCCGAGGGCGAGGAGCTAACGAATCGAACGGTGTATTTCATCCGTGCGACGCCCGAACTCGACGGGCAGTTCAGCTACCGGTACGACGCCGGAGGCGGAGGGGTCGACGCCCACACCGAGCTCGAACTGGTCGTTCGGGCGGTCGACGACGAGGGCGAGATCTACTGGCAGGCGACCGAACCGCTCGGCGACGCTCGGACGGAGGAGCTCGGGCCGGGCGATCGACACGAGCTCCCGTTCGCCGTCGACGTCAACGCGACGATCGCTCGGATCGACGCGATCGAGGAGGAACTCGGCGCCTCGCCCGGAACCACCGAGACGCTCGTTCGCGCGCGGACGACCGTCGACGGGACGGTACACGGCGATCCCGTCTCCGAGAGCTACGAGCACGACCTCCGGATCGAACCGGACGGCTCGACGTATCGCGTCGACGAGAACCCCGCCGTGGAGAGATACGAATCGGTCAGGGAGGTCACCGTGCCGGTCGAGTATGGACCGCTCCGGAGCGTCGGCACCGTACTGCTTTTCGTCGGCTCGCTGATCGGCCTGATCGGTCTCGTCGCCGCCCGCCGCACCGACTCGCTCCTCTCCGAGGCGGAGCGACGGCGGATCGAACACGCGCGCGAACGCGGCGAGTTCGACGACTGGATCTCCCGGGGACGGCTCCCGCCGGAGATCCGCGACCACCCGCGGATCGAGATCGAATCCCTCGAGGAGCTCGTCGACGTGGCGATCGACTCCGACCGACGGGTGATCGAGGAACCGGGCGCCGAAAGCTACTGCGTCGTCGACGACGGCTATCTCTACGCGTACACGCCGCCCGCCGACCGCGAGCCACCGATGATCGAGGAGGGCGGGGAGACGGAACCGTCCGACGGCGAAGCGGACGCCTGAGCCGGCGTCGGAGACCGACGATTCGCTGGTCTCGTTAGGCTAAAGCGTCTGCGCGAAAAGCATACGTCAATGACTGCACAGACCGCGGAGCAAGCCGAGCTCGCGGCCGTCATCGGACTGGAGGTCCACGTCCAGCTCGAGACGGCGACGAAGATCTTCTGCGGCTGTTCGACCGAATCCGCCGACGACGAGGAGCCGAACAGCCGAACCTGTCCCGTCTGTCTCGGACTCCCCGGCGCGCTGCCGGTGCTCAACGAAGGGGCCGTCGAGGCAGCCGTGAAGATCGGGAAGGCGCTGGGATCGTCGATCCCGACGGAGACCCGCTTCCACCGGAAGAACTACTACTACCCCGACCTGCCGAAGAACTTCCAGATCACGCAGTACGACGCGCCGATCTGTGACGGTGGCGAACTCGAGTTCAGCGTCGGCGGCGACCGCCGAACCGTCCGCATCGAACGCGCCCACCTCGAGGAGGATCCCGGGAGCCTCTCCCACGCTGGCGGTTCGATCGACACCGCGGAGTACACGCTCGTCGACTACAACCGCGCCGGCACGCCGCTGATGGAGATCGTCACGGCGCCGGATTTCCGCGGCGCCGAGGAGGCGCGAGCGTTCCTCGCGAAGCTGGAGGAGGTGCTCGAATATCTGGGCGTCTTCGACGCCACTCGCGACGGCTCGCTGCGCGTCGACGCCAACCTCTCGATCGTCGACGCCGGGGCGGTGGCCGACGACGGCGCCATCGACGAGGCGACGCTGCGATCGGCGAACCGGACCGAGGTGAAGAACATCTCCAGTCACAAGGGCGCCGAGAAGGCGCTGGCCTACGAGGAGACACGACAGAAGAACGCGATCCGGCGCGGCCGCGAGGTCGAACAGGAGACCCGCCACTGGGACGAGACCCGCGGGATCACGGTGTCGATGCGGTCGAAGGAGGCCGAGAAGGATTACCGCTACTTCCGGGAGGCCGACCTCCCGCCGCTCCGGGTCGCCGACTGGAAGGAGCGGATCGACATTCCGGAACTTCCGGACGCTCGCCGAAAGCGGTTCCGCGAGGAGTACGGCCTCGACCCCGAGGCCGCCTCGAAGCTGACGACGACGAAGCAGGTCGCGGATTTCTACGAGCGGATCGCCAGCGACTTCGATCCGGAGCTGGCCGCGACGTGGGTCGCGGACAACCTCCTCGGCGAACTCAACTACCGGGACATGTCGATCACCGACGTCGGCGACCGACTCGACGAGTTCGCGCGCCTGATCGAGCTGGTCGACGACGGGGAGATCACCGTGAAAAACGCCGAGGAGATCGTCCTTCGCCGCATGCTCGACGACGGGCTGGATCCGGAGACGATCGTCGACGAGGAGGGGCTCGGCAAGACCGACGCCGGCGAAGTCGAGGCGGCCGTCGCCGCTGCAATCGAAGAAAACCCCGACGCGGTCGAGGATTACCACGCCGGCGAGGACGGCGCGCTCAACTTCCTCGTCGGACAGGTGATGGCGAAGACCGGCGGCTCGGCGGACCCCGGGACGGTCAACGAGCTGTTGCGCGAAGCACTCGCCTGAACGACGCCACTTTTACTTCGGCGGCACCGCAGTTCGGAACCATGCCCTCCGAGACGGCGCCCGAATCGGCCGACGACGTCGACCCCTCGACCCTCCCACTTCCACCCTATCCCCCCGAAGTTCCGAGCAGGGTATCGCAGTTCTACCAGCAAGCGAGCGACGTCTTCGCGTTCGGCGAGCGCGCACTCACGAGCCGCGACGTCGTCCGGACGTGGATGCCGGGGCGGGAGAACTACCTGCTCGGTCATCCGGATCACCTGAAGCGCGCGCTTCTCACCGATCGGGAGACGTTCGGCAAGAGCGAGGATTTCCGGATCGCCTTCGGCGAAGGGCTGGTGACGGTCGAGGGCGAGGAGTGGCGCCGACAGCGCGACGCGCTCCAGCCGCTGTTCACCCGCGAGGCGGTGACGGAGTACGCCGACGGGATGACGACACAGATCCACCGCCGGATAGACCGCTGGTCGGACGGCGAGCGCCTCGATCTGCAGGCCGAGTTCACGGACCTGACGCTCGAGGTGCTGTTCGCGACGGTGCTCGGTCGAGAGCTCGAACTGGACGGCGACGAGCGGCTCCGGCGAGCGGCCGAACGGCTCCACGGCTGGTTCCAGCCGACCTCCTACGTCCTTCCGAACTGGATGCCGACCCCCTCTCGCCGACGGTTCCGGAGCGGGAAGGAGGCGATACGGGAGGAGGCCGACCGGCTGCTCGCGGAGGCGGCGGCCGGCGCACCGTCGGATCCCGCGGATGCGGACGACCTCCTATCGCTTTTGGTCGGCATCCGGGAGTCCGGCGGCACCGACTCGGCGATGCTCTCCGACGAGCGGCTGCGCGACCAGATGGTGACGATGGTGTTCGCCGGTCACGACACCACGACGACGACGCTCACCTTCGCCTGCTGGGCGCTGGCCAACAACCCGTCAGTTCGGGACCGGTTCCACGAGGAAGTCGACGCTCTCGGCGCCGATCCGACGGTGGACGACGTCGCGGACCTCGGGGTGACCGATCGGGTGATAACGGAGACGCTCCGGCTCTTCCCGCCGGTGTACGTCATCCCGCGGGAGGTTCGCGAGGAGACCGCCGTCGGCGGCTACCGGATCCCCGAGGGAGCAAACGTGCTCCTGCCGGTTCGGGAGATCCAGCGCGACGGGCGGTTCTTCGAGGCACCAACCCAGTTCCGCCCCGGGCGGTGGACCGGCGACCTTCCCAGAGAGCTACACGACTTCGCGTACGCGCCGTTCGGCGGCGGACCGCGGATCTGTATCGGCCGGACGTTCGCGCTCATCGAGGCGAAACTCGCCCTGGCGACGATCGGGAGGCGGTACCGGCTGGAGTGGTGCGGGACGAACGCCCCGAGCGGTGAGCCACCGACCGATCCGGGGATGACGATGCGGATGGAGCCCGGACAGCGCTTCGAGATCGTCGAGCGCTAATCGTCCGCCGCCGCCGTCTCGCGGTCGATGACGCCCTCCTTCCACGTGCCGCGGAGGAACCACGCGACGCCGACGACAAACGACGCGACCGCGGCCGACGCGTACGCCCACCAGAGCCCGTCGACGCCCATACCGAGCGAGGAGACCGTTCCGACGCCGGGGAGCGTCACCGTCCACGCGAAGGCGAGAACGACCGCGAGCGGTACCCGGAGGAGCCACCGCGAGAGGAACGACAGCACCATCGCGATCTCGGTGTCGCCGGCGCCGCGAAACGCCCCCTGAACGACCATCAATCCGCCGAAGAACCCCCACGAGAGCGCGACGATCCGCAGAAAGACGACCCCCTCCTCGACGACCGCTCGATCGTCGATGAAGATCCGCATTGCGAACTCGGGAAAGAGCCACGCCGCGCCGCCGGCGACGAAGAGCACCCCCATCGTCACGCCGGTGGCCGTGTACGTCACCGCCGTCGCCCGATCGGGGGTTCTCGCCCCGAGGTTCTGTCCGACGCCGGTAGCCGTCGCCTGTCCGACGGCTCCGGAGACGCTCCAGGAGACGGACATGTACCGGAGCCCAATTCCGTAGGCGGCGGTCGCGGCGGCGCCGAAGCGGGCGACGAAGGCGGCCATCACGACGGCCGCGAACGACCGCGCCCAGCCGTCGATCGACGCCGGGTAACCGACCGCGAACAGCTTCCGCTGCACCGCCCAGTTCGGTACGAGATCCGAGACGTGGAGCTCGACGCCCCAGTCGCCCCGGAGGAGGATGTAGATACCTGCCGCGGTCGCGACGAACCGGGCGACGAACGTCGCGACCGCGGCGCCCTGCGTCCCCATCGCCGGGAACGGTCCCCAGCCGAGGATGAAGAACGGGTCGATGACGATGTTGAGCCCGGCCGAAATCGCGACGAGCCACATCGCGGTCTTCGTGTCCCCGGCACCCTGCAGCGAGGCACGGAACGCGAAGAAGAGGAACGTCAGCGGCAGTGCGAGGAAGATGACGACGATGTACTCCATCGCCTCGACGTACACCTGATCGCGTGCGCCGATGAGCCAGAGCAGTTCGTGGCGGGCGAGCAGGCCGACGGCCGCCAGTACGAGCGAGACGACCGTCGCGAGCAGACAGCTCTGTGCGACCACCAGATCCGCCCGCCGGTCGTTGCCCGCGCCGACGTGCTGAGAGACCAGCGCGATGGTGGCCGCGGTGACGCCCATCGCCGTCGAGACGAACATCCACGACAGCGGAAACATGAGCGCGACGGCGGCGACGGCCTCGGGACTGACGCGACCGACCCAGAACATGTCCGCGAGGTTGTACAGCGTCTGCAGGAGGTTGCCGAGCACGAGCGGCCACGCGAGGTGGAAGAGCTTTGGCGTGATCGCGCCCGTCGTCATATCGATACGCGTGTCCTGCTCGTCGACCATTCGGCGGGCCCCGCCGACTCGTTGGCCCCCCCGATAGTAGCAGTACCGGTTCGGACGGAGGGATGACGCTCCGACGAAACGTTGAAACCCGATCTCGGCGTATCCGTTCCCAACGTGGAGCTCATCGTTACTGAAAAGGACAACGCCGCAAAGCGGATCGCGGAGATCCTCTCGGACGGCAGCGCGTCCGTCAAACGTCGGAACGGTGTCAACGTCTATCGCTGGGGCGACAAACGCTGCGTCGGTCTCTCCGGTCACGTCGTCGGCGTCGACTTCCCGCCGGAGTACGCCGACTGGCGCGACGTCCAGCCGGCGGAGCTGGTCGACGCCGAGGTCGTCAAGACGCCGACGCGGGAGAACATCGTCAGAACGCTGCAGGATCTCGCCGACGAAGCCGACGAAGCGGTCATCGCGACCGACTACGATCGGGAGGGCGAACTCATCGGCAAGGAGGCCTACGAGCTGATCGACGAAATCGCCGACATCCCGATCTCGCGGGTCCGGTTCTCCTCGATCACCGAAAACGAGGTCAAGAGCGCCTTCGCCGATCCGGACGACCTGGATTTCGATCTCGCGGCGGCCGGCGAGGCCCGCCAGGTGATCGATCTGCTGTGGGGGGCGGCGCTCACCCGGTTCCTCTCGCTTTCGGCGAAGCAGCTCGGCGACGACTTCATCTCGGTCGGACGGGTTCAGAGCCCGACGCTGAAGCTGATCGTCGACCGCGAGCGGGAGATCGAGGCGTTCGAGCCGGACGACTACTGGGAACTGTTCGCCGACCTCACGAAGGACGACACGGAGTTCGAAGCGCAGTACTTCTACTACGAGGACGGCGCGGAGGCCGAACGGGTCTGGAACGAAGCCGACGCCGAGGAAGCCTTCGAGCAGCTCCGGGCAGCGGGCGAAGCCGTCGTCGACAGCGTCCGGCGACGGCGCCGCACCGACGAGCCACCGACGCCGTTCAACACGACACAGTACATAAGTGCTGCCAGCTCGATCGGCGTGTCGGCCCAGCGGGCGATGAGCATCGCCGAGGAGCTCTACACCGCCGGCTACATCACCTACCCGCGGACGGACAACACGGTGTATCCGGAGGATCTCGATCCGTCGGAGCTGCTCGAGTCGTTCGTCGGCCACCCGCCGTTCGGCGAGGACGCCGACGAACTGTTGGACGGGGCGGTCGAACCGACCGCCGGCGACGAGGAGACGACCGACCACCCGCCGATCCACCCGACCGGCGAGATCCCCGGCCGTCAGGATCTCTCCGACGACGAGTGGAAGATATACGAGCTGGTCGTCCGGCGGTTCTTCGCGACGGTCGCCGACGCCGCCGAGTGGGAACACCTCAAGGTCGTCGCCGACGCCAACGGCTGTCTCCTGAAGGCCAACGGGAAACGCCTCCTCGAACCGGGGTACCACACGGTGTATCCGTACGTCTCCGCCAACGAGACGCACGTCCCGGACGTGACGGAGGGGGAGCGACTGGGCGTCGCCGACGTCCGCATCGAGGACAAGGAAACCCAGCCCCCCCGACGTCGCGGACAGTCGCGGCTGATACAGCTCATGGAGACGAAAGGGCTCGGCACGAAGGCGACGCGACACAACTCCCTCCAGAAGCTCTACGACCGCGGCTACATCGAGGGCGACCCGCCGCGTCCGACGAAGCTCGCGATGGCGGTCGTCGACGCCGCCGAAACCTTCGCCGACAGGATCGTCGACGAGGAGATGACGGCCCAACTGGAGGCGGACATGCGCGCGATCGCCGAGGGGGAGACCGACTACGAGTCGGTTACCGCCGAATCGCGGGAGATGCTCGACGCGATCTTCCAGGAGCTTCACGACTCCCGCGAGGAGATCGGCGACCACCTCCGGGAGTCGATGAAGGCCGACCGGACGCTCGGTCCCTGTCCGGAGTGCGGTGAAGACCTCCTCGTGCGTCGCTCGCGGCACGGCTCCTACTTCGTCGGCTGTGACGGCTATCCGGACTGTCGGTACACGCTACCGCTGCCGAGCAACGGCGAACCGACCGTCATCGACGAGCGCTGTGCGGACCACGACCTGCGGCACGTGAAGATGCTCGCCGGGCGGAGTACCTACGTCCACGGCTGCCCCCGGTGCAAGGCCGAGGAGGCCGAGGAGGCCGCCGACGAGGTGATCGGCGCCTGTCCAGAGTGCGGCGACGAGTACGGCGGCGAACTCGCGATCAAGCAGCTCCGGTCGGGCTCTCGACTGGTCGGCTGCACGCGCTACCCGGAGTGTGAGTACTCGCTCCCGCTCCCGCGACGCGGCGACATCGAGGTGCTCGAGGAGCGGTGTGAGGACCACGACCTGCCGAAGCTCGTGGTTCGTGACGGAGAGGACGACGACGATCCGTGGGAGCTCGGCTGTCCGATCTGTAACTACGCGGAGTACCGCGAGCGGCAGGCGACGACGGCGGTCGAGGATCTCGACGGCGTCGGCGAAAAGACCGCCGAGAAACTCGCTGCCGCGGGCGTTCGGGACCTCGACGACCTCCGGGACGCCGACGCCGACACGGTCGCCGCGGACGTCCAGGGGATCTCCGCCGACCGGATCCGCGAGTGGCAGGCCCAGCTGACCGCCGAGCGAGCCGCGGCGAACTGACACAAGCCGAAGCGGTTTTACTCACCCGTTGGCTTCGGAACGGTATGAGCGCGCCCTGGGACGATTGGGACCACATCGTCAAACTCGACCCCGACAAGTCACTCGTCGAGGGCGAGACGTTCGAGGACGTCTGTGCCACCGGGACGGACGCCCTGGAGATCGGCGGTACGACCGGGATGACCGAGGAGAAGATGGGCCGCGTCGTCGACGCCTGCACGAAGTACGACATCCCCGTCTACATCGAACCGTCGAACGTCGGAGCCGTCGTCCACGCGGCGGATCTGGACGGCTACTTCGTCCCCGTGGTGTTGAACGCGGGCGACGTCTTCTGGGTGACCGGCGCCCACAAGGAGTGGGTCCGGCTCGACGACGGGATCGACTGGAGTCGGACGTTCACGGAGGCGTACGTCGTCCTGAACCCCGACTCCTCGGTCGCCGCCTACACGGAGGCCGACTGCGATCTCGGCGCCGACGACGTCGCCGCCTACGCGGAGGCGGCCGAACAGCTCCTCGGACAGCGGATCGTCTACATCGAGTACTCGGGGATCTACGGCGATCCCGACATCGTCGAGGCTGCGTCGGAGGCGGTGACCGACGCGACGGTCTTCTACGGTGGCGGCGTCCGGAGCTACGACGCAGCCTACGAGATGGGACGGCGCGCTGACACGGTGATCGTCGGCGACCTGGTGCACGATCAGGGAGTCGACGCGGTCCGGGAGACTGTCGAAGGAGCCAAAACGGGACGGGCCGAAGCCGCGAACGAACGATGAACCGGACGCGTTTATTATCCGTCGAGGCGGACGTTTACCCCCGATGAGTGTCATCGCGGAGTACGCGGTCAAGTCCGACGGCCTTGCGCTCGAATCCGCGCTCAAGAGAGTTCCCGACGTCGAGTTCGAGGTCGAGCGCTCCTACGCGACCGATCCGGATCGGCCGATCCTCTTTCTGTGGGCCGACAGCTGCGATCTCGACGCGTTCGAGGCCGCGCTCGCGGACGATCCGACGGTCGGGCAGGTCGAAGTGCTCAGCAGGGTCGACGAGAGCCGGCTCTACCGGATCGAAACGACCGATCGAATGGACACCGTCCTCTACCCCGCGTGGGTGAGTCTCGGCGGCGAGCGCCTCCGCACCCGGTTTTCCGACGGCTGGTGGCACACCAGAGTCCGGTTTCCGGATCGGGAGGCGCTGTCGAAGTACCGGGAGTACCTGCGGGACAACGATATCAGGTTCGAGCTCGAGCGGCTCTACGACGCGGCCGATCGCGACGACACCGAGCCGGCACTGACCGAACAGCAGCGCGAAACGCTTTTGCTCGCCTACCAGTGCGGCTACTTCGAGATCCCGCGAGAGGTGACCACGTCGGATCTCGCCGAGGAGCTCGGCGTTTCGAACCAGGCGATCTCCGAACGGCTCCGCCGTGGATACGCCCGCCTCGTCGAGAACATCGTCCGCTAGCCGCTCTCGCGTCCCGTCGCTCGAACGTGGAAAGTGAGCCTCTTAAGTTCCACCCGCGAAAAGCTGGCGTATGGAGAACCGCACGTATACCGCGGACGCCGAGCCGGGCGAGACGGTTACCGTCGCCGGCTGGGTTCACGAGGTTCGAGACCTCGGGGGCATCGCATTTCTCATTCTTCGGGATACGACCGGTCGTATCCAGGTCAAATTCGAGAAGGACGAGATGGACGACGAACTCGTCGAAACCGGGCTGGGCGTCGCCCGCGAGTCGGTCGTTTCGGTAACCGGCGACGTCGAGGAAGAGCCCCGCGCGCCGACCGGCGTCGAGATCACGCCCGAAACGGTCGACGTGATCGCGCCGGCCGACACCGAGCTGCCGCTCGACCCGTCCGGAAAGGTCGACGCCGAGCTGTCGACCCGACTCGACAACCGGACGCTCGACCTCCGGGGCGAGGAGTCGAAGGCGATCTTCGAGATCCGCGGCGAGACGCTCCGTGCGGCTCGGGATGCGTTCCGGGAGGCCGACGCGACGGAGATCAACACGCCGAAGATCGTCGCGACGGGAACCGAGGGGGGGACGGAGCTGTTCCCGATCACCTACTTCGGCCGCGAGGCCTTCATGAACCAGAGCCCGCAGCTGTTCAAGCAGCTGGTCGCCGGCTCCGGGCTCGAGCGCGTCTTCGAGATCGGGCCGATCTTCCGCGCCGAGGAGCACAACACGCCGAGACACCTCAACGAGGCGACGTCGATCGACTTCGAGGGGGCCTTCTGCGACGCGTCGGAGGCGATGGACGTCTGCGAACAGGTCGTCGCCTCGGTATACGAGTCGGTCGCCGAGAACTGCGAGTCACAGCTCGAGGCGCTAGATCTGGCCGCGGAGTTCGAGCCGCCCGAGCGGCCGTTCCCGCGTATCAGCTACGAGGAGGCGATCGAGCGGATCAACGCCACCGGTGAGCTTGACGAACAGCTCGTCTGGGGTGACGACCTCCCGACGGAGGGCGAGAAGGCGCTCGGCGCCGACGTCGGCGGCCACTACTTCATCACCGATTGGCCGTCGGAGATCAAGCCGTTCTACATCAAGGACCACGACGACGATCCCGAGCTGTCGACCGGCTTCGACCTGATGCACCCGCGGATGGAGCTCGTTTCGGGCGGACAGCGCGAACACCGCTACGAGCAGCTCATCGAAGGGTTCCAACAGCAGGGGCTCGACCCCGAAGCCTTCGAGTATTACACGTCGATGTTCAAATACGGCATGCCACCGCACGCCGGCTGGGCGATCGGCGGCGAGCGGCTCGTGATGACGATGCTGGAGCTGTCGAACATCCGCGAAGCCGTTCTCTTCCCGCGGGATCGGCAGCGTCTGAGCCCCTAGGCCGAGTTCGGATCCCGAACCGAGCTAAAAACTGAAACGCGGCAACCGAACGTCTCAGAGTAACAGCAGCGCCAACAGCGCCGTCAGCGCGATCGTGATGAGGAAGATGCTCGTCCCCGTCGAGGCACGGAGGTGGAGCGTCTCCGGTTCGCCACCGTTCGGAAGCGTCGTCACCTCGACGCCGGGGAGCCGCTCGGCGGTCCGATAGGCGTATCGGCCCGGGTTCGAACCGACACGCATCGACGCGCCGGCGGTCCGCATCACGACTCTGTCGACGGCCGCCCACAGCTCCGTGACGCTCCAGACGAACGCCCGGCCGACGTAGAACGCCGCCGGGAAGAGCAGCCGATGGACGTCCGGGATCCACGCCATCCGGGTGATCGGTCCCCTGAGCCCGAAGAAGGCCACGAAACCGACGATCAGGAGCGCGATCCCTTCGGTGAGGTGTCCAGTGCTGAACGGATCGGCGATCGCGACGACGCCGGCCTCGGTGAAGGGGAGGAGATCGAACAGCAGCCCCGGAACGAGCCCGTAGAGCAGACAGAACGCCCCGACGAACAGCATCGCGACCGTCTGCCCGACCGTCGCGTCCCGCGGTTCGATCGTGTTCTCGCCGTGGAAGAAGATGTAGTAGCCGAGCTTGATGAACGACATGAACGTCCCGACGGCGCCGACGACGAGCAGCCACCACAGCAGGTCCTCGCCGCCGAGCGGGAGCGCGCCGCTTCCGACGGCGACGTGGTCGAGTTCGTGGGCCGAGTCCAGCACCATCCCCTTCGAGACGAAGCCGTTCGTCCCGGGGACCGCCGTAATGGAGGCGGCACCGATGACGTATGCGAGGAACGTCAGCGGCATCACGTTCCAGAGCCCGCCGAGCTTCTTGATGTTCTGCTCCTGGGTTCGGTAGATGACGACGCCGACGGCCATGAACAGCAACGCCTTGTAGAGGATGTTGTTGAACATGTGTGCGAGGCCACCCGCAGCGGCGAAGTTACCGAAGTCGCCGCCGAGGGTCGCCAGCCCGATTCCGGCCAGCATGTACCCGACCTGCGCCTGGATGTGATACGAGAGCAGTCGCCGCGGATCATACTGCAGGAGCGCGAAGAAGACGCCGTACACCGCCATCCCGCCACCGAGATAAGCCAGCCACAGTCCGCCGTCCGGGAACGCACGGAACATGACGAAGACGGCGGTCTTGGTGGTGAACACCGAGAGGAACACCGACGCCGCGACGTGGGGACGCGGATAGGTGTCGGGGATCCACGAGTGCAGCAGGATGAACCCGCAGTTGACGCCGATCCCGAGGGCAGCGAGAAGCGCGGCCGGACTGCCGAGCGGGCCGTCGGCCGCGCCGTGGATTCCCTCCGCTGCGGTGTAGAGGAACGCGTCCGGTGCCGGACCGACGGAGACGAAGTGGACGACGACGGCCGCCAGAAGGACGGTACCGCCGATGCCGTGGAAGATCGCGTAGCGGTAGCCGGCCCGGATCGCCTCGCGAGAGCCGTAATGCCACACCAGAAGCGTCGACGTGACCGCCATCAGCTCCCAGAAGAAGATCATCGTCAACCAATCGCCCGCGAAGACGACGCCGACGGTGCTGGCGACGTAGCTCATCGCGAAGGCGGTCTGGACGCCGGACGCTTCGCTCTCGTAGGCGTACAGCACCGCCGCGGTCGCCAGGATGCCGACGGCGACGCCCATCAGCCGGGAGGCGCCGTCGACGTTGAGGAAGGCGACCTCGAAGCCGAGGAACACCGTCTCGGCGTAGACGCCGTCGGCGAGCAGATACGACTGGATGCCGACGGCGGCGGTCGCGATCCCGGCGAGGAGGTGGCCGGGGAGCCGCGGGAGGGCGGCAACCGCGAACGCGGCGAACAGCACGTAGGCGAACGGCGGGATCGTCTCGATCATGGCAACACCTCCGTGCCCGCGAGGGCGTTCTCGACGATGATCTCGATCAGCTCCAGGAAGAGGACCTGGTGGGGAACGACACCGACGAGGATCGCACCGGTGACCGACGCGAGGATCGGCCCGAGCATGAACCACGTGGTCTCCCTGCCGTGGAACGCCTCCCCGACGGTGAGCCGTTGCCACCCGCTCGGCGGCGGTCCGCCGTGGTGGTCGTGGTCGTCGTGATCGTCGTGATCGTCCTCGTCGTCGGGCATGTGGTGATCGCTCGGGTGCTGGTCGACGGCGTACTCGCCGTCGATCCGCTCGGCGGGTTCGCTGTAATCCCGCCGGCCTGACGTACCGCTGAAGTCCGGCTGGCCGATCGCGTCGGGATCGATCTCCTCGTCCTCACGGGAGCCGCCGTCGGTTCGAGCGACCGTCGATCGGGTCTCCCCGCCGGGTCGGAAGTCGACGAGCGGCTTGGCGTCGTGAGCGTCCTCGGCCTCGAAGAAGGCCGTGTAAACGACCGGCCAGAAGTAGACGATGTTGAGCACGCCGGAGACGAGCAGCGCGCCGGCCAGATACAGCGCGATCCCGCCCATCTCGAAGCCGCCGATCAGCAGGTAGTATTTGGAGACGAAACCGGCGAACAGCGGGATCCCGGCCATTCCGGCCGCCGCCAGGGCGAACGCACCCAGGGTTACGGGCATCCGTTTGCCGATCCCCGCCATCTTCGAGATGTAATCGGTGTGGGTTTCGACGTGGATCGCCCCCGCACAGAAGAAGAGGGTGAGCTTCATGAACGCGTGTGCCGGGATGTGCAACAGCGCGCCGATCAGTCCGTACCAGCCGAAGATCCCCAGCCCAAGGACGATGTAGCTGAGCTGTGAGACCGTCGAGTAGGCGAGCCGCTGTTTGAGGTGGTCCTTCCGTATCGCGATGAACGACGCCGCAAGCAGCGTAAACGCCGCCAGCGAGGAGACGACGACCGCGATACCGAGCTCGTAGGCCAGTTCCGGGCCGAAGACGTCCAGGACGACCCGTGCGACGCCGAACGCCCCGGACTTGACGACGGCGACCGCGTGGAGCAATCCGGAGACGGGCGTCGGCGCGACCATCGCCTCGGGCAACCACTGGTGGAGCGGCATCAGTCCGGCCTTGACGCCGAAGCCGACCGCGAGCAGAACGAACGCGAGGCGACCCCACATCGGATCGACGGCGGCGAGTCCCTCGATGCCGCCGGCGGTGAACGTGACACTGCCGGCGAGCCAGAAGACGAGCACCGTCCCCGCCAGCACGAGCACGCCGCCGCCGAACATCGTGTAGGCGAGATATTTCCGTCCGGCGCTGCGGGAGCGGTCGTCCTCGTCGTGGGCGACCAGCGGATACGTCGCGATCGACAGCAGCTCGTAGAAGATGAAGATCGTCAGCAGGTTTCCGGCGAAGGCGATTCCCATCGTCGCGGAGAGCGACACCGCGAAGGAGGCGAAATACCGCGTCTGTCCGGGCTCGTCGAGCCCGCGCATGTAACCGATGCTGTAGAACGAGGTGATGATCCACAGCCCGCTCGCGAGAAACGCGAAGAGCATTCCGAGCGGATCCGCCCGGAGCGTGAAGTCGATCCCGGCGATGAACGTCCCGATGTTTGATTCGTAGACGGTGCCGTCCATGACGCCGGGGAGCATCGACGCAACGATCCCGAACTTCGCGAGAGCGGCGACGATCGTCACCCCCTCACGGATGTCGGGGTGACGGTGGGCGGCGAGAATGCCGAACGTCGCGACGAACGATACGAGTACCGCGGCGAGTGGACGTGGGTCTTCGATCATAGATACCTCCCGGCAAACGGCTCGAGAACGGTTTCGAACAGCGGTGCGGCGAAGCCGAGTCCGACTGCAGCGAGCGCGAAGGCGACCGCGACGACGACCATGCCGACGGAGACGCGAGTGGAGGGATCGTCGCGCTCACCCCCGTCGGCCAACAGTTCGTCGAACTGGATATCGACGGAGTCGCGCGGCCGGAAGTAGAGCGTCTCCAGCAGCCGCGCGACGTAGAGAAGCGTCAACAGCGTGCTGGCGAAGATGACGGCCGCGACGACCCACGCGTCGGCGTTGACGGCTCCCAGCGCGATGTACCACTTTCCGAGGAAGCCGATCGACGGCGGGATGCCGACCAGCGCGAGCGCGAGCACGCCGAGCGCCGCCGTCGTGTACGGCGATCGGTAGCCGAGGTTGGCGTACGCCTGGACGGTGCGTGCGCCGTAAGCGGTCGCGAGAACGCCCGCGGCGACGAACAGACCCGTCTTGAGGAATCCGTGGCCGATCAGGTGGATGACGCCGCCGATAAGCGCCGTCTCGTTCGCGAGCCCGAACGCCGCGACGATCATGCCGAACTGGGAGACCGACGAGTACGCGAGCATCCGCTTGACGTCGGGCTGCATGACGGCGAGGACGCTCCCGGCGACGATGCCGACCGTCGCGAGCGCGACCAGGGCGTCCTGAGCCAGCGGGACGGCCTCGAAGAACTCGACGGTGTAGACGGTGTAGATGAGCCGGGCCAGCGCGTAGGCACCCACCGTCGAAACGAGCCCGGAGATGTACGCCGTCACCGTGTCCGGCGACTCCGCGTACGCGTCCGGGATCCACGTGTGCAGCGGGAAGACGGCCGCCTTGACGCCGAGACCGACGGCGACGAACGCGAAGGAGGCGACGACGAGCGGGTCGGTGTAGGCGACCGTCTCGCCGAGTTCGTTCGAGAGATCGACCATGTTGAGCGTCCCCGTCGCGACGAAGGCGTAGCCGACCCCGACGAGATACAGCGAGGCGCCCGCGGTCCCGATGATGAGGTATTTCAGCGCCGCAACCGCCGAACGGCCGGAGCGGTCCGACGCGACCAGCGCGTACGTCGCGAGCCCGGTGATCTCGAGGAAGACGAAGAGGTTGAAGACGTCGCCAGTCAGCGAGACGCCCATCAGCCCGCCGCAGAGCAGCAGATAGGCGACGTAGAAGCTGTTCCGGCGCGGGCCGGCGACGCGGGCGTAGCCGAGCACCGACAGCGAGACGATCGCGATCAGAACGACGACAAGCATCGAGAGCCCGTCGGCGACGAGTTCGATGCCGTACGGCGCCGGATAGCCGCCGAGTTCGTGCGTGAACCGCCCGTCCGTGAAGACGCGATGGGCGACGAGGGCGGCGAGGACGACCTCGACGGTGAGCGTCGCCACGGCGATCGGCCAGCCGATCCGCTCGAACCGCAGTCCGAGGAACAGCGGCAGCGTCGACGCGAGGATCGGAACGGCGACCAAAAGAGCGAGTGTTGCGCTCATCGGCGGGCCACCTCCCGGATCGTCTCCTCGTTGAGCGAACCGTACTCGGTGTAGATACGGACGATGAGTGCGAGCGCGACGGCCGTGAGGCTCACGCCGACGACGATGGCCGTCAGCACGATGACGTGCGGCAGCGGGCTCGCATACTCACCGACCGCCCCGCCCTCCTGGGGAATGACTGGAACGGAACCGCCCTGTACGTAGGCGGTCGCAACGAAGAACAGGAAGATCGCGCTCTGGAACATGTTGAGACCGATGATCTTCTTGACGAGATTCGGGCTCGCGATCATCATGTAGAGCCCGGTCGCGAGCAGGAACGCGAACGCGAGGTAGGCGTACCCCGTCGTCAGAAACTCGAGAGCGCTCACGAACCGTCACCTCGATCGAATCCGGCGGCGGTGAGGAAGAACAGCCCCATGATGACGCTGGCGACGATCGCGGCGACGCCGCCGATCTCGATCGCCTCCATTCCCCACTTGACGGCGTCAGGGCCGAGGAGCGGTTCGAGTCGACCGTACTCGAGAAACGCGCCGCCCAGTCCGATGGCGACGAGTCCGACACCGACGAACACCACGACGCCGCCGGCTGCGAGGCCAGTGATGACGTCGTTGCCGATCCACTCGCGGGTCGGCCGCGCCCCGAAAGCGAAGGCCAACATCAACACGACGACGCCGACGAGGGCACCGCCCTGGAAGCCGCCGCCGGGCGAGTCGGCGCCGTGGAACGTGATGAACAGCCCGTAGGTGAGCACGAACGGGGCGACCATCCGAACCGCAGTCATGATGATGAGGCTCTCGGTGTACGGGCGATCGGGGTCGACGCTCATGAGAACACCTCCGTGTGGAGGACGACTAAAACCGCGACGCCGGCGGCGAAGACGACGACCGCCTCGCCGAAGGTGTCGAACCCACGGTAGGCGGCCAACACTGCGGTCACCGCGTTCGTCACGCCGGTGTCGGCGTACGTCATCTCCAGATAGTATCCAGTGACGTTGGGGTTGGCGATGACCGGCGTCAGCCCGCCGGTGAAGTTATCCGTCGGGATGTACGGGACGGTGCTTCCGATCAGGACGGCGAGGACGCCCACGACGACCGCAGCCGGCCAGTTGATCGATGCGAGCACCCGGTCGCCGATCGGTCGGGTCGTCTTCGCGATCGTCACGAGCAGGAGGATCGTCGTCACGCCGGCGCCGATGGCGGCCTCGGTGAGGCCGACGTCGGGCGCGAGCAGGAGTGTGTAGAAGAGCGCCATGCCGAGGCTGTAGGCGCCGAAGATGATGATGGCGCTCAGCACGTCCCTGACGAGCACCGTCGCGACCGCGGTGACGGCGACGAACGCGACGAGTGCGATTCCGACGGCACTCATCGTCGCTCGTCCCCCTCCGTCCACGGTTCGATTCCTTCCTCGTACGCTGCGCGCGCGGCCGCGTGGGCCGCCGTCGGATTGGTGACGAAGATGAACACGAGTAGTAGCACCGCCTTGATCACGTCGGCGTCGAAACCGTACGCGAGCACGACCGCGAGCACCACGAATCCGGCCCCGAGCGTGTCGGTCTGTGAGGCGGTGTGGGCCCGAGCGTAGACGTCCGGGAGCCGGATGACGCCGACCGCCGAGACGAACGTGAAGAAGACCCCGCCCGCGAGCAGCAGGAGGATCGCGGCAAGTCGGATCTCGTTCATATGACCTCACCCCGCTTGACGGTGAACTTCGAGATCGCGACCGCCAACAGGAAGTTCAGCAGGGCGTACACGAGGGCAATATCGAGGAACGACGGGCTGTCCAGCGCGACCGCCAGCAGCGCGAGAATGACGACCGTGTTCGTTCCGAGAACGTTCACCGCGATCACCCGATCCTGCATCGTCGGCCCCTTGATCGCGCGGTAGAGAACGGCGATCGCCAACACGACGAGCACCGCGGCAGTGGTGAGGAAGGCGGTTTCGAGCATCAGACCTCACCCTCCTCGTCCGTTTCAGTCAGGATCTCGCAGTCGCCGCGCTCCTCGGGGGTCGCGATGGCGGCCGACGCGCGACCGTAGAACACGAACCGGACCGCCCGCTCGAGGGCGCCGTCGAAGAGTCCCTCGCGGGCGGCCGGAAACAGCGCGTGAACGTAGAGGTCGTGTCCGTCGGAGCGCACGGTGAGCGTCCCCGGGGTGAGCGTGATGCTGTTTGCGAGCGTCGTGATCGCCGGGCCGCCCCACACTGCTGACTGAACCCGAGTCATTCGCGGCTCGATCGGCAGTTTCGGATGGAGGATGATGAACGTGATCAGAACGTTCGACTTGACGATCTCGTAAACCAGATACGGAATGTAGAGACAGAGCCGCCCGACTCGAATCGCGGTTCGGGCCGGGTGTGGCGTCCCGGAGATCGTTATCCGGTGGAGGGCGCCGGCGACGACCGCCGCGGTGATCGTGCCGGTGAGGAGTTCGTACCAGAAGTCGAAGGCGTCACCGGTAACGATGGTGAACCCGCCGAGCAACTGGTAGAACCCGAAGGTGATCACGAAGATTATTCCGAAACCGGCCGTTCCACCGCGACCGAGGAGCTGTTGTCTTCGCGTCGGTTGTCCGATCGGTGCCTCCTCGACGGCGAACCCCCGGCGGACCAACTCGACTTCCAGCGGACGGAGCAGCGGAACGTTGCCGCCGGGACTGTACTCGGGATCGACGACGACGCGATCGAGGCCGTTCGACGACGCGTACGCCGCCAGCACTGCGGCGTAATCGTCGGGGCTAAAGAGATACTCGTCGTCACCGATGATCGCGGTTTCGACCGAGACGTCGGCACCGTCGACGTCCTCGTTTGCCCACACCTCGACCCGTTCGAGCAGCGACCCCGATCGGGATCGTTCGGCGTTGCTCGTCTCACCGAAATCCCGCCACGCCACCGGAACGACGAAGTGGATGACCGCAGCGTCGGTCTCCTCGGCGACCTGAACGGCGTAGGCGACGGTGTTTCGCAGGGTGACCGATTCACCGACGGGGACGAGAATTCCGCCGGCGTCCGGTTCGGATTCTGCGTCAGACACGGGTTGTCACTGGTGGGGTATTCCACTACCCCACTCAAAACGGTTTATCTTCCGCCCGGCGACGGGTTTATGATATGCGCTCGCACAGCCACGGTAATGTCAGCGACTGCGTTCGTCCCCGGACACGCTACCGGCTTCTTCAGCCCCGTTCACGACGACGACCCGACGAACTCCGGCGCGCGGGGGGCGGGAATCACGCTCTCCGACGGCATCTCGGTCACGGTTGCGTCCGGCGACGGCGTGTTCTTCGACGGCGACGAGGTGGAGATCGAAGCCGTCGATCGCGTCCTCGGAGCGCTCCGCGTCGACGCTCGCGTGACCGCGGAAACCGAGCTGCCGATCGGGTGCGGTTTCGGCGTCTCCGGTGGGGTCGCGCTCGGGACTGCACTCGCTGCCAACGAGGCGTTCGACCGCGGACTCTCGATGAACGAACTCGTCACGATCGCCCACGGGGCCGACGTTCAGGCCGGAACCGGTCTCGGCGACGCGGTCGCACAGGCCCGCGGCGGCGTCCCGATCCGGCTCGAGCCCGGCGGGCCGAACGAGGGCCATCTCGACGGGATCTCGGCGATGAGCTCGGTCGAGTACGTCGCGTTCGGCCCCGTTCGGACCGCCACGGTGCTCGCCGAAGAGACGGCGCACCTGACGGACGTGGGGCGAGCCTGCCTCTCGATGCTCGTCGCCGAGCCGACGCTCCCGACGCTCATGCGGGCCTCTCGGCGGTTCGCCCGCGAGGCGGGAATGGTAACTCCGTCGGCTCGTGAGGCGATCGAGGCAGTGAGTGACGCGGGGGGGTCGGCGGCACCGGTGTCGATCGGAAACGCGGTCGTGGCGATCGACGGCGGACTCACGGATGCGGGGTACGACGCCAACCAGTGTACGATCAGCCGTGCGGGCGCACACCTCCGCTAGTCGACGGCGGCGGCGACGGCCTGTTCGGCCGCGGGACCGAACTGGGCGGCCAGTTCGACGTCCGCCTCGACGAGGCCGTCGAACGCGAGAATCGAGCCGACGTAGACCCCCATAACGACGATCGGGAGGACGACCGCGACGACGACGAGCCACGGCGACAGAAGAACCACCGCCGCGCCGGCCGCGGTCGCCGGAACGCCCGCAGCGAGAACGCGCCACAGATCCATCGTGAAGGGATGGATACCGCGGAGATAATACACCTGGACGAGCGCGGCGACGCCGACGACGGCGAGCGAAAGCGCGCTCCCGATCGCCGCACCGGTGATGCCGATTACGGGGACGAGAAGCGCGCTCCCGACGGCGTTGATTCCGAGGAGGAGTGCCGAATTGAGCAGGACGAGCCGCGAGTAGCCGAGCCCCTGCAGCAACGTTCCGTCGGGGCCACCGAAGGCAACGTTGATCAGAAAGCCGATCACGAGGATCCCGACGGCGGTGGTCGCGGCGGCGTACTGCGGCGTGAAGATGAGGGAGAGATACGCCTCAGCACCGAGGGCGATCACGATCGCGAGCGGCAACGTGAGCCCGGTGACCCACCGCGTCGCGTTGCGGTAGTGGCGGATGACCGCGGCGTCGTCGTGGCGGGCCTCGGCGACGAGCGGTTTGAAGATCGGCGCGACGGCGACGAAGACGACCAGCAGGTTCGAGGCGATCATATATCCGACGCGGTAGATGCCGACGCCGTCGGTCGTCCCGAACGCACCGATGATGAAGTAGTCGATCTGTCCGAGCACGACGTGGACGATCCCCGCGACCGCCAGCGGCGTGGCGTACGCTAGAAGTGGCCGCGTCGGGACGAGTTTGGTGTCGGCGCCGACGATGTCGGGCGCGTTTCGGACGAAGAGCACCGAACCGACGACGACGCAGACCAGCAGGCCGGCGACGTAGCCACCGAGCACCCCGAGCAGCCCGTAGCCGGCGAAAAGCAGCGCGACCGTCGCACCGAACCGAACCGTCGGCCGAACGAGGTCGCGGGTGTACACCCGGTATTTGAGCTGCTTGATCGCGCTGAAGCAGGCGAGAAGCACGTTGTACACCGCGAGCAACGGCAGCGCGACGAGCAAAAGCAGGAGCGCGACGTAGAGCGACGGTTCGCCGAACCACCGCGAAAGCGTCTCGGCGACGGCCGCGAGCAGGACGGCGGTCGCCACGCTCGCGACGAGCGTAATCCCGAGCGCCTGCACGACAACCCCGCGGGCTTCGGCGAATCGACCTTCGGCGCGGTACTGAGGAACGAAGTAGTCGATCGCCTTCGGCAACCCGAGCGTCGCGAGCGTCTGGAGGAGGAGGACGAGCGACGTCGCGAGAACGAACAGCCCGTAGACCGACGGGCTGACGAGCCGGGTGATGACGGCGATGATGCCGAACCCCAGCACCTTCTTCAAGATGTTTCCCCCGAAGGCGATCGTCCCCTGCTTTGCGAACGTCGCCGTCCCGTCGTCGGCCGCCGGACGATCGTTCGGCCGCGTCACGCCCGATCACCCGATCCGGTGGCGCGGCTCCGGAGGGCATCGAACCGCGTCCGTCCGACGACGTAGATCGACACGTACACGTGTTACAGTACCGTCGTGATCTCGAGCTCGTAGGATTCGACGCTCGCGGCGCGTTCGCCGACGAGCGCCGCCTCGATTCGGAACGTCCACTCGCCGTCCTCGTCGACGTCCTCGACTCGTTCGCTCGTCGTGTCGAGTACCTCCTCTTCGGGGCCCAGAAACCGGGCCCGGAGCTCGATGTAGTTGATCGAATCGTCGTCGAGCTGTTCGACGCGCCCCTCGACGGCGACGATCTCGTCTTCGGTGCCGACGTGTTCGCGGACCAGAGTGTGGTCGACGATCCGAACCCGCTCGTCGTTCTCCTCGTCCTCGCTGGGGCCGTTGCATCCCGCCAGCCCGACGCCGGCGCCGACCACCGAAGAGAGGAGCTGCCGACGGTTCATTCCTCGGGCGTTGGTTGTTCCGGGAGCGGTATATACACTCCGGCGCGGGATTGATACCGCTCGACGCGTACCGATACACATGTATCGATTCGGGCACGTGGGTGCGGCGCTGTTCTGCTACGCACCGATCGGCGCCGTGATCTCGGCGCTCGGCGAGCCAGCCCTGGCTCTCGTCGGCGCTGTCGTCGCGGTGTCGCTCTCGACGCTGCCCGACCTCGACGAGTTCCTCCCGATCGATCACCGGGGACCGACGCACACGATCTGGTTCGCCGCCTCGGTCGGGCTTCTCGCGACTGCGCTCGGCGGGATCGTCGGGTTCGCGATCGGCCGCCCTGTCGTCGTCGCGGCGGTCGTCGGGGGCGCAGCGACGCTGGCGATCGTCTCACATCTGCTCGCGGACGTGATCACGCCGATGGGCGTCCGACCGTTCTACCCGCTATCGACGTGGCACTACAGCTTCGACATCACGCCGGCGAAGAACCCGCGGGCGAACACGACGATGCTCGGCGTCGGGATCGCCTTCTCGGCGCTCTGTCAGGCGTTCGTTTTACTGTAGTCGTCGGTAGGCGGAAGGAGTCGCTCGAACGGACAGCCGTGGTGACCGCAACGACTAAGATATTCCAGAGAGATACCACCTAGTGGTATGAGTCAGTTCGACAACTTCAGCGACGTCGGCGAGGCGGAGGTAACCCGCGCGATCGGACAGGAGTGGACACAGGAGTTCATGGATTTCTCGGACAGTGACGTGATCATCGTCGGCGGCGGTCCTTCCGGACTGATGGCCGCCAAGGAGCTCGCCGAGCGCGACGTCAAGACGATGGTCGTCGAGAAGAACAACTATCTCGGCGGCGGCTTCTGGCTCGGCGGCTTCCTGATGAACAAGGTGACCGTTCGGGAACCGTCCGAAGCCGTCCTCGACGACCTCGACGTCGATTACAAACCCGCCGCCGATACGGAAGGACTCTACGTCGCCAACGGTCCGGAGGCCTGTTCGGGACTCATCAAGGCCGCCTGCGACGCCGGCGCGAAGATGCAGAACATGACGGAGTTCACCGACATCGTCATCCGCGAGGACCACCGCGTCGGCGGGATCGTGATGAACTGGACGCCCGTTCACGCGCTGCCGCGGGAGATCACCTGCGTCGATCCGATCGCCGTCGAGGGGAGTTTAGTCATCGACGCCTCGGGCCACGACGCCGTCGCCGTCACGAAGCTCCACGAGCGCGGCGTCCTCGACGCGCCGGGGATCCAGCACGCGGCGGAGCACAACACCGGGATGGACCAGACCAGCGACGACCAGTACGGCGCACCCGGCCACGACTCGCCCGGCCACGACTCGATGTGGGTCGGCGAGAGCGAGGACGCCGTCGTCGAGCACACCGGCGTCGCACACGACGGACTCGTCGTCACCGGTATGGCGACGGCGACCACCTACGGTCTCCCGCGAATGGGACCGACCTTCGGCGCCATGCTGCTGTCGGGCAAGCGGGCCGCACAGGTCGCCATCGACGAACTGGGCGTCGACGCCCCGGACGTCGAACTGACGAGTCGAGCGCCGGAGCCGGCCGACGACTGATCGCCCTCGGGCCGAGAGCGTAATCCACTCGATACGGTCACTTTTCACAACTGCGTGACGGATACATCGACACCCGGAGATCGGATACCGGACGTCGACAGCGATATCGACCAGTATCCGAAGCGGCACAGCATCTATAACGCAGTGGAACATCGGTACCGTGTCACATGGACCGACCGATCCACCGCGAGTCCGCGATCCGACTGGCCGATCGAATCGACCGAGGCGAACTCTCACCGGTCGACGTCGTCGAGCACTATCTGGACCGTATCGACGAGTACAACGACGAGTTGTGCGCGTACACGACGATCCTCCGAGATACGGCGCGACAGAAGGCTATCGAAGCCGAGAAAGCGGTGAGATCGGACGAAGAAACAGGACCGCTTCACGGAGTTCCGGTTGCTCTCAAGGATACCACAGCCAAGGCCGGCACAGCCACGACCTACGGGTTACCGGCGTTCGAGGATTTCACGCCAGAGAGTAACGCGACCGTGGTCGACCGACTCGAGTCGGCGGGGGCGATCGTGATAGGAAAGACGAACGTTCCCGAACTAGCCGCTCGGGGGACGACCGCAAACTCCCTCTTCGGAACGACGTCAACGCCGTTCGACCCGACCCGAACCGCCGGCGGCTCCTCGGGCGGAAGTGCGGCAGCTGTTGCCGCCGGTTTGACCCCTGTCGCACAGGGCTCTGACGGGAGTGGATCGATTCGAATCCCCGCGTCGTGTTGTGGCGTCTACGGATTCAAACCCTCCTTTCGACGAATCCCGATCGAGAGCCGCCCGGATGCGTTTCTCTATCACACTCCCTTCGTCCACCTCGGACCGATCACTCGGACCGTCGAGGATGCAGCATTACTGGTCGATATCATGGCAGGACCCAATTCTCGAGACCCGTTCTGCCTGCCGGACGACGGAACTGACTACACGGGAGCGACCAACCGGTCGATCGACGGAGTGGACGTCGCGTACAGTCCGGATTTCGGCATCTTTCCGGTCGATACCGAGGTGTGCACGGTCGTCGAACGGGCTGCCTCTCGATTCGAAGAGGCGGGGGCTTCAGTCGATCGCGTTCACCCGGAGTTCGACCACAGCCGCGAGGAGATCACCGCGGCTCATAAAACCGGATATCAGGTTCGAGTCGCAGAGATCGCGATGAACATGCGGAGTGAACACGGAATCGATCTTCTCGCCCCGAAGGTCGAACTCTCCACGGAAATTGTGGACGCTATCGAAGCCGGTCGAGACACGTCGGCACTCGACTACAAACGGGCCGACATCGTCCGGACGGACGTCCTCGATACGATCGAGGAGATATTCGATAGCTACGACCTCCTCGCGACGCCGACAATCGCTCTGGCACCGTTTGAAAACGACGTCGCAGGACCGAGCGTCGTCGACGGCGAACCGATCGACCCGTTCAACGGCTGGTTCCTCACCTTCCCGTACAATCTCACGGGGCATCCGGCAGCGTCTATTCCTGCAGGGTTTACGAACGGAGATCTTCCGATCGGGATGCAACTCGCCGGGCGGCGGTTCGACGATGCCACCGTTCTTGCAGCGAGCGAAACGTTCGAGCGGCTCCAGCCGTGGCAGTCGTCTTATGATCGGTTCGATTGAACGGACGCGGATCGGCGTTAGAACGCTACTCAGCCACAG
>SKTU01000010.1 GCA_007122455.1 Haloarculaceae archaeon | reverse complement strand
GGTAGCCGAGCTCCAGCGCCGTTCGGACCGACTCGACGCACTGATCATGGTCCGCATTGTCGTACGTTCCCAGGCCGATCATCGGCATGCCGTCGCATCGCGGCGTCGCGTCCGGATCCATGCCGGTGGTTCGACTGATTGGGGCTAAACCGTTGGGGACGTCGGCCGGCCGATCCGGAATCTCACACGGAAAATTATCAACGTACTGTTGATTTCGGGGAGAAAGTTGTCACCGTCGCAAGGGTGTTGCTCGCCCCTCCGAAACGCCGATCGTGGTCTGGCAGTATCGCCATACGGTGCTCACCCTCTGTACGCTCGCGTTTACCGCGACGATGGTCGCGAGACTGATCATCAGCCCGCTGGTTCCGTCGATCACGGCCGAGTTCTCCGTCTCTACGGGTGCGGTCGGGTTCGCCCTGACCGTGATGTGGACCGCCTACGCGCTGGTCCAGTTCCCCAGCGGCGTTTTCGCGGATCGCTACGGCGAACGGACGGTGATCCTCGCGTCGGTCGGTCTCACCGCGGTTTCCTGTTTACTCCTCGCCGTCTCGCCCTCGTTCGTGCTGTTCGCGATCGTCGCGGCCGTCCTCGGCGTCGGTGCCGGGCTCCACTACAGCGTCGCGACGACCTTCCTCGCCCGCCAGTTCGATCAGGTCGGTCGAGCGATCGGGATCCGCGTCTCCGGCGGTCCGATAGCCGGACTGGTGGCACCGGTTGCCGCCGCGGCCGTCGGTGCCCGCTACGGCTGGCGCGTCGCCATGCTGCTCGGCGTCGCCGCCGCTGCGCCGATCTTCGTGGCGTTCGCGCTCCGGATCCGCACGACGCCGCCCGCCAAACCGGAGCTCTCCATGCGCTCCCGGTTCGAGTTCGGCCCGCTTCGGGAGCTGCTCGGCCGCCCGGCGATCGCGCACACGACGCTCATCGCCGTCGGCGGCGCCTTCACGTGGCAGGCGACCGCCTCCTTCCTACCGGCGTTTCTCATCGGATACCACGGTTACTCGGCGGCGCTCGCGAGCCTGCTCTTCTCAGCGTACTTCGTCGTTCACGGGACGACTCAGCCGTTGATGGGCGGTATCTCGGATAGAATCGGCCGCGACGAGACCGCTGCGTTCGCCTTCGCACTCGGCGTCGTCGGCTATGGGACGCTCGTCGTGGGAGGCGGAACCGCCGTCATCGCGGTCGCGACTGTCGTCGTCGGCGTTTCGATGTCGTGGGGCGCCCCGATTCAGTCGCGGTTCATCGACGTGCTCAGCGAGGACGAACGGGCGGCCGGGTTCGGGCTGGTTCGGACGGTGTACATGCTCCTGGGGGCGACGGGGAGCGTCGCCGTCGGCGTCCTCGCCGACGTGGCTGGGTGGGCAACCGCCTTCGGGCTCCTGGTCGCGATACTGGCTCTCGAGACGACGCTCGTTGCCGTGCCGGCGCTCCGACGGCGGATGCGAGGGTAGTCGGGGGTTGATTTTTATACTGACCGGCGTCAACCGACAACCATGCCAGCCAGATCGTACGACGTCGTCGTCGTGGGGGGTGGTACCGCGGGCTGTTTTGCCGCCGCGACGGTCGCCCGGGCGGGCCTCGACGTCGCGCTCCTCGAACGGAAACCCGAGGAGGACGGCGGCAATATCGCGTGCGGGGACGCGATCAAGGGAAAGAGTACGTTTCCGGACATCATCGATCTCGACTATCTCCGCGAGGAGTCGTTTACGAACGAGAACATCCGTCGAGCCGTCTTCGAGAACCCGAAAGGTGACGACATCGAGATCCCGTTCGGCGAGCGGAGCGGCTCGATCGTCGACCGCAAGCGGTACGGCGAGGTGTTGCTGGAGGAGGCTGCCCGAGCCGGTGCGGAGGTTCAATACGGGACGGTCGTCGCCGACGTCGTTCAGAGCGACGACGGTCGAGTCACCGGTGTCACCGCCACGCGACGCGGCTCCGTCGAGGAGTACGCGGCCGACGTCGTCGTCGACGCCGCCGGCTCGCTTTCGGTCCTGCAGGATCGGACCGACCTCTCGGAGACGACGTTCGACACGAACGTTCGCTACTCGCAGTTCTGCTCGGCGTACCGCGAGATCGTCGAAACCCCCGATCCCGTCGATTTCGCCGACGCGATCGTCTTCAAACCGACCGCGGAACTCGGCTATCTCTGGTATTTCCCGCGCACGGAGACGGAGGTCAACGTCGGTCTGGGATTTCAGATGAACAAGCCTCCCGTCAAACTCGTCGCGGAATTACGGCGGGATCTCCGGAACCGTCCGGAGTTCCGGAACGCCACGGTGAGGGACAAACTCGGCGCCGCCCTGCCGACGCGACGGCCGTACGACTCGGCGATCGCGCCGGGATTCGTCGCCGTCGGTGACGCTGCCGCTCACGTCAACCCCTGCACCGGCGGCGGGATCCCGGGCGCAGCGAAGGCCGGCCACTGGGCCGGACAGGAGGCGATCGAGGCGATCGCCGACGGCGACGTGAGCGAGGCCGCCCTCTGGGGGTACAACCACCGCGTCCAGACCGACTTCGGAAAGCGGTTCGCGGCGATGGACCTGTTCAACATCTGGGCCGGAACGTACGACGTCGACGCGATCACGGACATCATCAGCTCTCTGCCGGGACAACCGCTCGCGGAGGCCCTCGCGACGGAGGGGACCACGTCGATGAGCCTCCCGCTGAAGCTCAAGACCGCGGTCGGCACGTTCGGCCACTGGCGGACGCTGCTGGAGCTAAAGCGGGTGAACGATCTCGCCAGCCGCCTGAAGGGGATCTACGACGACTACCCCGACTCGCCGGACGGGTTCGACGCGTGGGTCGACCGCCGGGACGGCCTGATGGAGGAACTGTACGAACTGACCGGGGCAGAACCGAAGTACTGAGCCGCCGATCAGTCCGCCGTCACGGGCTCCTCCGCCGCCATCGGTTCCTGCTTTATCACTCGCAGCGGACTCTGCGACGTCGTCGTGCAGTCGAACGCCGGATGCTCGGCGAAGTGACGAACCAGCATGTGGCGTCGCGAGCCGGTGATCCCGGTTCGTCCCACCGCCTCGGCGTCGAACTCCTCGGGGAGCCGCTCGTAGAGGCGGCGCAGTCGGTCGAAGGAGTCGAACACTTTCTCGTTGCCCGCCGAGTCGGCGCCTCGCCGGGAGACGACGTAGCTGCCGTCCGCTCGATGCGTGCCGGCGGTGCGGAAGAACTCCTCCGTCGAAACCGCCGCCTCGTCGAGCGCGTCGCTCAGCGCGGTCGCGGCTTCGCGGGATAACTGGTGGGTTTCGCCGTCGATCGTCACGGCGATGCCGTCGCCGTCGGGTACAGCGGAGACGTTACTCGTCGAGAACTCGATCCGGAGAGTGAGTACTCCGTTCCATATTCAACGAGTCGGTAGCCGGCAGTATAAGCGTACCGGCTACCGGGAAGATATGGAACATTAGAGGAGTCCACCGTCGTCGCCATCGTCCCCTTCGTCGTCTTCTTCGTCGTCATCGTCATCGTCATCGTCGGGCGTCGGTGTTGGCGTCTCCGTCTCCTCTTCGTCGTCTCCATCGGGCGTCGGCGTCTCCGTCTCGGTTTCCCCATCGGGCGTCGGCGTCCCGTCGCTCTCCCCGTCCGTCTCCTCGGGAGATCTGTCGTCGTCCCTGTTGTCGAAGATGTCCGTCTCGATCGTCCGCTCGTAGGTCAACTCCTCGAGCGGCACGCGGATCTCCGTCCCGGTCGGGAGCTCGACGACTGCGTCGAACTCGATTCGGAGCTCCGTCACCTCGTCGTTCTGCAGGTGCGTCACCCACCAGTCGTCGAGTCGGTCGTTTCGGATCACCGCTTCGGTTTCGACGGTCTCGGTCGTTCCCCCGGGGATGACGTACTCACGGTCGGTCGCCCCCTCCCCGACGTCGACGCCGTTCATCGTGATCTCGTAGCCGATCTCCGTGATCGCGTACGGCTCAGTCTGTGGATTGTACACGTCGAACTCCATCTCGATCGGCGTCTCGGCGTCCGTCACCGCACCCCACTCGGCGCGGGTCTCGTTGACGTAGAGGATCGGGTTCGACGTCGTCGGCGGCGGGTCGTCGGCGTTGACTTCGCGAGTTTCCTCGGAGTTGAACGCACCGATGATGTCCGTCTCGACCTCTCGCTCCTGCGTGAAGTCGAACGCCCGCTCGCCGAGCAGCGAGGTTTCGACCGTGGCGTCGATCGTCACCGCCGTTCGCTCGCCGCCGTCGACGTGGCTCACCCACCACGGCGGGATCGCTCGGTTGTCCATCTCGGTTTCGAAGGCGAGCGTCGAGTTCCCGCGGTCGATCGAGAGCCCCTCGCGACCGCCCGTCGCCATCTCGACGTCGTTCATGTAGACGGTGTAGTTGATCGTCGTGTCGCCGAGCTGGACGCCGATCGGATTGGGGTTGTGGACGAGTAGATCCGTCTCGACGATCGTCGCGTTCTCGTCGACGTCGCCGAACCGGTTGTCGACCGATTCGACTGACGGGGCGCCGATGGCGCCCAGTCCGACGGCGGCGAGGAGCGAGACGATGACGATCCCGACGATGGCTGCGACGAGCTGTAGCCTCCCGAGTCCCACCAGCGCACGGCCGTCCATATCTCCGGTGAAACGGCCGAACCGCAAATACGCTTTGGCCGAGCGCGAACGGCGGGATTTATGTTCGGGCTGGCGTACGGTCGCGTATGGAAACTGCATCCGCCTCCGACAGGGCCGTCGGCCTCGGATTACTCTTCGGCGCCGTCGCCGTCATCGGTTCCCTCGGCATGGCCGCCTACGGAATGGCGGGCGATCAAATGGCTGCCGGTGGCTCCTTCGCCGTCGCGATGATCGCCGGCTCGCTCGCCGTCGCCGCGTACCACGTTTACGCGTGACTCCGGAAGCCACGTTTAAGCCTATCGACGACGTACGTCTACCATGAGCGAATTCAGCGAGGAGGACGAGCGCATCCTCGCGTACCTGCGCGACCGGGCCAACGGCGGTGACCGCTACTTCCGCGCGAAACACATCGCCGACGCGATCGGCCTCACCGCCAAGCAGGTCGGCGTTCGTCTCCCGAAACTCGCAGAGCAGTCGACCGACGTCGACATCGAAAAGTGGTCGCGAGCACGCTCGACCACGTGGCGCGTTACCCCCGAGTGAGCGCGAGGCTGCCGCCGGAATAGCCGCTCTTTTATCACTACCACTCGTCGTCCCGTCAATGACCGTCCGCATCGAGCGCGTCTTCGAGCTTTCGGCCCCGCCGGAGGCGGTGTGGGAGTTCATCGCCGACCCCGAGCGGCGCGCTCGACCGATAAGCGTCGTTACGGAGTTCGAGACGACCGGGGACCGTACCGCGACGTGGCACGTCAAACTCCCGATTCCCGTTATCAACCGAACCGTTGCGGTCGAAACAGAGGAGATCGAGCGGGACGAACCGCGGTACGTGAAGTTCGTCGGCCGCTCGCGGGCGATGCGCGTGCAGGGTGAGCACGTACTCGAACCGACCGAGACTGGCACGCGACTCACGAACCGCTTCCTCGTCGAAGGGAAGCTTCCGGGCGTCGAGAGGTTCTTCCGGCGCCGCCTCGACGGGGAACTCGACAACCTCGAAGACGCGATCCGCAAGGCGCTGGAGCTGTAGCGCTCAACTGGTCCAATCGACGATCGAACTTCGATCGAGCCGCCGTCCTCGACAGTGACACGCACGCCGTCGGGGGATTGACGGTCGGCCTGGAAACGAGGGTTTATCAGTCGTCCCGACGAAACGCTAACTGCCCAACCGACGCTTTTCTCGTCGTGAGGGCAAGATCCGCCACAATTCGCCCGCACCCACGTCGCGTCGGGTCTGCTCGGTGCTCGACGCGGCCATTCGTTCGACCCATCCCGCTTCAGACGAGTGAAAAACAGATCTCGACTACCGACCTACTCGTCCGTTTTGATGTCCGCCGAGAGCCCCTGTGCCATCTGGATGTCCTTGTCGTTGTTCAGCGTCCACGCTGTTCGCTCGGTGACCGCCTCGATGACCTCGCGAGCCGACGGGTAGCCGTTGCCGGATTTCTTCACGCCGCCGAACGGGAGCTGGACCTCGGCACCGATGCACGGGAGGTTCCCGTAGGCGAGTCCGACCTCGGCCCGGTCGCGGAACCGGTTGATCTGCCGGTAGTCCTCGCTGACGATCGCGCCTGCGAGTCCGTACGGCGTGTCGTTGTGTATCTCGATCGCCCGGTCGACGTCACCCTCGTACTCGACGAGGGCGACGTGCGGTGCGAACACTTCCTCTTTCAGGCAGCGGTGTCCGGGGTCGTATTCGATCTCGTAGACGAACGGACCGACCCAGTGGCCTCCCTCGTGCCCCTCGGGGATCTCGTCGTCGTCGAGTTCGCTGCGGTCGACGAGCACGTTTCCGCCCTCCTGGCGAGCGAGGTCGTTGTATCTGTTGAACTTCTCGACCTGACTGGCGTCGGCGAGCGGACCCATGAACGTGTCCTCGTCGAGGGGGTCGCCGACGGAGATCCGGGACGCGACGTCGACGAACCGCTCCTTGAACTCCTCGTAGACGTCCGTGTGGACGACGAGTCGCTCGGAGGAGACGCAGCGCTGCCCCGTCGTCTTGAACGACGACATCACCGCCGAGTGGACCGCGATGTCGAGGTCGGCCGACTCGGTGATGACGATGGCGTTTTTGCCGCCCATCTCGCACGCCGCGAGCTTTCCGGGTTCGCCGCCGACCTGATCGGCGATCGAGTGGCCGACCTCGGCGCTCCCGGTGAAGAGTACCGTGCCGACGCGCTCGTCGTCGACGATCCGGGCGCCGGCGTCGCCGTACCCCTGCACCATGTTGAAGACGCCCGACGGAATCCCCGTGTCGGCGAACATCTCGGCGATGATCTGGCCGCACCACGGGGTCTGTTCGGCCGGCTTCCAGACGACGGTGTTGCCCTCCATGAGCGTCACCGCCATGTGCCAAAACGGGATCGCGACCGGGAAGTTCCACGGCGTGATGCAGCCAACGACGCCACGGGGCTTGCGGCGCATGTAGGCGTCCTTCGCGGGAATCTCGGACGGAACCACGTCGCCGTGGGGCCTGCGGGCGTCGGAGGCCGCCCACTCGACCATGTGGTAGGCCTCGACGACGTCGGCTCGCCCTTCGGCGATCTCCTTGCCGCACTCCTTCGTGACGATCTCCGCGAGCTCGTCAGTCCGCTCCCGGAGCTCGTGGTAGATCTCCCAGAGATACTCCGCGCGGTCGATGTAGGAGAGCTCCCGCCACTCCTCGAAGGCGTCGTCCGCTGCCGCGAGGGCGCGGTCGACCTCGCCGTCGGTTCCGCGTGGGAACGACCCGAGCGACTCCCCCGTCGCCGGATTGTAACTTTCGAAGGCGTCGCCGTCACCGGAAACCCACTCGCCGTTTATATAGTGGTCGTATTCGGCCATGCGGCAATATTTACGTTACCAACGTATAAGTGTGGCCAACCGCTACGCGGCCGCCTTCTCGATCTCTCCCTTCACGAGCGTCGCGTCGAAGTCGTGATCCGGTCGCATGCCGACGAAATCGAGGAACTCTCGGGCCGCGAGTAGCTCCACGGGGCGGTAATACTCCAGCGCCGCGGCGACGGCCGGCGATGCCCCGACGAGCGGCTCGAGCGAACCGAGCGCGCACGCGAGATCGTAGGCGCGGGCGTCGTCGATCGCGTCGTCGCGGACCCGCGTCGCGTCGATGAAGTAGAGATCCAGCCCGTCGGTCTCGGCCGGTGCGATCAGCACGTTCTCCGCTCGAAGGTCGCCGTGAGCGAAGCCGGCCCCGTGCATCTGCCGAAGTGCGCCGAACAGTCTCGGTGCGAACCGCTTGGCGTCTTCGGCGCTCAGTTCGTCCAGCGTCCGGAAATAGGGGAGATACTCCAGTACGACGACGCCGTAGCCGTCGTGCTCGAACGCCTCGAGCGGTTCGGGGGCGTTGATACCGATCTCCCGGATTCGCCGCGTCGCCGCGAGCTCGTGTTCGGCCATCGCCAGCGGCGTCTCGAACCGCTCGAAGAAACCCTCCGTTCCGGCGCTGAACGCCCCGATGTTCCGACTCGCCGTCAGCAGGGCGTGCATCACGGTGTGCTGGTCGGCGATCACCTTCACGAACCAGCGGTCGTCGACGACGCAGGGCACCGACAGCCAGTTGTCCGCCTCCAGAAGCGTGACCTCGCTGGAGCTGCCGCCGTAGCGGCGGCTCACTTCCGCTGCGATCGCCTCGATATCCGAGCGGGGAACGCTCGATCTGAGTAACCGACGAAGCGCCACTGCGGCAGCGTACGACTTCGCGAGTCATAAGTGTGCAGCCCGTCCGCCTCCCGGCGGCACGTTTATTTTTTCCGCCTCGAACGTGAACGCATGGACTTTACGCTCCCCGGGGAACACCGGATGATCCGCGACGCCGTTCGGGAGTTCTGCGAAGCCGAGATCGAACCGATCGCCCAGGAGATCGAGGACGAGCACCGCTTCCCCGAGGAGATCTTCGACGCCCTCGCGGAGCTCGATCTGATGGGCGTTCCCGTCTCCGAAGCGTACGGCGGCGCCGGCGCCGATCAGCTCGCCTACGCGCTCGTCTGTGAGGAGCTGGGGAGCGTCTCGGGATCGATCGGCCTCTCCTACGCCGCCCACACCTCCCTCGGAGCGAAGCCGATCGAGGCGTTCGGCACCGACGCACAGAAGGAGCGGTGGCTGCGACCGCTCGCGAAGGGAGAGCATCTCGGCGCGTGGGCGCTCACGGAACCGGGCTCCGGCTCGGATGCTAGCGACATGGACACCGTCGCCGAAAAGGACGGCGACGAATACGTGATAAACGGGACGAAGCAGTTCATCACGAACGCCAACGTCGCGGGAAGCGTCCTGGTGAAGGCGGTCACTGATCCCGGCGCGGGCTACGACGGCATCTCGACGTTCATCGTCGATCCGCGGAACGACGACGGGTTCGAGGTGACGGCCGTCTGGGAGAAGATGGGGTTGAACGCGTCGCCGACCTGTGAGATCCAGTTCGACGACCTTCGCGTTCCGGAGGATCGGTTGCTCGGCGAGGAGGGCGAGGGGTGGGAGCAGACCAAACGGACCCTCGACGGTGGCCGCATCTCGATCGCGGCACTGTCGGTCGGGTTGGGTCGCGGGGCCTTCGAAGCCGCCCGCGAGTACGCCCGGGAGCGCGAGCAGTTCGGGCAGCCGATCTCGAAGTTCGACGCGATCCGCGACAAGATCGTCTCGATGGACCGGAAGCTCGAACGTGCTCGACTGTTGACGCAGAAGGCCGCGACGATGTACGACGCCGGCGAGGACGTCACCCGGATCTCCTCGCTCGCAAAGCTCGACGCCTCGGAGATCTGTCGGGAGATCGCCGAGGATTCGGTCCAGGTGCTCGGCGGCTACGGCTACACCGAGGAGTTCTCCCCCCAGCGGTTCTACCGGGACGCGAAGCTGATGGAGATCGGTGAGGGAACGAGCGAGATACAGCACCTCGTCGTCGGTCGGGAACTCGGTCTGTAGCGCGCCGACGCTACGCTACGCCTCGACGGCGTCCCTGACTCGGGCTTCGAACTCCTCGCCGGTGCACTCGAAGACGGAGTAGCCGTCCGTCGATCGGTGTCGGCCGATCGGTCCGATGTCCTCGCCGTCGACGAACAGCGTCCAGTCGTCGCCGTAGGTCACGTCGATCCCGACGAAACGGATCTCGACGCCGAGTTCGGCCTCCAGCGCGTCGACGATCTCGTGTTTCAGTTCGCCGTCGGCGAAGCGCGGCGGGCGGTACGGACGGAGTCCGTGTTTCTCGAACCGCTCGATCGACGCCTGCCACCACTCCGGAAGCTCCGAGATGTCGACGTCGGCGTACGGGTCCGTCGAGTCCTCACCGGGTGCGCGCGATCGAAGCGACTCTACGTCGGCCGTGTCGGTCATGGTCGACCGTTGGACCGCCGGTCTCAAAAACGCATCCACCGTCTGCGGTCGCGATCGCGATCCCGGCGTCTATTCGTCCGACGTGCTGCCGATAGCGTTTTGCCGTCGACGCTAGTACCCCTGGTATGGATAAGGACAGCCGTCTCTACGTCCTCTTTCACTATCTCGTGATGATCGGCATTCTCTTCGGTGCCGTCTCGATCGTCGAACTCACCGGCAGCGACGTCCCCCTGTGGCTCGGTTTCGCGTTCGCGATCGTGCTCGGGTTGTCGTACCCCAAGATCGTCGTCTCACTCGGTGTCGGGCCAACTCGGTGGGGTGGGTAACCCCGAGATATAAAGGCGAACACTGACCACGGGGCCGACCGACCGTCCGACAGTGACGGGTGACGACAGCGGGTTGTCGACGGTGCCGTGGCGGTCGAGCGTCCTCTACGTGATCCTCGCCAGTTCGCTCGTCGGGGTGATGGGCGTCTCGCTCATCAGTCCGCTGCTCCCGGATCTCCGCGGCGTCTTCGGGATCTCGGACGCGCAGGTCGGGCTGGTGATCACGGTGTACACGCTCCCCGGCGTCTTTCTCGCCCCGTTCGTCGGCTACGTCGCGGATCGGTTCGGCAGACGGCGTGTGATCGTGCCGTTACTCGTGATCTTCGGGGTCGCCGGCGCCGCGATCGCCTTCGTGGAGACGTTTCGCGCCGTCCTCGCCTTCCGGTTCGTTCAGGGTATCGGCGCCAGCGCCCTCGTGACGCTCGCGGTGACGCTGATCGGCGACATCTACGACGGTTCCCAGCGGAACGCGATCATGGGACTCAACGGGAGCGTCATCGGGGTCGGCGCGGCCTTTTACCCCGTCATCGGCGGCGCGCTGGCGACGATCCGCTGGAGCCTCCCGTTCCTCTTTTTCGGCGTCAGCGTCGGCATCGGCGTCGTCGCGCTGTACGCGCTCCGCGGCCTCGACATCGGTGCGTCGGCCGGGTTCCGGGAGTACGCCGGGCAGATGAGCGAAGTGGTCGTCCATCCGTCGGCGCTCGCGGCGTTCGCGGCGGTCTTTTCGGCGATCTTCGTCTTTTACGGCGCGGTCCTCACCGCGCTCCCGCTGCTGATGAGCGACGAGTTCGGACTTACCTCCGACCAGATCGGGCTGTTGCTCGCGATGACGGCGGTGGCGAACGCGGCGACCGCTTCCCAGTACGGTCGGATCGCCGAGTGGCGGTCGGCGCCGGAGCTGATCGCGATCGGCTTTCTCGCCTACGGTGGCAGCCTCCTCGGACTCCGATTCGCGCCGTCGCCGGCGTTCGCCGGCGCCTCGCTTCTGCTGTTCGGGATCGGCTTCGGGATCGTCTTTCCCTCCGCGGATACGACGATGGTGACGCTGGTCCCGGATCGACTCCGCGCGGGCGTCATGGGCGTCCGAACGAGCGCGATCCGTCTCGGACAGACGATCGGCCCCGCGACGTTCACGTTCGCCGCGGAGCGGTTCTTCGTGACGACCGCAGGCGGCTATCGGGCGCAGATGCTGTTCTTCGGCGCGTGTTCGGTGTTCGCGGGTGTCGTCGGCTACGCGGTGCTGCGACGACGTCTCGACGCCTCGACGTGAGCGCGAACGCCGACTGCCGCGGGCGAAGCGCATACTACCCGTCCGCACGTCCTCCGTCACATGCGAGCGATTCACGTAACCGCCTACGGCGGACCCGAGGTGTTGCAGGAGGTCGAACTCGAACGTCCCGAGCCGGGGGCCGGCGAGATTCGGATCGACGTCGAGGCGATCGGCGTCAACTACGCCGACATCAAGCGCCGGAGCGGCGCTTCACGAAACGCCCAGTCGCCACCGTACGTGCCGGGAATCGAAGCCGCCGGGACGATCGACGCTGTCGGTGACGGCGTCGAGTTCGCCGTCGGCGATCGAGTGACGGCAACCGTCAGCGAGGGCGCCTATGCCACGTCGCTGGTCACCGACACGAAGGGGGTCTACCCGATCCCGGATTCGCTCTCCTTCGAGGCCGCCGCCGGCGTTCCGGTGCAGTTCATCACCGCCTACAACTGTCTCCACGGCTGGGGCGGTCTCGAGGTCGGCGAACGGGTGCTGATCCACGCCGCCGCCGGCGGCGTCGGTAGCGCGGCCGTACAGCTCGCCGCCCGTGCCGGTGCGGAGGTGTTCGCAACCGCGAGCACCGACGCGAAGCGCCAGTTGGCGAGCGATCTGGGTGCCGACCACACAATCGACTACACGTCCGTCGACGTCGCCGAGGCGATCGACGCCGCCACCGACGGTGCGGGCGTCGACCTCGTTCTCGATGGCGTCGGCGGCGAGGCGTTCGACAGCAGCGTCGACGCACTCGCCCCGTTCGGCCGCATCGTCACGATCGGCTCCGCGAGCGGCGAGGAGGGCGCGCCCGATCCGAGCCTGCTCCGTCGGAAGAACGCCTCGGTGATCGGTTACCACCTCGGCTGGACGCGGGAGCTCGACCCCTCTCGCATCGAACCCGCGCCGTCGACGGTGCTCGAACTTCTGGCAGCCGGCGAGGTCGAACTCCACGTCAGCGAGACGTTCTCGCTTTCGGACGCGGCGGCGGCCCACGAGTTCGTCGAGAGCCGGGAGAGCACCGGGAAAGTGTTGCTCCGTCCCTAACCGCTACCAGTCGTGAGGGAGGAATCGTCGACTTCCGAGACGGCGATCAGAAGCCGACCGTCGTCGAGCGACGTCACCATCTTCGATTCGGTGAACGTGCTCCCGTCCGAGCGGAGCCCTCGACTCCGCCCGCTCCACGTGCCGCCCTCCTGAACGACCGGGAGCACGTGGGTTCTGATGTGTTCGACCTCCTCGTCTGGGTGTAGCTCAGTCCAGTGTTTGCCGACGACCTCCTCGGCGGAGTAGTCGTAGAACGACGCGTACGTTTCGTCGGCGCGATCGAAAAGCTCGTTCGTGCCGACGACGCCGACGCCGTCCAGCTCGATCTCGGCGTCCGGATCGAACCGGCCTTCCGAGTCGACCGCGTGTTCGACCCGACGGATCAGCATCGTGTACTGATCGGCACCGAAGCCCTTCTGGAGGTAATCGGTGAGTCCCGCTCGGATGATCTCGGCCGCGATCTCGTCCGTCTCCTCGCCGGAGAAAAGCAGCACCGGGAGCTCGGGGTGCGTCTCCCGGACGGCTTCGAGGAACTCGATTCCGTTCATCTCCGGCATGTTGTAATCGCTGATTACGCAATCGAAGTCGGCGTCGTCCCCGCGGATCCGTTCGAGCGCCGCCCTCGGGGACCGCTCGGAGCTGACGGCACAGTCGAGATCGCTCACGTCGTGCTCCAGATACTGTTTCACGAGATCGCCAAGGGCCGCGTCGTCGTCGATGTGGAGTACCGAAATCCGATCGGTGGACTCGGACATGTCCGAACGATCGGTCGGTTACGTCTTAAATCACCGTCCGATCTTCAGCGCATCGTGTTCGAACATCGGTGGATAGCGACGATCGATCGGCAGGTGGGGCGGCTCTCGGCAGTGTGATCGCCGTCTCACTCCGATTGGACCTCCGGTTCGATGTACACCTTCCCGATCAGCGGCTCTCTATGTTCCAGTCGCGATCGACGTCGCGTCGCGGATCGACGCCAACGCGTTCGCATTCGTCCTCGCGGTGACGTTCGCGGCGAGTACGCCGATGCTGTCGCCCGGCGGCTATCAGACGAACATGACGGTGTACGGACCTGGCGGCTACGAGTTCACCGATTATGCTCGCGTTGGTCTCCCGTTACAGCTGATACTGGCCGTCGTCACGACGCTCGGGATCGCGTTCTTTTGGGGAGTGTAGGCCGCCCGGTACCCGCCGACGTTTTATAAACGAGAACTGCCACTGGACGAACACCGTCTGTTTATTTGCGGCGGATTCCAACGCCCATCTAGTACGATGGTAAAGCGATTCGGCGTACTCTGGGATCCGACGGTGAACGAGGTCGTTCGGGACACGGTCGGTCCGACGGCGCCGCTCTTTGAAACGCTCACGCATCTCGGAGACGGGGCCTTGCTCCTCGTCCTCGGGGTGTTGATATACTGGTTCGGCGCCAGAGCGACGCGTCGGGATCGGGCGTTCGTCATCGCGGTGGGGACCGCAGCACTCGCGCTTTCGGCGGGTATGAAGGGGATCGTACAGCTCCCCCGCCCGGAGCTCGCGTTCACCGTCGCGGGATATCCGGGATACTCCTTCCCGAGCGCACACGCGATGGGAAGTGCCGCGTTCTACGGCGCGCTGGCCGTCACGATGACGCGGGGACGCCCCGTCTGGCGGTACGCCGCTGCGGGGTTGCTCGTGCTAGTCATCTCCCTCTCGCGGATCGTCATGGGCGTTCACTACCTCGGCGACGTGATCGTCGGCTCCCTGCTCGGGTTCGCGCTCGTCGGTATCGGGGTCTGGTTCCGGGAGGAGGGCACCTTCGATCCGGGACCGATGTTCGTTCTCGCCACGCTCATCGCCGGACTCGCGGCGATGCTCGGATCGAGAGTGTTTCTCACTCTCACGATCGGCGCGTCGCTCGGCGGGATCGTCGGCTGGTACTACGTCAGGGATCGATCGACGACGTCGAGCGGTGCGGCCGTGCTGGTTCTCGGCAGCGGTGCGATCGTCGGGATCGGCGGATTACGGCTCGTCTCGGCGTGGATCGGGTTCACGGCGCTCGCCGACGCGAACTCGACGGCGGTCTTCCTCGCGGAAACCGTCGGCTACGCGGCGCTCACCGCCTTCGTGTTGGTGGTTCCGTGGCTGGCGATCCGGATCGAGCACCATCCCGTGGTTCGATCGCTCCAGACGACGCTGCCGTTTCGCGGCACGGTCGTCGATCCCCAATCGACGGCCACGAGCGAGGAGGGGTGACGCTAGTCGGCACCGGGTGGAACCGGATCCTTGAGCGTGACCGCCATCGCGGAGAGGCCACCGACGGCGATCGTGAACCAGTAGGTCGACAGCCGCCAGAGCAGCGCGATCGCCGTCGCAGTGGCGAACGCCATCGGCGCGAGCAGATAGAGCACTGTCGCGAGTGCCAGTTCGACGCCGCCGACGCCACCCGGAGTCGGCACGACGAAGCCGAACTTGCTCACGGCGACCGCGAACATCGCCATCCCGAGCGAGATCGGAGCACCGATCGCCTGGGTGGTGAGGTACAGCGCCACGGCCAACCCGAGCCATCCGAGGTGGGCGAACGCGAGCGCGACGGCGACGGCCCGGCGGTTCCGGGCGACCAGATCGAGCGTGGCGTAGAAGCCGCGGAACCGACGTTTGACGTTCTCGGGTTGCAGAACGTTGACGTTCCGGCCGAACAGTCGTTCGAGGATTCGCCGGAGTCCCGTCGTGATGCCGACGACCGTCCGGAGCACGAGCGCCTGGTGACGCCACAGAATTCCGACCACGAGCGCGACGAGCGCGACGAGCAGAGCGACGGGCAGCGCGTAGGGCGTCAGCTCCGCGACGGGCGGCGAGTGGACGATCACGACGTAGCCCGCACCCACCCCTCCGAGCGTGTAGTACGGCAGGTAGTTGAGGAAGTCCGCACTCACGACTCCGGCGAGTCCCTCCTCGTACGCCGCGTCGTAGTATCGACTGACGACCGCGGCGATCCCCACGCCGGAGGCGACCTGTCCGTACGGGACGACGTACTTCGTGAACATCGCGGTCAGAAAGACGCCGCTGGTCAGCCAGTACGGTCGCGGTTCGTCCACGATCGAGAGGACGCGATGCCACACGAACGCCCGACAGAGCAGACAGCCGACCGTGGCGCCGAACGCGCCGAGGTAGATGCCCGGATCCGTTCGGTAGATCGCGGCGATCACGTTGTCCCATCCGGCCGCGTAGACGAACAGTCCGAGCAACAGCAGCGCGAGACCGAACGCCAGCGCTGCTCGTCGCTCCATCGAAACGCGTTCGTCGTCCGGAATCAGGTCGGACATCTCATCTCTCGGTGGGATCGGATCGCGCGACTCGGTTGTAAAGCGCGGACGATCGGAGTGAACGGTATGTGACGGGGATTGATAAGTCAGGGGGCTCGCTGTCGGCGATTCGTCCGGAGAGTCGTCGCTCACGCTCGAGCGGAGCTTCGGGATCGGAGTCGTTCACCGAGCCCGCTTTCGACAGCCGTCACGCGATCGATACAGAAGCGCTCTCCGTCCGGATCTGTGAACGAAACCCGCTGAAATTCCGTGAAATATTCCAATTCAGTAATGTTACTCACATCGTAGTTTAGACCCCTCCACGTGCAGCGGCCCTCATGGGGTCTCGAAACGCGGACAAACACGTACTCGTGGTTGAGGATCATCCACCGACCGCGGAGTTGCTGACCACCGCGCTCGAGGAGGCCGATCCGTCCGTTTCCAGTTCCGTCGTCCACGGTGGGAGCGACTGTCTCGCGGTTCTCCACGGCGAAGACGAGTCGATGTCGTATCCCGATCTCGTGCTGCTCGATCTCGATCTCCCCGATATCACGGGATTCGTCGTTCTCGAGACTCGGGCCGAGAACCCGGTGCTGTGTCAGATCCCGACGGTCGTGGTGTCGGGACGGGACGACTCGGAGACGGTGCTGCAGTGTTACGAACAGGGCGCGAACGGGTTCATCTCCAAGCCCGACGACTTCGACGGATACCTCTCGATCGCCGAAACCGTCGTCCAGCACTGGTTCTCGCTGGCCGAACTACCTGAAAAAGGTACCGGCGGCTCCTGAGATAAACCGATCGCGACAGTGCTGTCGCTCGAAGGTTGATCGTCCGAAATTGGGCGGCTGGGGAGGTCTGCGCCCGTAGTTGGGACGGCTGGAAGCCGGCCCGTTTCGAGATGGGCCAACTCGGATTTGAACCGAGGACCTCCCGGTTATCAGCCGAGCGCTCATACCTGGCTGAGCTATTGGCCCGGGGTAGGCGCATCTGGATGTACTGTGGATAGTTGTTTAAGCGTTTCCTTTCGGTCCCCCATTCGGGGTTCCGTGGCACGATTACTGGAAGCCGCGGTCGTCGTCGCGATCGTCGTCGGCGTCGGTAAATCGGTAGTACTCCTCGTCGATGTCGACAGGTTCCTCGCCCTGTGGGAAACCGGCGGTGTAGACGCCGCCGGTGGCGAATCCGCCCGTCTTCGCGTCGAGGTACGGCGTGACGACGTACCGCTTCGTCGCGACGCGGATCGGGTACCGCGTGACGGGGACGACGAGCAGGAGGCCGACGAGGTCGGTGACGAGCCCGGGGGTGAGCATCAGCGCGCCGGCGATGAGAAGCAGGCCGCCGTCGAGGAGTTCGTCGGTCGGCGGATCGCCCCGTTCGAGTTTGCGCTGCATCCGTCGCATGGTGTGGCGCCCCTCCGCGCGAACGAGCAGGAGGCCGATCAGGGCAGTCAGTACCACGAGGGCGACGGTCACGACTGGGCCGAGGAGGTTCGGCGTCGCCAACACGACGAGCAGCATGACGTCCAACAGCGGAATGAGGAGCAGGACGCCGATGACCCGGAGGTCCATACCCACGCTACTGGGGGCGTGGTGGAAAACCCTTCCATTGGTCCCGACGGACCGACACCGCCTTACGGGGGCACCGGCTCATCTCGAACGATGAAAGCCGCGCTCGTCATCCTCGACGGCTGGGGCCTCGGCGACCACGACCGGCTCGACGCGGTTCGGGCGGCCGAGACGCCGACCTTCGACCGGCTCCGCGAGACCGGCGCCTTCGGAACGCTCGAAACCCACGGGCGGCGGGTCGGGCTGCCGGACGGCCAGATGGGAAACAGCGAGGTCGGCCACCTCAACATCGGCGCCGGCCGCGTCGTCAAGCAGGATTCGACCCGCGTCACCGACGACATCGACGCCGGCGTCTTCGCCGACAACGAGGTGATCGGCGAGGCGTTCGATCACGCCGACCGCAACGGCGGGCGCGTTCACTTCATGGGGTTGGTCTCCGACGGCGGCGTCCACTCCCATCAGGCGCACCTCCACGCGCTGATCGCGCTCGCCGACGAGCGGGGCGTCGACGCCGTCACCCACGCGTTCACCGACGGTCGTGACACCGCGCCGCGGAGCGGCGTCGGCTACTTCGAACGGCTCGACGCCGCCGTCGAGCGTCACGGAACCGGCGACGTGGCGACGGTTTGCGGGCGGTACTACGCGATGGATCGGGACGAAAACTGGGACCGGACGAAGCGCGCCTACGAGGCGATCGTCGAGCGGTCGGCGCCGCATACGGCGTCGACGGCCACCGAGGCGGTGACGGCCTCCTACGAGCGCGGCGTCACGGACGAACACGTCGAGCCGACGCTGATCGACGGCGGTCCGCCGCTCGAGGACGGCGATTCGGTCGTCTTCTTCAACTTCCGGGCCGACCGCGCCCGCCAGCTCGTGCGGATGCTCGCGGATATCGATCCCGTCTGGTCGTTCGAAACGACGCCGCCGGCGGTACGGCTCGTGACGATGACCGAGTACGACAGCCGCTTCGAGCTGCCGGTCGCCTATCCGCCGCTGGAGCCGACCGACACGCTCGGCGAGCAGCTGTCGGAAGCGGGGCTCACCCAGCTCCGGCTGGCCGAATCCGAGAAGTACGCCCACGTCACCTACTTCCTCAACGGCGGCCGCGAGATCGAGTTCGACGGCGAGACGCGAGTTATCGTGCCGAGCCCCGACGTCGCGACCTACGACGAGGTGCCCGAAATGAGTGCGGCCGAACTCACCGACGAGGCCCTCGCGCGGATCGAACGCGACGACCCGGACGTCCTCGTCGTGAACTACGCCAACCCGGACATGGTCGGCCACACGGGCGAGTTCGAGGCAGCCATCGCCGCGGTCGAGGCCGTCGATGCACAGCTTTCCCGGCTCGTCGACGCGGTTCGGAGCGCCGGCGGCCACCTCCTCGTCACGGCGGACCACGGCAACGCCGACGACATGGGGACGCCGTCGAACCCCCACACCGCCCACACGACCAACCCCGTGCCGTTCGTCTACGTCGCCCCGGACGGCACCGACGGCGGCCGGACAGTTCGGTCGGGCGGCACGCTCGCCGACGTCGCCCCGACGCTTCTGTCGCTCGTCGGCGTTCCGAAACCGGCGGCGATGACCGGCGAAAACCTCCTCGAGTAGCCGGCTATTCGTTCTCGTAAACGACCGACCCGTCGACGATCGTCTTCGCCACGTCGATGTCCGCGATCTCGTCGTTCGGCGTCTCCCACGGGGAGTCCGACAGGAGGACGAAGTCAGCCCGTTTTCCCGGTTCGATCGTCCCGAGCCGATCCTCGTCGAAGCCCGCGTAGGCCGCCCCGCTGGTGTAGGCCCGAAGCGCCTGCGTGACGGTGAGCCGCTGACGGTCGTCGCGGGCGGTGACCGCCTGCTGGATCCCGTAGAGCGGGTTCATCGGCATGCAGTCGCTCCCGAACGCCAGCGGAACGCCCTCCTCGAGGATCTCGGCGAACGGATTCGACGCCCGCGAGCGCTCGGGACCGATCCGACTGTCGTAGAGCCCGCCCTCGCGGGCCCACTTGAGGAAGTTCGGCTGCATCGAGGCGACGGCGTGAAATCCCGACAGCTCCGTGCCGACGAGCTCCGCGTGCTCGATCCGGTGACGGGCGCTCGGGTCGTCCGGCAGCGTCTCGAGGGAGACGTCGACGGCCTCGTCGCCGATCGCGTGCACCGCCACCTGCAGGTCGAGTTCGGTGGCGTCGTCGACCGTTTCGGCCAGCGCCTCGGGCGTGACGACCCACTCGCCGGTCCCCTCGCCGTCCTCGTAGGGGTCGTAGAGCTTCGCCGTCCGGGCACCGAGCGCGCCGTCGGTGAAGCTCTTGATCCCGCCGACCTCGACGAACTCGCTGCCGTGGTTCGTCCGCAGGCCGAGCTCCTCGACCGCCTCGAAGTGGGTCTCCCAGTAGTAGAGCCGAACGCGGAGCGCCAGTTCGCCGTCGAGCTCCATCTCGCGGTAGACGCCGGGCGCCTCGGTGTTCCGAACCATGTCGTGAACGCCCGTGATGCCGAGCGAGTGAGCGTGAGACTGCGCAGCCGAGAGCAGTCGACCCATCGCCTCGCGATCCGGAGCGGTCTCGTCGCCGAGCAGTGACGCCGCGTCCTCGGTGACGACGCCGGTCGGCTCGCCGCCCTCCCGCTGGACGTTCTCGCCCATCTCGTCGGCGTACCGCTCCAGCACGACCGAGTTGACCGACGCGGTGTGCATGTCCTCCCGGAACGCGACGACCGGCTGGTCGGTCGAGATCCCGTCGAGCTCCTCGCGAGTGAGATACTCGCTTTCGGGCCACGTCGATTCGTCGTAGCCGAAGCCGATGATCCACCCCTCGTCGTCGGCGCTCTCGCGGATCCGATCGAGTGCCTCCTCGCGATCGGTCGTCCCCGCGAGATCGGCGTGGACGAGCCGCTTGCCGGCGTACTCGACGTGGGTGTGTGCGTCGATGAACCCCGGAAGAAGCACGCCGCCGCCGCAGTCGACGACGTCAGTTTCGACGCCCTCGAGGAACTCGATTTCGTATTCGGAGTCGACCCGAACGATTTCGCCGTCCCGGACGGCGACCGCCTCGTAGGTCTCGTCGGGGTTCGTCAGCGTGTGGAGCTCCGCGTTGCGGAAGATCCGATCGGCTGCCTGCGTCATACCGTGGAGGCGGTCGCAGCGCATATAAACGATCTCACTCGAGGGCCGTCCCGAGGAGTAACCGTTAGGTCCGGCCCCTCCGAGGCATCGAGTATGACTCCCGAAGAGCTCGCCGATCGCGTCCGCGACGGTGAGTTGCGGATCCACGAACTCGAGGAACACGCACCGGCCGACGTCGCCGCGGAGGCGCGCCGTCTCTTCGTCGCCTCCGAGACCGGAACGGATCTCGATACGATCGGCGACTACGCCTTCGAGGCTGCCGACGCCGAACCGAACATCGAGAACATGATCGGCGGGGCGCAGCTACCGATGGGGATCGTCGGGCCGATTCCCGTCGACGGCACCGCCGACGCCGAAACGACGTACCTGCCGCTGGCGACGACCGAGGGTGCGTTACTGGCTTCGATCAACCGCGGCTGTGCGACGATGCGAGCCGCCGGGGGCGCGAGCGCTCGCGTACTGAAGAACGCGATGACGCGGGCGCCCGTCTTCCGGACCGGCGACGTCGTCGGCGCCAGCGAGACCGTCTCGTGGATCCGCGCCAACGAATCGAGGCTCGCCGAGGTCGCCGAATCGACGACCAGCCACGGCGAGCTCCGCGGCGTGACGCCGTACGTCGTCGGCGACAACGTCTTCGCGCGGTTCGCCTACGACACCAAGGACGCGATGGGGATGAACATGGCTACGATCGCCACCGAGGCCGCCTGCGAGCTGATCGTCGAGGAGACGCCCGCGGAGCTGATCGCACTCTCGGGGAACCTCTGTTCGGACAAAAAGCCCGCCGCGATAAACAGCGTCGAGGGGCGCGGTCGCACCGTCGCCGCCGACGTGGAGATCCCGCGGGACGTCGTCGAGTCGTACCTGAAAACGACGCCGGAGGCGATCGCGGAGGCGAACACCCGGAAGAACCACGTCGGCAGCGCGAAGGCCGGCGCCCTCGGATTCAACGCCCACGCGGCCAACACGATCGCGGCGGCGTTTCTCGCGACTGGGCAGGATCCGGCGCAGGTCGTCGAGGGATCGAACGCGATCACCACGGCCGACGTTCGGGACGGCGACCTCTACGCGAGTCTCACCTGTGCCTCCCTCGAGGTCGGCACCGTCGGCGGCGGCACGAAGCTTCCGACCCAGTCGGAGGCGCTCGACGTCGTCGGCGTCCGCGGCGGCGGCGATCCACCGGGAGCGAACGCCGACGCGCTCGCGGAGACGATCGCGACGGCTGCCCTGGCTGGCGAGCTCTCTCTTCTGGGCGCACTCGCTTCCAACCACCTCGCGAGTGCTCACGAACAGCTTGGTCGATAGCTCCCTGGCGTCCGTGTGGTTTTACGTACGATCGGACCGACACACCGACCATGACAGAGACGCTTCCACCCGTCTACGGCGGCGAGATCCTTCACGTCCATCTCGACAGCGGCGACACCGAGATCGAACCGATCGACCCGGACGACGCCCGCCGATTCCTCGGCGGTAACGGCTTCGCGGCAAAGCAGGTCGCCGAACACGTCCCCGCCGACGCCGATCCGCTCGGCCCCGACAACGTTCTCGCGATGGCCGTCGGCCCGATGAACGCGACGCCGTTCCAGTCGACCTCCCGCGGCGTCCTCGGCTTCGTGAGCCCGATGACCAACGGTTTCTTCGACTCGACGTTCGGCGGGACGCTCCCGCGCGCCCAGAAGACGACCGGCTTCGAGGTCGTCGTGCTCCACGGGAGGGCCGACGAGCTCTCCTACGTCCGGGTCCACGAGGACGGCGCCGAGGTCGAGACCGCCCAGGAGCTCGCCGGTCTCGAAACGTACGAGACGTGCCAGGCGGTCCGCGAGCGGGAGGGCGACGGATACGACACCCACGTGCTCGCGATCGGCCCGGCCGGCGAGAACGAGGTGCGGTACGCCTGCTCGCTCCACGAATCGGAGATCCGCGAGGGCGTCGCCGGCCGCGGCGGCAACGGCGCCGTACTCGGCTCGAAGAACGTCAAGGCGATCGCGGTCACGGAGGGGAGTTTCGAGCCCGAACCGGTCGGCGACCTCCGGGAGCGCTCGATCCAGCAGATGGGTCGACTGATGGCCGACACGGAGATGCTCCAGGAGTACGGAACCGCCGGCCTCGTCAACCCGATCAACGAGATGGGGAAACTCGGACAGCGGAACATGCAGGTCGAGCAGACCGATCCCGAGAACGCCGAGGCAGTCAGCGGCGAGCGCCTCGAGGCCGAGTACGTCACCGAGGACACCACCTGTGCGAACTGCGCCGTGAAGTGCGGCAAACACGTCTCCGTCGAGGCCGAGGGGATCACACAGGCGAAGATCCCCGAGTTCGAGTCGCTCTTCGGAACCGCGACGCTACAGGAGGTGTACGACATCGAACGCGTCATCAAGGCGAACGACCTCTGCGATCGGCTCGGCATGGACACGATCTCGTGGGGCGTCACCGTCGCGTTCGCACGCGAATGCTACGAGAAGGGGCTGCTCGATGACGACGACTCGCCCCACCTGGAGTTCGGCGACGCCGACGGGCTCGTCGAGCTGGCGACGCTGACGGCCAACCGGGAGGGGTTCGGCGACGAGCTCGCCGAGGGATCGTTCCGGATGGCCGCCGAGCTCGAGGACGCCGAGCGGTATCTCTACGGCGCGAAGGGACTGGAGTTCGCCGCGCACTCGGCTCGCGGTCTCAAGGGGATGAGTATCGGCTACGCGACGGGGACCCGCGGCGGCTCCCACCACGACACCCGGCCGACGCTACAGTACGACGGCAACCACGACGAGACGACAGAGGGGACCCCGGAGTTCGCCGCTCGCAGCCAGCATTTCACGGCGCTCGGCGACTCGCTCACCCAGTGTCGGTTCGTCAGCGAGGGCGGCTGGGGGACCATGGTCGAGGAGAACTACGCGGAGGCGATCAATCTGGCGACGGGATGGGATCTCGACGTCGAGGCGGTCGAGCGCATCGGCGAGCGAGTGTACAACCTCGAGCGGCTCATCAACGCGGCCCGCGGCGTCGCCGACCGCGAGGCGGACACGCTTCCCCACCGCGTGATGAACGAGCCGATCCCGGACGGTCCTGCCGAGGGGATGTACTGCCCGCCGGAGGAACTCGATTCGATGCTCGAGGAGTACTACGCGTTTCGCGGCTGGAACGACAACGGCCACCCGACGACCGACACCGTCGAGCGACTCGAACTGGAGGACGTCGCCGAGGCCGTCTGATGGAGCTGGAGCTCCGCTTCTTCGCGACGGTCCGGGAGGCGATCGGCGCCTCGACGGCCCGACGGGAGTTTCGAACCGGGGCGACGGTCCGGGAGGTCCTCGCCGAACTGGAGTCGGCGTACCCGGCGCTGGAGGGGACGCTGCTCGATGGCGAGGAGATCGCACCCAGCATCACCGTTCTCCGAAACGGCACTCACGTCGTCCACTTCGACGGCGTCGAGACGGAGCTGACGGACGGCGATCGGCTCTCCATCACGCCGCCGGTCACCGGTGGGGATGGGTAGCTCCGGCTGCGGAGTCGGAGTCGGAGCGACTGCAGGAGACGAGATATCGACATCGCCGCGGGAGTACGTTCGATCCGCGCTCGTCCGCTCGGATCGAGCCGGCTACAGCTCGCCGAGCTTCCGGAGCATCTGTCCCTCGTAGGCCTCGTCGGCCAGCGTGCCCTTCAGCTCGAGGACGTTCCGCTCGAGCTTGTCCAGCGCGACGTGGAAGGCGGATTCGGCGCCGTACCCTTCACCGGTGCCGGCGACCTGTCCCCGGTTCGTCCGCAGGCGGATCTGACACTGGATCAGCGGCGTCCCGCGGAGCTTCTCCTTGTGCTCGTGGAAGCGGACGTGGGCGTGGTGGACCTGCATGTCGCGGTATTTGTCCGCGACCGAGGTGATGCTCTCGCGGACCTCCTGTCGCGTGATCGTGTCCAGCAGGTTGATGTTCGTGATCTGGACGTCCATGCTCTCCTCTTCGGTGTAGGTGAGCGCCCGGAGGACGTCCGTCTTGGTGAGGATCCCGGAGATCGTGCGGTCGTCCTCCGGCGGCGTGACGACGAGGCCGGCGTAGTTATGCTCGAACATGATCTCGACGGCGTCGTCGACGCTCTCGTCGGACGTCACGCTCACGACGGGATCGTTCATGATGTCGTACACCGGGATGTCGAGGACGCGCTCGGTGTCCCCGGCGCGGTCCCCGCGGGTCGCCTTCGTCATGTTCCGAACCGCGACGTCGACGATGTCGTGGGTCGTCACCATCCCGCTGAGCGCCCCGTTCTCGTTGACGACGGGGAGCCGGGAGATGCCGTGCTCGCGGAGGTAGTTGATCGCCTTGCCGACGTGGTCGTCCTCCCGAAGGGTGACGACCTCCTCCGTGTAGATCTGATCCACGGTGAGTACGTCGAGGTTCTCGAGGACAGCCTCGAGGATAGCATCCTGGGTGACGATCCCCCAGAGCGTTTCCCCCTCGAAGACCGGGGCGACTTTGGTGTTGCCCTCGACGAGCATGCGGGCGACCTCCCGGATGCCGTCTGTCCGGTTGACCTTCGGGACGTTGTTCCGAACCAGAACGTTGGCCTTGGCGTCGTCCTCGACGTGGGACTGCAGCAGCTGCCGCTCGGTGATGATCCCGACGTAGTCACCGTCGTTGGTGACGACGATGCCCTTCGGGTTCTCGCGCTCGAACAGCGAGCGGATCTTACCGAGCCGTTCGTCGCTGTTCACCTCGATGTACTCCGTAGTGGCGATATCTTCGATATCCATCGTCTCTCTCGCCGGAAGTTCGCCGTGACGATCCTTGAAAGTACCGTCAGCGTTCCCGGCGGGATCGAATCAAAAGGAAAATGCCGATCGAGGCGACGCCCACCGTCGTCGCCGCCAGGAACGGCCACTCGTAGGTGCCGAACGTGTCGACGCCGACGCCGACCAGGTACGGGACGGTCAGCCCGGCGATCCCGAACCCGATCGACGTGATGCCGAACAGCGTGCTGAGGTCGGCGGTTCCGAAGAGTCCGGCGACGAGCGGCGACATCAGCGTCGCGATCCCGCCGTAGCCGAGCCCGAAGATCGCGGCCAAAACGAGCAGCGACAGCGGGGTCGGGACGATGACGAGCCCGTAGGCGGCGGCGCTCATCACCGCCACGCAGCCGGCCAGCGTGAGATCCATCCCCGCGCGGTCGGCGATCACCCCGACCGTGAACTTCGCGACGATGTTCGCGACGCCGGCCGTGCTGACGGCGAAGACGCCGATCCGTCGGTCGATCCCGACCGATTCGGTGAACTCGACGAGGTAGATCAACACCGCGTACGACGGGACGAACGCCAACAGGAGACCGACAAAGACGAGCGCGAACGTCGTCGTCCGGACGATCGCCGCGGCCTCGGCGAACTGCTCGCGAAGCGTCCGCTCGGTGCGAGCGGCTGCGGGCGGTTCGTCGAACTCGACGGTCGAGTCGATTCCGATCGCGTTCGGCCGATCGGCCAACAGCACGAGCGAGACGGCGATCGCGGCGAGCGACGCGCCACCGAGCCACAGATACGCGCCCTGCCAGCCGAACTGTCGGATGAGCCACTCCGACGTCGGTGGTCCCGCGACGATGCCGACCCCCCACCCGGAGACGGCGATGCCGGTTGCGAGCCCGCGGCGGCGGTCGAACCACCGCGGCGGCGTGGTGTAGGCGACGACGAACGTGATTCCGAGCCCCGCCGCGGCGACGATGCTGTAGGAGACGACGACCACCTCGAACGTCGGCGCCCGACTCGCCGCCACCAATCCGCCACCGAGAAGCGCGGCCGCGAGCACGAGCAGCCGTCGGAGCCCGTACCGATCGACCGCGAAACCGAGTACAGCGGCACCGCCGAACGTCACGAGCGACTGGAGGCTGAAGACGAGCGACGTGTTCCCGTGGGAGCGACCGTACGCTTCGAGGATCGGTCCGAGAAACACGCTGAACGAGTAGATCACGCCGGCGGTCATCGTCGACAGCAGAAAGCAGCCGACGACGACGAACCAGCCGTAGTAGAGCCCGACGTCGGCGAGAAACGAGCGGAGCCAGCTGTCACCGTCGACCATACCGGTCACTGTACGATCGGCAATATAGTCCGGGGCGTGCTGGCAATTCTTACTGGTAGGATCGACCGGTTCGACTGTCACGCGAACCTTTTTGGCCGTGGTTGACCGTGACACGGGGTATGGAGTACACGACACTCGGCGACACGGGAATGACCGTCAGCAGGATCTGTCTCGGCTGCATGAGTTTCGGCGATCCGGAGTGGCGCGAGTGGGTCCTCGACGAGGACGAGAGCCGGCCGATAATCGAGCGCGCGATCGATCTCGGAATCAACTTCTTCGACACGGCGAACGTCTACTCGGCGGGCGACTCCGAGCGCGTTCTCGGCAACGTGCTCGACGATTACGACAGGGGCGAACAGGTCGTCGCGACGAAGGTGTACAATCCGGTCGATGACCACCCCAACGCGAGTGGCCTCTCCAGGAAGACGATCGAACAGGAGCTTGCGGCGTCGCTGGATCGGTTGAGGATGGAAACGATCGATCTCTATCAGACTCACCGGTGGGATTACGACACGCCGATCGCCCAGACGGTTCGCGCGCTCGACGACACCGTCCGTCGCGGCTCGGTTCGCTATCTCGGCGCGTCGTCGATGTGGGCTCACCAGTTCGCCGACGCCTTGCACACCAGCGACCGACTGAACGCCGATCGGTTCGTCACGATGCAGAACCACTACAACCTGACGTATCGAGAGGAAGAGCGGGAGATGCTGCCGCTCTGTCAGCGGGAGGGGATCGGTGTCATCCCCTGGAGCCCGCTCGCTCGCGGCTATCTCACCCGTCCCCACGAGGCGTTCCTCGAGACGGTTCGGGGACAGTACATGGACGCCGACGACCGGATGGCCAACCGGATCGACACGTATCAGTCCAACGGCGGGGCGGAGATCAACGGTCGCGTCGAGGAACTCGCCGACCAAAAGGGAGTGACGATGGCCCAAATCGCCCTCTCGTGGCTCCTCCATCAGGACGTCGTCGACGCCCCGATCGTCGGGACGACGAGCGTCGAACATCTCGAGTCGGCGGTCGAGGCGCTCGAAATCGATCTCTCGGACGACGATCTCGACTATCTCGAGGAGCCGTACGGTCCCGTCGAGATCGACGGCCACTCGTAAACTACTTCCTCGACGCTCGGTAGCTCACGCGACGATGCCGCGGTCGGCGTCGTAGGCGGTCGAGCCGCCGACGATCGTGTACTCGATGTCGAGATCGGCGATGTCAGCCGGTTCGACGTCGCGCGGATCCGCCGAGAGCACCGTCACGTCGCCGAGTTTCCCCGGTGTCAGTGTTCCCTTCTCGTCCTCGTTGAAGCCGAGATACGCCGCCTCCGGACCGTAGAGTTCGAGCGCGTCCTCGACGTCGATCCGCTGGCTCGGACCGACGACGTCGCCGGTGACCGTCTCCCGGCTCACTGCCGTTCGCAGCGCCAGCAGCGGATCGGCGGTCGCGACCGGCCAGTCGCCGTTGGCCGCGGTTGGAATCCCCCGCTCGCGGAGCGATCCGAGCGCGTACGTCGATCCCATCCGCTCCTCGCCCCAGTACACCCAGTTCCGCGAGACGTCCGCACCGAGGAAGTTGATCGACGAGGAGACGCAGACGCCGAGTTCCTCGATCCGATCGAGCTGCTCGGGATACGTGAGACCGGCGTGTTCGATCCGATAGCGGTGGTCCTCGTCCGGGTCGACGGCGGCCTCGAAGGCGTCGAGGATGTGGTCGATCCCACGGTCGCCCTGACCGTGGACGCAGACGCGAAGGTTCGCCTCGTGGGCGCGCTGCACTCGGTCGGCGAAGTAGTCGGGTTCGATGTGGAGTACGCCGTCGTACTGCGGGGAATCCTCCGGAACCGGCTCACCCTCGTAGGGTTCGTACATCGCGGCGGTTCGCCCGGTAAATGCCCCGTCCATGAAGTACTTCACACCGACGACGAAGAGCCGGTCGCTCCCGAACCCCGTCTCGATCCCGGCAGTCGACAGCGCTTCGAGCACGTCCGTTCCCTCCGAGCCGAGCCCGTCGCTGGCGTCGCCCTGGATCATCAGTCCGAGGCGGATCGGGAGCGACCCTTCGCGCTCGAGCCGCTGGTAGACCCGGAGTTCCTCCGGGGCGGTAAGTGCCTCGTGGGCCGTCGTGATTCCCCACTCGAGCAGCTGCTCGAACGCGCGCTCGACGTCCGCTCTGCGGTCCGCCGCCGTCCGGTCGGGGATCGCCTCGTGAAGCGGCTCCTCGGCGTGCTCGCTGACCAGTCCGGACGGACGACCTTTCTCGTCGCGCTCGATGACGGCCGGCGGCTCCGGATCCGGGGTCGCCTTCGAGATGCCGGCGATCTCCAGCGCCGCCGAGTTGTAGATGCTCCCCGTGTGTCCGCCGACGCTGTTGATCTGGACCGGGTTGTTCGGTGCCGCCTCGTCGATGTCCCAGCGATCGATGTGTCGGCCCTCCGCCTCCCAGACGAGTCCGAGGTTGTAGCCGCTGCAGATGATCCACTCGCCGTCCGGCGTCGATTCGGCCCGCTCGCGGATCCGCTCGACGACGTCGGCGATCGAGGCGTTCGGCGGCGATCGGCAGTTGACGTGGGTCATCCGCTGGCCGCCCATCGGGACGTGCAGGTGGGTGTCGATGAAGCCCGGAAGCGCCGCGCGCCCGTCGAGCTCGACCACATCCGTCTCGGCCCCGACGTGGGACTCTATCTCCTCGTCCGTTCCGACGGCGACGATGCGCTCGTCGACGATCGCGATCGCCTCCCCGTCCGGGACGTCCGGGTCGAGCGTGACGACGTCACCGCCGCGGAGTACGAGATCAGCAGGCATCGGCACGACGCTCCGTGGTGACGTCTCGGTCGGCGAGCGGTACGGCGTCCGGCGGCGACGGTGTTCCGTGCATCTGTGTTCCTCACGACCGACTCGAGATACCAGCGCCATTAAGATTGTGCCTGCATCCCCGGTGACTGCCTACTCCTCCCCACGTTCCTCGCCCACTTTCGACTCCAACTCCTCGACGCGCCGTTCGAGCTGTTCGATCCGCCGTCGGTCGTCTTCGGTCGCTTCGTCCGGTCGTTGCGAGAGGTAGTACGCGATCGCACCGGTGACGGCCACGACCACGATCACGGGGAGCAGGAGGGGATCGATGACGAGTAATTCCGGTCTGCCGGGCAGCTGAGCGACCCCGCCCGCGATCGGAATCTCCATGGTGACGGCTACACAGCCAGGGAAATACGTGTAGTTCAGTTGGGACGCTACGGCTCGAGCCCGTACCGATCGGCAAGCAGCTCCCGTATCGCGTCCACAGATTCCTCGACGATCGGCGGTTCGATACGATCACCGTCCTTGAAACCGCTCGAGGTCGCGAGTGCGACGACGGGGGAGGGGACCGGTTCGTCGGCCTCGACGGCCGCCCGAACCCCGGCGACGCCAGCGGCACCGGAACCCTCCTGCCACCAGCCGTTTCGCGCCAGTCGCGTTCGAGCCTCGCGTATCCGGTCGTCGTCGACAGTCACCGGGTAGCCGTCGCTCTCCCGGATCGCGTGGACGCCCCGGTAGCCGTTCGTCGTCGCCGCCAGCGAGCGGGCGTCCGTCGGTTCGGCGGGAACCGTCGCGAACGCCTCCTCGGCCTCGATCGCTGCCGAGAGCGGTCCGCGGGCAGCCGGTTCGACCGGAACCATTCGCGGGACGGTGTCGGTCACGCCGAGCCGTCGAAGTTCGTCGAACCCCTTCCAGACGCCGTATAGCAGCTCCGAGAACGCGGTCGGAACGAAAACGGTCCCCGGAGTGACCGTTAACTCGTGGTAGATCTCGTAGGCGATCGTCTTGTATCCCTCCGGGCCGAACGGGTGGCCGGTGTGCGGTTCCGTTCGGCTGCTGACCGGGTGATAGCCGCATTCGACTGTCAGCCACTCGATGGTGCGCCGCTTGAGCTCCCAGTCGTCGACCGCGACGACGGCTGCGCCGTAGGCGTCGATGAACGCCGCCGACGCGGCCGGGATCGACGGCGACGTGAGAACGACGCACGGTAGCCCGGCACGGGCCGCATACGCCGCTGCCGAGGCGCCGTGGTTCCCCGTCGAGGAGACGACGACGCCGGCGGCGTCGGTGTGAACTGCGGCGCTCACCGCACACCTGTTGAGTCGGTCCTTCTGGCTCCACGTCGGGTTCTGGCTCTCGTCCTTCAGATAGAGCGACTCGACGCCACACCGTTCGGCGACGGCGGGAGCCGACAGCAGTGGCGTCGCGCCCTCGCCCAGATCCGTCTCCGAAACCAGTGGCGGGAGCAACGGCGCCCACCGCTGGATTCCGGGGGTCGGCGGTGGTTCGAAGAGGGCCGGATCGACCGCGCCGTAGTCGTAGCTCACCTCGAGTGGGTATGGCTCCTCCGCGTCGGGGTCGCCCTCGGTCAGCGGCGGCCACAGCGGGTACTCCCGAGTGTCGTCGGCGATCGGTCGCTGACCGGTCGCGAGTGAGCGGTGCGTCTCCATCGGTCGCCGTTCGCAACCGCGTCCCATAATACCACGGCCGGTTCGGACCTCAACCTCTTTGAGCGGTCACTCCCTAAGAGGGGTATGGACACGCGCGACCGCATCGAACTCGGAATCCTGGGCGTACTCGCCGACGGCGACGCGGCGCTGCCGGAGATCCGCGAGACGCTCCAGCACACGGTCGGTCGACACGTGACGGCGGGATACGGCTCGCTCGGCCCCGTTCTGAACGACCTCGAGGAGACCGAACTCGTCGTCCGGATCGACGGAACGTACACGCTAACCGACGCGGGCGAGGAGCGGCTCGAGGAGCTGCTTCGGACGCCGATCGACGACGTACGGGATCTCCCCGGCGACGCCCGCCTCTTCACCAAACTCACCTTTCTTCACCACCTCCCGCCGGACGCCTGCGACGAGGAGCTGGCGGCGCTCGCCGACCACTTCAGACAGGCCCGAGAGGAGTGGTCCGAGGTCCACGGATACCACGCGGCCGAGGTCGACTCCGCCGTCGGCTTCCGTCGGTCACTGATGGATCTCAACGCCAGAGTCGCCGACGTCTACGTCGAGTGGATCGAGGAGCTTCGGGAACGACCTCACCCCCGCACGTAGCTGTTTGCGGTCACGCGTCCGGTCGTCGGCGCTTATAAGAGTTAATTACCGTCCGTCCCCTCCGGGAGAGTGATGTACGAAATCGACCACATCGCGGCCGTCGTCGAGGATCTCGATTCCGCGGTCGAAGGGTTCGTCGGCGCGACCGGCGCCGAACACGTCTGGACGAAGACGACCGAGGAGTGGGGTTACCGCACGGCCTATCTCCTGGCGGGCTCGGACATGTTCACGCTCATCGAACCGATCTCCGAGGAGAGCTTCATCGCCGACTACCTCGAACACCGTGGCCCGGGCTTTCACCACATCGGGGTCAACGTCAAGGATCTCGACGCCACAGTCGAAGCGATGACAGCCGTCGGCGGCGAAGTGATCATGGAGGACACCATCCCCGGCGTCCGCGACGAGGCGACGCTCCATCCCAAGTCGTGGTTCGGCCTGCAGGTTCAGCTCATCGAGTGGCACGACGACGTCGGTCCGAGCGCGCGCGACCACATCGAAGCCATCCGCGAGCAGGACGCCGAGTGATCGGCGGCTGTTAGCCCGACACACAGTTAAGGCGAACGCCGCCGATTCGCCCCTATGCGACTCGGCCTGTACGTCAATCCGCAAGGCGGCACCGACGAATCGGCGACCGAACTGTTCGAGGGGACGCTCGAACTCGCCCGCGCGGCGTCGGAGGCGGGGTTCGACCACTTAAGCGCGGGTCAACATTACCTCTCGAGCTTCCAGCAACTACAGCTGCTCCCCTTCCTCTCCCGGCTCACCGCCGAGCTGTCGGGGATGGAGATCGCGACCGGGATCGTGCTGTTGCCGTTTCACCATCCGGTCGATCTCGCCGAGCGAATCGCCACGCTCGACACGTTCCACGACGGACGGACGATCCTCGGCGTCGGTGCCGGCTACCGGAACGTGGAGTTCGAGGCGTTCGGCGTCCCGCGACGCGAGCGCGTCCCTCGCCTCGTCGAGGGGCTGGAACTCACCGAGCGGCTCCTCACCGAACGGGACGTCAGCTACGACGGGGAGTTCTACAGCGTCGACGGCGTTACGATCCCGAATCGTCTCGAGGAGATAGAGACGTGGATGGCGGCGAACGCCGATCCGGCAGTCGAGCGCGCCGCCCGGATGACCGACGCGTGGTTCATCAACCCCCACGCGACGATCGGGGAGATCCGAACGCAGAAGCGCGACTGCTACGACCCGATCCGTCTCGAGCGTGGGCTCGACACGAGCGTCCCGGTGACGCGGGAGGCGTTCGTCGCGGAGAGTCGCTCGGAGGCGATCGAGACGGCGCGGGAGTATCTCTGGGAGAAGTATCAGACGTACATCGACTGGGGACAGGACGAGGCGATGGAGGACGAACGGGACCTCCACCGACCGTTCGAGGAGCTCGCGGCGGATCGGTTCGTTCTCGGGACGCCGACGGAGGTGTGCGCGGAGATCGAGCGGTACGAGGAGGAACTCGACGCGAGCCACGTCGTCTTCCGGACCCATTGGCCGGGGCTCCCCTACGAGGACGCGATCGAGAACGTGGAACTGTTCGGTGACGAGGTAATACCGAACGTTTAATCGGAACCGGTCAACCGCTCGCTGGCGAGAAACAGCAGCCCGGCGACGAGGAGGACGGCGAACGTCGCGGTGTAGAGCGGGCTCGCGACGACGTCGACGGCTGCAAGGACGACGAGGGCGACGCCGAAGCAGAGCCACCCCGCCGTCGCACGGTACTCCTCGCCGATCGCGTGGATCGCCGCAGCGGCGACGAAGACGGCGCCGACGACCGCGAGGAAGACGCCGCCCGGAAGGCCGACGACGAGATCGATCACCAGTACCGGCAGGAGGACGACGAGCACCAGTCGTCGGCTGTACTCGATCGGATCCCGAGTGAGCTCCATGGCCGATCTGGGCGCCGAGGTTTAAAAGGCGCTCCGGATTCGCTCGCTCAGAGCCGGCGGTAGACGCCGCCGGACTCGGTCAGTTCCCCGGCCCGGGTGAGCTTCTCGAGCGCACGATCGACGTATTCCGCGGGAACGCCGGCGGCCGTCGCGTATTCGCGAACCGCCTCGTCGGTCGGTTCCTCCAGTTCGGAGATCGCGTCGAGGACGACCCGTTTGCGGCTCCGACCGTGACTGCTCGGTCCCCGTTCGGCAGCCTCGGCGACCGCGTCGGGATCGATTCCCGACGCCTTCAGAAACGACGCCTCGTCCATGCCGACCGAGTCGACGTCGATCGTCTCCGGATCGACGAACTCGCCCTCGTCGCTTCGCTCGGCGAGCATCGACGAGCGAACCCGAGCGGCGGCGTCGGAGGAGTCCGTCTCGGCGAACGCCTGTAACTTCTCGAATCGGTATCGCTTCGAACAGCGCGGACAGTTCGTCGTCTCGGGTCGTCCCTCGACGATCCAGAGGGCGTGACACTCCCGACAGCCGACGACCGAGTACATGCGTCGACGTGGGAGTGACGGACTGTTGAATCCACCGAACGCTTAACGTGGCTCCGGGAGTGGGCGTCGGTATGGAACGCGTCGGACTCGCGGAACGGGACGTCGTCGAAGCGGTCGAAGGTGCAGAGCTCGCCCAGTTGGCCAGCGGGGAGCGGATGAGCGTACAGCCGTACGAGATCCACCCCGGGACCGAGATTCCCGAGCACAGCCACCCGCACGAACAGTGCGGATACATCTTCGAGGGGACGTTGACCTTCGTCGTCGACGGCGAGGCGATCGAAGCGGGGCCGGGCGACTCCTACACGATCCCCGGCGACGAGCCCCACGCCGTCGAAAACCGGGGTGAGACGACCGTCCGAGGGGTGGATATATTCTCGCCACCGCGGCCCAACCCTGACTGGGCGGAGTAGCGGTGGCTCGCCGTCGTTGACAGAGCGGAAATTCGAGCGAACGATCAGTCCTGCCGATCAGGCGAGGCTGCGGATGTTCTCGACGATCTCGTTGGCGAACTCGCTGGTGGCGAGCTTCTCGCCGCCCTCGATTTGTCGGTGGATGTCGTACGTCACCTTCTTGGCGCTGACGGTCTCCTCAAGGGCGTCGTGAACGAGATCCGCGGCGTCGTCCCAGCCGAGCTGTTCGAGCATGATGCGGCCCGAGAGGATCATCGCGCTCGGGTTGACCTTGTCCTGGCCGGCGTACTTCGGTGCCGAGCCGTGGACCGGTTCGGCGAGGACGCGGCCGTAGCCCATGTTGGCGCCGGGGGCGATCCCGAGCCCGCCGATCTGGGCGCCACAGGCGTCCGAGAGGTAGTCGCCGTTGAGGTTCGGCATCGCCAGCACGTCGTACTGGTCGGTGCGGGTGAGGATCTGCTGGAGCATGTTGTCCGCGATGCGGTCGTTGACGACGACGGCGTCGTCCGGCGCCTCGCCGTCGCGCTCCTCCCAGAGCGTGTCCTCGGTGATGACCTCATCACCGTACTCCTCTTCGGCGACCTCGTAGCCCCAGTCGCGGAACTGCCCTTCGGTGAACTTCATGATGTTGCCCTTGTGGACGAGCGTCACCGAGTCGCGGTCGTTCTCGAGGGCGTAATCGATCGCGTTGCGGACGAGCCGCTTCGTTCCGAACTCCGTGATTGGCTTGATGCCAATCCCGACCGGTCCGTCGTGGATGGTCTCGTCGAAGCCCATTTCCTTTTCGATGAACTCTCGAACCTTCTGGACCTCGTCGGTTCCGGCCTCCCACTCGATGCCGGCGTAGACGTCCTCGGTGTTCTCTCGGAACGAGACCATGTCCATCTTTTCGGGGTGTTTGACCGGCGAGGGAACCCCGTCGATGTAGTACGTCGGTCGGACGTTCGTGTAGAGATCGAGCTTCTTGCGGAGCGCGACGTTCAGCGAGCGGAAGCCGGAGCCGACCGGTGTCGTCAGCGGACCCTTGATGGCGACGCGGTACTCGCGTATCGCCTCGACGGTGTCGTCAGGCAGGTTCTCGCCGTACATCTCGCGGGCGGATTCGCCGGCGTAGACGCGCATCCAGTTGATCTCGTGACCGGTCTCCTCGGCGGCCGCTTCCAGAACCTTCTGCGCTGCGGGCCCGACGTCCGTCCCGATCCCGTCACCGTGAATGATCGGGATGATCGGGTCGTCGGGGACGACCAGCTCGTCATCGTCGGTTACCTCCACCTTCGTTCCCTGGTCGGGAACCTCGACTTTATCGAATCCCATATGTCGGCGGTTCTCGCGGCCCCCTGAAAGGCGTACCGTTCCGCCATCGGTTTCTACACGAATATTAATGTTGGATACGTGGTGGACCGTGGGAGTTAATCCGTGCCGCCATGAGTGCGGAGTATGCGTGTAATCGTTCACGGGGGTGCGGGCGCTTCACCCGACGAGCCCGACGAGCGGCAGGCCGTCCTCGACGACGCTGCCTCGACGGCCGTCGACGAACCGACGCCGACCGACGCCGTCTGTACCGCGATCAACGTACTGGAATCCAGTCCGCGGTTCAACGCCGGCGTCGGTTCGGCAGTCCAATCCGACGGCTACGTTCGGACCGACGCGGGACTGATGACCGACGATCGAGCGGCAGGCGCCGCCTGTTCGATGCCGGGGGTCGAGCACGCCGTCGACGTCGCGAGGATCGTCAAGGAGGAGACGCCGCACGTACTCGTCGCCGGTGTTCACGCGGTCGATCTCGCGGCCGCGTTCGACGTCGACGTGGGCGTCGACCTCTGGACCGAGGCAAGTCGGGCGCGGTGGGACGAACTCGACTCCCATCCCGAAGGCGACGCCCGCGAGCAGACCGAGTGGGTTCGCGAGCGGTTCGGCGAAGGTCACGACACGGTCGGTTCGGTGGCCACCGACGGCGACGTCGTCGCCGCAGCGACGTCGACGGGGGGTCGCTGGCTCGCGCTCGCCGGCCGGGTCGGCGACGTTCCGCAGATCGGTTCGGGGTTCTACTGCGACGCCGCGGGCGGCGCAAGCGCGACCGGTGCCGGCGAGGACATCGCCCGAACGACGCTCTCGAGGCGGGCCGTCGAGCTACTGGACGACGGGTATGGTGCCGAACGCGCCGCCGAGGCGGCGATTGACGAGTTCGGCGACGCGGTCGACGGCTCCGCGGGCCTCGTTCTCATGACGCCGGACGGGGACGGCGGATCGGCCTACAACAGTGACGCGATGCAGACGAGCATCGCCGGCGCCCCGGTCACCTAGCGGCTCCGGTACCCGGTGGTGTTTTTATCTCCGCCTCCAGAGGGGTGGGTATGGACGCGTTCGAAACGTCGGCGAACGTGCCGCGCGGACGCTTCGGGTTCGAACACCGCCCGGAGACCGATCAGTCGTTCGAGAACGCCCTCGAGAACGCCCGCAACGGCCAGCGACTCTCGATCGCCGACGGTATCGAACTCATTACCACCGGTACCGACGTTCGAGGGATCGATCGAAAGCGCAAGGAACTGGTCCTCGAAGCGGCCGATCGTCGCCGCGCCGAGGTCGTCGGCGAGGAGGTCACCTTCGTCGCCAACATCAACAACAACGTCACGACCGCGTGCAACGTCGGCTGTCTCTTCTGTAATTTCAAGGACGCAGCCCAGCGGTTCGAGGCCGACTACGACGGCGAGAACGCGGGCTTTACCAAGACGCCTGCGGAGTCCCGCGAGATCGTCGCCGACGCCATCGAGCGCGGCGTCTACGAGGTGACGTCGGTGTCCGGGCTCCACCCGGCGTTCGCCCTGGACGAGGAGCACCGCGAGATCCTCGAGGCGGTTCCCGAATCCGAGCGCGGCGACGTCAACTACAAGCCGCCGAGCGCCTACGACGTCGATCCCGGAACGTACGTCGAACAGATGGCCGCGATGAGCGAGACGGGAGCCCACGTCCACTCGATGACGCCGGAGGAGGCCTACCACGCCCGGCGCGCGACGGAGTGGAGCTACGAGGAGGTGTTCCGCCGCCTGAAGGAAGCGGGCCTCGATAGCGTTCCCGGCACCGCCGCGGAGATCCTCGTCGAGGAGGTCAGGGACGTGATCTGTCCGGGCAAGATCGGCACCGAGGAGTGGCTCGAGGCGATGGAGGCGGCAGCGACCGTCGGCCTCGACACCACCTCGACGATCATGTACGGCCACGTCGACAACGAGGCCCATCGGGTGATGCATCTCGACCGAATCCGCGAGTTGCAGGATCGAACGGACAACATCACCGAGTTCGTCCCGCTCTCGTTCGTCCACCCGAACACGCCGCTGGCCGAGCGCGGGATGGTCGAGGACGGCGCGACGATCCACGAGGACGAACTGATGATCGCCGTCTCGCGACTCTATCTCGACAACGTCGACCACATCCAGTCGTCGTGGGTCAAATACGGCGACACCCAGGGGTTGAAGATGCTCAACTGCGGTGCCGACGATTTCATGGGGACGATCCTCTCCGAGGAGATCACGAAGCGAGCCGGCGGTGACTACGGCGAGTTCCGTTCGTTCCGGGAGTACGCCGACATGATCGCCTCGATCGGTCGAGTGCCCGTCGAGCGGTCGACGGATTACGAAACCCGTCGCCGCGTCGATCCCGACGCGGACGTGATCGGTCCCGAACTCGGTCCGAAGGCCGACGGAACCCCACTACTGTGATGCAGTTCGGCGTCGTCTCCGACGTTCACCTGGGATACGGCGACGACGAGACGGTGCTGTCGGAGCTGGAGCGGGTCGCCGACCGACTCGTCGACGACGGCGCCGAGCGGCTGTTCGTCCTCGGTGACCTGATACTCGAGGCGTCGACGGCCGACCGCGACGCCGAACGGATCGAGCGGCTCCGGGCGTCCCTCGAGGGCCGGGGCGCTCCGGTGACGTATCTGCGAGGCAACCACGACGTGGCCAACCTCTCGAACGGGGATCTGACTGCGCTGCTCGAGGAGCCGGCCTACGGCGTCGAGCGAGTCGGAGACGGGAGGGTCGTCTACCTCGACTCCGCCGCGCCGCGACTCGGTGGATCCCGCGGTGAGGTCGGTCGGGACGGGAGGGACTTCCTCCGTCGCACGCTCCTCGATGAGCCCGCCGACGTATTGCTCGTCCACCACCCGATTTGTCATCTGGATCTCGAAGGAAACCCCTGGTTCGCCGACGAACCCGAACGGGCCGTTTGCGGGGACAAACGCGAGGTCAACGCCGTTCTCTCGGAGACCGAGGGTGTCGATCTCGTTCTCTCGGCCCACGTCCACGAGCCGGCTCACGTCCGCTACGACGGGACTGACAACGTGATCGTGAGCGCTTTTAATAGAGCCCGCCCAGGTGCCGGGCTCTCCGGTGCGTACGCGACGGTCGAGTTCGGCGAGGCGATCGAGATCACGGAACGTGCCGACGGCGCGGTGCGACGACGACTGACTACTCCGCGCTGACCGCTGCGAGCAGTTCGTCGTCGATACCCGGGAAGTCGCCGTCGGCGATCGCTCGCCGAATCCGGTCGGAGAGCCACTGCTCGGTGAGATAGCGCTCGTGAACCGGGAGCCGCTCCTCCAGTGGAACCCCCGCCTCCTCGGCGATCTCCTTGAGTTCCCGCAGTGCGGGCCAGGCGTACTCCGGATTGATGTGGTCGTCGGTGATCGGCGAGACGCCGCCGAGATCGTCGACCCCGCAGTCCAAAAGCTTCCGAACCGGTGCGAGGTTCGGCGGCGACTGGATGCTCACCTCCCCGGGAAGCCCCGCCCGCGCCATTGCGGTCACCCGGCGCATCGTCTCGACGTCGGGCGATCCGCCTCGCCATCGCTCGTTGTTCACGACCGGCTGGACGATGATCTCCTGGACGTGTCCGTGGCGCTCGTGGAGTTCGCGGATCGCGAGGATCGACTCGGCACGGTCGCGCCAGCTCTCCCCGACGCCGACGAGGATCCCGGTGGTGAACGGGACGCCGAGTTCGCCGGCGATGTCGAGCGTGTTGAGTCGCTGACCGGGGGATTTCGCTCGCGGTCCGCCGTGGGCCCGTATCTCGGCGGTCGTCTCCAGCATGACGCCCATCGAGGCGTTCAGATCGGCGACGATCGACATCTGCTCGCGGCTCTGATCGCCGGGGTTCGAGTGTGGCAACAGGCCGCAGTCGAGCGCGATCTCGCAGGCCTCCCGGAGATACGAGTGGATCGAGTCGTGACCCAGCGAGTCGAGTTGGGCGTGGATCTCCGTGTATCTGTCGTCGGGATCGTCGCCGAAGGTGAAAAGTGCCTCCGTACAGCCGGCCTCGGCGCCTCGCTCGCAGATCTCTCGGACCTCCGCCGGCGTCAACAGCGACGCCTGTCCCGGCGGATCGTAGTAGGTGCAGTAGCTGCAGGTGTACCGACACGCCGTCGTGAGCGGGACGAAGACGTTCCTCGCGAACGAGAGCGTCGGCGACGCCGCGACGTCGTCGGGCGTCACCTCGAGTAACGCCTCGACGTCCGATTCGGCGACGTGGACATCCACACCGTACTCCGCGATCCCAGGGAACACGTCCGTGGCTCGGTGGTCAGGGATCAAAAATCCTCGCCGTTTCCGGCGAATCGGGCGCGACGGGTCGGTGACGATCAGGTGCCCTCGATCGACGGTTCCGACCCGTCGGGCTCCAGCACGGCGGTCCCGCGCAGTATACTGTTTGATCCCTAAGGACAAAATTCTTCTCGTACGAGCAATCCGCAAACGGCGGCGGTTTTAAGTCGACGGGAACCAACCGGCGGGCATGCCGCCGACGCTGGTCAACGTCGCCGTCGGCGTCCTGCTCGGCTGTGCGCTGCTCGGGGCGGCCTTCGACCGCCGATCGATCGCGATCGTCGCCGCGGCCGCGGCACTCCCGGACGCCGACGTACTGCTGGAGCCGCTCCTTCCGGGTGCGACGAACGCCGCGTTCCACACTCTGTTGATCCCTACGGCAGTTACCCTCTTACTCTACTGGGAGACGAACCGACAGCAGTCGTGGCTCCGTGAACGGTGGGGCGCCTACGGCGTCCGAGTCGCGTGGGTCGCACTCGCCTCCTATCTCGTCGCCGGCATCGGGCTCGATCTCTTCACCGTCGAGGGGATCACGCTGCTCTTTCCGCTCTCCGACGCCGTCTACGGTATCTCGGGGAAGTTCGTTCTCTCGACGCAGGAGGGCGTCGTCTTCACCTATCTCCGGCCGGAAAGCGACGGAGCGCTCCCACTGTGGTATCTCGGCGAGGCTTCGGACCACCGCGTCGATAGCTGGTTGTCACCGACTGACGGCGAGCGGCGGCTTCGGCTCGTCGACTTCGGCTACCATCTCGTCATCGTCGTCAGTGCAGCGGCGACGCTGATCGCCCGGTTCGTCGTCGAGCGGCGCTGGCCGCCGGAGGGGCGCTGATGCCGTCGACGGTCGTCCACGTCGGGTTCGCGGCGCTGCTCGTCGCTGGACTCCTCCGCGGCTACTACGGCCCGAAGGCGCTCGCAGTCGTTCTCGTCGTGCTCGTGATTCCCGAAGCAGATACGGCCGCGGGGTGGTTCCTCGACGGTGCTCACCGGTCGCTGCTGCACAACCTCCTGTTGCCCGCCGTCGCCGCGATCGTCCTCTACTGGGAGACGAACCGCGAGGAGTCGGCGATCAGACGGCGCTGGGGCGCCTACGGCGTCTGGGTCGCATGGGTCGCGCTGTTCGCACACGTCTTCGCGCATCTGTTCCTCGATTTGGCCCATCTCGACGGCATCAATCCCCTCTATCCGCTGTACGATCGGTTCTTCTCCCTCGACGGCGAGGCGTATCTCTCGACGACGGACGGGTTCGTCCAGACGTTCCTCACGATCGGCGAGGATCCCACGACTGGCGATCGGATCGTCGACGCCGGACAGGGCGGAACGACGGCCGACACTCACGTCCCCAGCCCGGTGGATCCCTCGCCCGCCGACGACCCCGACGCACCGATCGACAGGCGGGCACCGATCGCCGTTCAGGGGTGGCAGCTGTTTCTCGTCGTCGCGGGCGCGTTCACGCTGATCGCGAAGCAGTTACAGTCCCCGCTCCCGTCGGAGTCGGACGATGAGCGATGACGTTCGACTCCGTCCGTACGATCCGTCCACCGACCGAAACGCCCTCTGGGGGCTCAAGCACGCCTTCGAGACGACCCTCGGCGCCGGAACTGGCGGCGAACTGAAGGCGGACCTCTACGAGGGGAAGCTCACCGAGGAGTACCGGTCGCGCTGGCTCGAGTGGGTCGACCGCTGCGTCGCTGACGACGAGCGGTGCGTCACGCTCGCGGTCGAGGACGAACCGATCGGCTACGTGTTCGTCCTCCCCGAGCGGCTCTCCTTTATCTGGGACGCCGCGGTGATCAACGAACTCTACGTCGCTCCCGACTACCGCGGTACCGGCGTCGCCGACGAACTGGTCGACGCCGCCGTCGACCTCGCTCGCGAACAGGCGCTCCCGCTCGATCGTCTTCTCCTCGACGTCGATCCCGACAACGGGCGTGCGTACCGCTTCTACGAGCGGTGCGGATTCGAGCCGTGGGGCGAGATCGTCGCCGTGGAGCTATGAGGTGTCCGCGTCGTCGACGGTGCGCTCGCTCGTTTTCCCCGCGATACCGCCGCCGATAGCGCCGAAGACGGCTGGGTAGATGATTCCCGCCAGAATGACGCCGGTGAGGAACTCCGGTTCCCCCGTCGCGCCGACCGCGCTCACCCGGAAGAGGAACACCCCGACGAGACAGAGCACGAAGTAACCCGGTGCGATGAGCGCGCCGACGGCGGCGCCGCGGGTCGGATCCTCGATCCCCCGTATCCGGGCGGTCGCCAACCCGCCGGCGACGAGCAGGGCGGGCGGAACGAGATACAGCACGTTCGAAAAGCCGTCACCACCGATGTACGACGCCGGGAGCGCCCGTCCGATCCCGGTGTAGACGATGTCGACGAAGTGGGCGTTGAAGAACACCCAGCCGACCAACTCGTAGGTTGCCGGCTCCCCCTCGGTGAGTTCGATGATCGCGTTCAGCGGCGACTCCCGGATCTCCGTGCCCGCGACCGCGAACGTGAGGACGTAGCCCGTGAACCACGCTACGGCGCCCACGACGGCGCCGTGGACCAGCGGCGGTGTGGCCTCCGAGTCAGTTGACATACCGAACGCTGTCGTTCCGGACGCCGAAGTACGTTGTGGCTTCGCCCTACCCGAGCGTCGCCACGGTGTCGACGCCGTACACCCGGGCCGGCGTTTCGACGTGGGCCCGTCGGAGCGCGTCGTCGTATCCCGCCTCGGACAGCCAACGCGTTCGCTTGGGTACCGTCTTCGGGCCGAGTACCGCCCCCGGCCGATCCGGATCGTCGATGAAGTCCGTCTCCACGAGGAACGGCCACTCGCCCTCGGCAGCTCGTTCGAGCGCCTCCCGATCGGCGATGACGCTCGGGATCGGTCCCTCGACGTAACCGCCCGAGTAGTGTTTCACGACCCGCTCGCGCGGGAGTCCGGCGCTCTCTGCCCACTCGGCGACGTCGACGAACTCCTCGCCGTCTTCGGTGTGCAGTTGCACTGCGCAGCCGACCGACGCGGCGCGGTCGAAGGCGTGGCGCATGACGTCGTTCGAGGCGTCCCAAACCGCGTCGTCGACGTCGTAGTGCGGTCGTCCGGATTTGATCGCTAGCGCCGGACCGTCGGCGACGAACTCCGCGGCGACGTCGAGACCGGTCTTCATCAGCTCGGCGGCCCCGTCGGGATCGTAGCCGCGGTCGACGAGCCGGGATATCAGCGCCGGATGGACGCCGAGCACCGGCCACGCGCGTCCGTCGAGATGTTCGTCGGCCTCGCGGGTCACCTCGACCGTGAGTTCGAACGCCTCCCGGAAGCCGTCGGCGTCGTCGACGTCGCCGACGAGGTTCCAGGAGGGTTTGTTGAGCACGTTGAGATGGGTGCCGCCCGCTCGCGCGAAATCGGCGGCCGCCGCGGCGCCGCGCCCGTTCACCGGATCGAGGTGGAGGTGGTTGTCGAGAACCGGTCCGTCGTACATGGACGCCGGTTCGTGTCGTCGGTGGAAAAACCGTCCGCTCCCGGCGGACCGTTTAATTCAGCGTGGATCGAATCGCACGTATGCCCGGTCCGATCTTTCGACGCGGCGAGCGGCTAACGCTCAACCCCGTCGAACCGGAGGATCACGGTTTCGTTCACCGACAGTTCAACGATCCGGCGGTTCGTCGCGGAATCAACAAGCAGCGACCGTACACGCGCGAGGATGTCGTCGAGGTGATCTCCTCCGAGGGAACGACGTATCTACTCGCCTGTGACGACAGTGAGCCGGTGGGACTCGTTTTCCTCTTTCGGATCGACGAGGTCGCCGACCGGGCCGAACTCGGCTATCTCGTGGCGCCGGACGAGCAGGGGAACGGCTACGCGACCGAGGCGGCCCGGCTCACGGTCGAGTACGCCGCGGAGGAACTCGGCCTCCGGAAGCTCGTTGCCCGCGTCTTCGAGACCAACCCTCCGTCGATGCGCGTTCTCGAGAAGATCGGCTTCGAGTCGGAAGGGGTGCTGAAAGATCACTACCTGATCGACGGGGAGTACGTCGACGCACAGCTCTACGGCTGGTTCTCCGACCGATAGCGCGGATATTCTCGGGTAGTCGACTCTCACAGCCGACGGAATATTACAAATTCGATTTATAAACAAGATAAATATACATACATCCTCTATCGTGGAACTTTCGAGGAATTTTAAATACGTTACAAGACTATAATATTCGATAATTATAGACAAGAACTTCGGAGGTTGTTCGCCGCCGCCGGCGTCGGTCCGGGAGGCGGCTCCCTCTTCACGCTCTCGGCCGATCTGTTCGTCCGAGCCGTCGGATTCGTTCTGTTCGCCGTCTTGCTACTCGGTGTCCGCGAGACCGACGGTTCGATTCGGAGCGTACTCTCGCGGTTCGATCACTCCAGATAGCCGAGCTCCCGAAGCCGATCGCGGGTCGCGTCGTCCAGCCCCTCGAGTGCGACCGCAGCGTCCCCAGCTTCGTCGGGCCACCCACCGACGCGGCGTTCGAACCGATCGAGCGCGTATCGGAGCGGCTCGATCGCCCGTTCGTCGCCGTCGACACGTGCCAATTCCTCCGGATCGGAATCCGTCTCGAGTCGGACGGCCGTATCGGTGACTCGATCGCCACGGACGTATTTGAGCTCCGGACTGCGGACGGCGCGGAACCGCGAGTAGAACCGCGAGTCACGATCCAGTTCGATTCCCGCCCGCCACGCCCTCGTCTCCAGCTGTCGCAACTCGACGAGTGGGCGTGCGTACTCGACGAAGGCGTACTCCCCGTCCGCGAGCCGTCGCTCGCCCGAACGGAGCGACCGCTCCGGCTCGAACGGACGGGCACCGACTCGCTCGGCGGCCCCGGTCGCGCCGGTCGCCTCGAGGACGGTGTCGTAGACGTCCACCAGTTCGATCTGTTCGGTTCGGCGCCCCGGTTCCACGTCGGGGTGTTTGACCAGAAGTGGAACGTTGACGAGCGACTCGTGGACCGAGAACTCGTGTCCGTAGAGGCCGTCTTCGCCGTGTAACTCGCCGTGGTCGGCACAGACGATCACGACGGTTTCCTCCCACTCCCCGATCGTTTTCATCCGATCGAAGAGGCGTCCGATCTCGGCGTCCATGTGCCGTATCTCGGCGTCGTAGAGCCCCCCGATCGCGTCCCACTCGTCGTCGTCGATCGATCGGACGCCGGCGTTGAACGCTTTCGGGTTCTGACAGACGGCGTTCGGATCGACGCCCGGCGCGAACGTCTCACGATATCGCTCCGGCGGATGGTACGGGAGATGCGCGTCCATCAGATTCGCGACCGCGAACCACCGATCGCCGTCGCCGATCGTTTCGAGCAGTCGATCGATCACGGCGGGCGTCTTCGAATCCGCCCGGCCGTCGGCTGCGAGGCGCTCGTGGAGGACGTTTCCGAGTTGGACTGTTCGGTCGGCGATACCGCGCAGCCGGTCGCTGTCGACGAGGCGCTGCCAGCCGGCCGCCAGCGTCTCCGAGAGCGCGTCACGAGGGAGCACCTCGAAGAAGTTGTCGTGGCGATCGAACCCGTCTGTCAACCGCGTGTACGGCGTGATCCACGCGTTCGCGGAGTAACACGCCGTCTCGTATCCCATCGCCGAGACGGCTGCCGGGAGCGTTCCGATCCCTTCGGGGAGATACGGTGACTCCTGAGTCGCACCGTGTTCGCTCGGATACGTTCCCGTGAAAAGCGACGCGTGAACGGGCAGCGTCCAGGGAGCCTGCGCGACCGCCTGCTCGTAGACGACCGCTTCGTCGGCGAACGACTCCAGAACCGGCGTCGTCGGCTCGTCGTAACCGTACGGCGTCAGGTGGTCCTTCCGGACCGTATCGAGGACGACGAGAAGGACGTTGCGTGGTGGCACCGCTACGGGTCACTCCTCACGGTTCGACGGTCGAACGGAACGCGGCGGCTCAGAACGGCGCTTGCGGTCCTTCGTCGACGTCGCCGTCGTCGGACGACTCGTGGCCGGGGAACGACGGCGACATGCCGCCGCCGTCGCCACCCATTCCGGTGTCGGCGTGGACGGTGTTGATCTCGGGGATTTCCTGGGTCATGCGGGATTTGATCGCCTGAATGGTCATCGGCGAGATACCGCAGCCGGAGCAGGCGCCGCCGAGCATCACTGTCACCTCGCCGTTCTCGCGGTCGAGGTTCTGTATCGCGGCACTGCCTCCGTGCATCTGAATCTGGGGGAAGTTGCGCCGGAGGAAGTTGCTGATCCGTTCGCGGAGTTCCTCGTCGGTATCGGCGGTTTCGGTACTCATAGTCGGTCGTATGCAGCCCAGCCGTATGAAGATTTGGCTCGAACACGTTCGGGCGGTCGATCGGCGTTCGGCGGACGAGCGTCTGACGTGGCTTTAAGCGTTCGGTGGACCGCAGTAGCGGTATGTCCACCCGCCGCCAGCTACTCGCCGTCGCTGCCGTTACCGCTTCCGGCGCGGGTTGTCTTGGCGCCCTCGGAAGCGACGAGGATTCCGATTCCGACTCCGAGTCTGACTCCGGAGCGGACCGGGACGTTCCGGACGGGGCAGTCGAACTCGGCGAGCTACAGGTTCAGAACGATCACGACGACGACCACCGCGTTCAGCTCGCGCTCGAGGCCGACGGCGAGGTCGGTCTCCTCGAGGTTCACGACCTCGACGCCGGAACGAGCGCGACGATCGTCGACCGGTTCGAGGAACCGGCCTCGGAGTTCCGGCTCAGCGTTCGACTCGACGACGCGGAGATCGAACGGGCAGAACTCACCGACGGCGTGCGCGAGGACGCCGACTGCGTTCGCGCGCTGGTACGAATCGAGTCCGACGGGGGACTCGGAATCTGGAACGGCGCCTGCGATTAGTACTACCCGTCGAACGCTCGTTCGAGTTCCCGCTCGATCTCGTCGACGTACGCTTCGAGTACGGCCTCGAACTTCTCCTCGTCGACCAGTACGCCGGTCAGTCGATCGTACGGATCCTCCGGTAGCTCGAGATAGAAACCGTCTTCGGCGTCGTAGAACGGCTCGGATTCGTTGAGCACCTGCTGGTCGATGCCGTGAACGAGCGTCGAGTCGTACCGCTCGTTGACGCGGTTGAACGCGTTCTTGTACGCCTGCTGAAGTTGCGGGAAGAGTTCGACGTACTTCTGCTTCTCGAAGGTATCTGCGTCCATACGTCGCGGTTGTGTGCCGGACGGTAAAAAGGCGGTCGGAGCCGAGCGCAAACGACTTCCGGGCGGGCGGAGAGCCCGTAGTATGTATCGAAGTGGGAGATTCGTCGCCGATCAGGTTTCGCCGACGACCGACGAACAGATACAGCCCAACGGCGTCGATCTCACCCTCGAGGCCGTCTACGAACAGCGCGAGCCCGGACGGATCGGACGCTCCGGGAAGACGATCGGCGCCCGTCGCCGCCGTCGCGTCGACCCCGCCGAGACCGACGTTGACGGCGGGACGTACTACCTCTCGCCGGGGGGATACGTCGTCCAGTACGCGGAGGTCGTTTCGATCCCGGCCGATCACGTCGGCTTTATCTACCCCCGTTCGTCACTCATGCGCAACTCCTGCATGCTCAACACGGCCGTGTGGGACGCCGGCTACGAGGGGAAGGGCGAAGGGTTGCTTCAGGTTCACCGGGGCATCGAGATCGAGGCCGGGGCCCGGATCGCCCAGCTAGTCCTCGCGGCGGGCGAGGGAGACGGAACGTATGACGGAAGTTACCAGGGCGAGAACCTGTAGACGTTCTCTCTGCGGATTGCTGCCCCGTACCAAACCTATTTGCGAGGTCCCGACCAACCCGCCAGCCATGAACGGCGTCCACGACATGGGAGGAATGCACGGGTTCGGCTCCGTCGACGTCGGCGACGACGCCCAGTTCCACGCCGACTGGGAGCGTGCCGTCTACGCGATGGACAAACTCGCTCGCGCCCGCGGACTGAACAACCTCGACGAGAAGCGCCACGCGATAGAGCGCATCGAGCCCGCGACGTATCTCGGCTCGACGTATTTCCAGCGGTGGCTCGCAGCGCTCGAGACGCTGCTCGTCGAGAAGGGGGAACTCTCCGAGACCGAACTGCGGGAGGCGATCGAGGAGCCTCCAGAGGCCGTTCCCGAGCGATCCGATCCGGGGCTAACCGAGAAGGCGCGGGCTGCCTTCGAACGCTCCGCGGATTACGAACGTCCCGGCGACGAGCCGCAGCTCTCCGTCGGCGATCCGGTTCGCGTTCGGAACGATCACCCGGAGGGCCACACGCGCTGTCCACGGTACGTCCGGCGCGCCGCCGGCGAGATAACGACCGTACACGGAGTACACGTCTTCCCGGACGCGAACGCGCACGGCGAGGAGCGAGCCGAGCCGCTGTACACGGTCGGGTTCCCGGCGACGGAGCTGTGGGGACCGGACGCAGAGGACGACGACGACGTGATCCACGTCGATCTCTGGGAGCCGTATCTCGAACTGCGGGGTGGTGACGATGAGTGACGGCCACGGCCACGATCACGCCCACGACGACGAGACGGCCGACGACGTCCGACCGCGCGTTCGAGCCCTCCAGTCGCTCCTCATCGAGAAGGGGTTCGTCTCGACGGACGCGATCGACGAGGTGATCGCCTCCTACGAGCACGACGTCGGTCCGATGAACGGGGCTCGCGTCGTCGCTCGCGCGTGGACCGATCCTGCGTTCAAACGGCAGTTGCTCGAGGACGCCGACGCGGCGCTCGAGGCGTTCGACTTCGACGTCGGCGTCCAGCACATCGACGTCAAGGAGAACACCGACGCCGTCCACAACGCCGTCGTCTGTACGCTCTGTTCGTGCTACCCGTGGTCGCTTCTGGGACTGCCACCGACGTGGTATAAGACGCCGGCCTACCGCTCGCGGATGGTTCGGGAACCGCGCGCCGTCCTCTCGGAGTTCGGTCTCGATCTCGACGCGGAGACCGACGTCAACGTGTGGGACTCCAGCTCCGAGATCCGGTACATGGTGTTGCCCCAGCGCCCGTCGGGGACCGAGGATCTCGACGGGGACGAACTGGCAGCGCTCGTCACCCGGAACGCGATGATCGGCGTCGAGCGACTCCCGCGAACGGCCTCGGACGGTGGGGTGACCGAACCCGGTCAGTTCGGCGATCCGGGGGCGTCGCTCTCGGAGCTGACCGGCGAGGAACGGCCGACGTTCGAGGCACCGTGGCAGGCCCGCGGCTTCGCAGTCGCGGTCGCACTCTACGACGACGGGGCCGGTTTCGAGTGGTCCGCGTTCCAGGAGCGGCTGATCGACGCCGTCGAGGCGACGGCGCCGTCCGCCTACGCCGACGACGCCGAAACGACCTACTACGAGCAGTGGTGTGAGGCGCTCGAACGGCTCGTGGTCGAGCGCGACGTCCTCGATACCGACGCGATCGACGAGCGAGCGGCCGAGTTCGCCGCCGGCGACCGAACGGCCGAGGAGTTCGTCGAGGGATTCCGCGGCCACTGAGATGCTGAAGCTCACCTACTGCGTCCGTCGACGCTCGGATCGATCCCGAGAGGCGTTCGACGACTACTGGCGGGACGATCACGGCCCGCTCGTCGCGAAACACGCCGAGACGCTCGGGATCGAGCGGTACGTTCAGGTCCCGGCGCTCGAGGAACCGGCGCTCCAGGAGGGGATCCGTTCGACTCGGAACGCGCGTCCGCTCGCGTTCGACGGCGTCGCCGAGCTGTGGTTCGAGAGCGTCGACGCGATGCGATCGGCCCAGCGCACGGACGACGGAGCGGCGGCGGCGCGGGCGCTCTACGAGGACGAACGGCGGTTCATCGACCTCGAGGCGTCGATGCTGTGGTACGGCACCGAACGCGAGATCGTCTAATCCGGGCGGGCCATCTCGAATCGGTCCGTCACCCGGTCGTAGCCGCCGCCAGCCAACCGGCCGACGACGTCGAGCTTTTCGGTGTCGACGTTCCCGTCAGTGGTGACGTCGTCCCGAACGTGAACGTGAACGACTTCGCCGAGAACCGCGGCACCGTCGCCGACCGGGACCAGCTCGTAGAGCTCGCACTCGAGCGCCGCGGCGATTCCCGAAACGCGGGGCGGGGCGACGGCACGTGACGGTTCGCGATTCAGTTCCGCAGCATCGAACTCGCTCTCCGATTCGGGAACTGTCGCGCTCGTCTCGTTCATCGCTTCGGCGAACTCGTGAGTGACGACGTTGACGACGAACTCTTCGGTCTCCCGGACGTTCGCTGCCGTGTCCGTGTGTCCGTGTGGCCTCGGTAGCGGGGCGAACATCACCACCGGCGGGTCGATACTGACCCCGTTGAAGAAGCTGTACGGAGCGAGGTTGTCGGTTCCGTCCGCACTCGTCGTGCTGATCCAGCCGATCGGACGCGGAACGATCAACCCGGTCAGCGTGCGGTACATCGAGCGGCCGTCGGCGTTCGGATCGATCTCCATGACGGGATGGGTTCCGTACGCGACCGACGAGCAAAGTGCTGTCGTCGGCTCACTCCTCGGAGAGATCGACGCCACCGCCGGAGCGCAACTCGAGTTCGCGAGCGAGTTCGCGGCTCTCCGCGGAGACGATCCGCCGCTCGGCGGATATCTGGTGAGCGTGGGTGCCTTCCAGCTCGCAGATCCGCGCCGCCCACGGCGCGATCGAATCTGCGCCGTCCTCGGTCAGCTGCTGGCGAGTGAGCACCCGTAGATACGTGGTGACGTTGATTCCGCCGCTGTACGCCGCGACTTCGAGCGTCGGAAGCGTGTGGTTCGTCCCGACCGCCTTGTCGCCGAAGACGACCGGGGCGTGGTGTCCGAGGAAGAGCGATCCGTAGTTTCTGAGCTCGCCGGCGATTCGCTCCGGCTCGTCGATCATCACCTGCAGGTGTTCCATGGCGTAGTCGTTCGCGACCTCGGCGGCTGCCTCGAGATCCTCGACCAGTATCACCTCGCCGTTGTTCTCCCAGCACTCCCTCGCCGTCTCCTCAGTTCGGAGATCCGGGAGCTGTTCGTGGAGCGCATCGACGGTCGCCGTCGCGAGAGCCCTGTCGGTCGAGACGAGAACCGGTCGGGAGCGCGGATCGTGTTCGGCCTGTGCGAGCAGGTCCGTCGCGACGAGCGACGGATCGGCGGAGTCGTTCGCGACGATGAGCACCTCCGTCGGTCCGGCGAGGAAATCGATCCCGACGTGTCCGTACACCTGCCGCTTGGCCTCCGTCGTGAAGACGTTCCCCGGTCCGGTGACCTTCCGGACGGCGGGGATCGTCTCGGTACCGTACGCCATCGACGCGATCGCCTGTGCACCGCCGGCGACGTACACCTCGTCGGCGCCGGCGCGGTCCATCGCGTACAGCTGAGCCGCCTGAACGCTTCCGTCCGGCTGCGGCGGTGCGCAGGCGACGACGCGGTCGACGCCGGCGACGACCGCCGGGACGATCGTCATCGCGGGCGCCGCCACCAGCGGATGGCGGCCGCCGGGGACGTAGACGCCGGCCGTTTCGACCGGGACGAGATCCGTTCCGAGCGTGATACCGGGTTCGAACTCCGTCTCGAAACCGCTCAGGTTCGCGAGCTGTTCGTCGTGAAACGCCCTGACGTTCTCGATCGTGTTGTCGATCGTTCGTCGCTCGGACGTCGACAGCGCCTCGGCGGCGTCGGCGAGTTCTTCCTCGCTGACGCGCAGGTCGTCCCGTTCGACGTCGTCGAATTTCCGGGTGAGTTCCCGAACTCCCTCGTCGCCGCGTTCCCTGACCGTGTCGACGATTTCGCGGACCGATTCGGTCACCTCTCGAGGGATCTCCAGGGTCGAGCGCTCGGATTGCTTCAGATACGTGCGATCTGGTGGCATAGCTCCCGTTGAATGGCAGTACGTATATTGCTGTTCTCGATCCCGACTCAGACGATTCCCCCGGTCGCTATCTCGACTGTCGCCCACATCGCGACCGACGAGACGACCGGGATCGACAGGTTGTCGTCGACGACGAAGCCGGCCACGACTGGTTTGAACCCGTCCGCAACTGTCGCTCCGAGAGCGCCGGCGACGGCGGCTACCGGCGGGACGAACGGCAGCGCGAACGCGAGACAGACCAGAAACATCGCGGCGAGAACTCGGGGGCGCTTTCGGAAGCCGCCGGACGAGAGCAGACCGCTGATCGGATCGCCGATCGTCAGCATGAACAGGGCCGGAACGGCGATCATTGGGTCGAAGAGCAGGACGACGACGGTGCCACCGACGACGTAGAGGGCGTACCCTGCGACGCTGTCCTGTTCGTACTCGCGGGTGAGCTGATCGTAGATTGCCCAGTCGAGACCGATTCGCAACCGGAGGAGCTCGAGAACACCCGTCACTCCTAACCCAACGACGGCGACGGCTTGGACCAGCGTCCACGTGACGACCCCGACTCCGAGATAGCCATCCAGGAGATACGCACCGGGAAGCACGGCCCCGGACGCGTGGACTAGCCGGCGGCGGAACTCGTAAGCCATATCCGCCAATCGCAACGGGGGGACTTAGCGACGGCGTTCCGATGTCCGTAGATATTTGTGGGTCGTAGGGCTATATTCGCCAATGTCCGACGCCACGGTGGAGCTCGGAGACAACGCCGCGTGGGCCGCCGCCGCGCTCGTGCTCGTTGCGGCGTTGGGAGGTGCCGTCGTCCTCGCCGAGTGGCCCCTGTGGGGAGTCGAACCGGACGAGCCCGAAGAGCCGCTCCTCGTCGAGCCCGGTGAAGGCGGCACGGAACTGTGGCCCTACACCGCCCGTGCGCACGACTACAACTCCCGGACGCTCGGGATAAACGTCGTGATTCACGGCGACGGCGACGAGATATACCGCGCGCTCACCGATCGATCCGACATCGAGTGGTACGCCGACGAGATTCACGAGGGCGACGCTGCCGAGGACACGTACAGCCTTGACGAGATCGAGTTCGATTCGGAGGCCGACGAGCTGACCGACGTCATCGGATGGGGTGACGCCGAAGGATCGACGAGATACACGTACTTCGTCGTCGATGGCGAGGGTCAGTGGGTCGAGGAGTCGTATCAGCTCCACGCGGGTACGTATCTCGGTCACCGGATGCACATTCGGGGATACGAGGAACCGAACGGGGAGTGGACCGCGATTCAGGTTCACGACGAACACTGGGACTGGTTCCGACTGCGCCACACCGTCACCGGAATCAGCGACTCCCAGCGCGAACTGGAGCTGGACTTCATGGACGCTCCGTTCGTCGACGACGTCGTCCGGCTCCCGTTCGGAAACGAAACCGCGGACAGCGACGGATGGGTGACGGCGATCTACATGACCGTTGGGCTCGCGCCGCTCGTCGGCCTAGCCGTGGCCACGCGGACCCGAACCGTCGTCCGATCGACGCGGTCGTTCGTCGACGAGCGGCGACGCGAAACCGCACTCGCCGCGGCGCTCTTCGGTCTGTACACGGCGATCCGCTATCTCGGTATCGCGGGCGAGATGGCGTTCGACGTTTCGCCGAAACTCGTCGCTGCGCCACTGTACGTCGCTCTCGTCGTCGGTATGCCCGCGATCGCGTACCTGCTCGGCCGCGATTCCGACGCCGCGTGGGCGTTCGCCTTCGCCGCGATCGGACTGACAGCGGCGTTCGTCGTCGATTTCGTCGCGATGGGCGTCTCCGTTGTGCCGCTTCGCGCCGTGCTTCATCGGGCGGCAGTCGTTCTCGCGATCGCGCTGATCGCCGTTGGGGGTGCGATCACCGTCCCGGAGGAGCGCCCACAGCCGCTCGTGGTCGGTGCCATCGGTTGGGTGGTCGCGCTCGCGGCCCCGCTGTTCGGCTATCTGTGATCTCGCTTTTGAAAACCTGACGAATATGCTTGACGAAAGCAGTATGCAAGTGAACAGGAGACAGCTTCCGGAAGCGGGATTTAAATCCGTTCGGGGCCTACAGCCAAACGTATGTCTCGAACCGGGTACAGTCGCCGTGCTGCACTCGCCGGCGTAGCCGGCGGTGTCGCAGCCACGAGCGGCTGTCTCGGTGAAGTTCGAAACCTGGTTGGACGACAGCGAGCCCAGCAGATCTCGCTGTCGATCGCCACGCTCCCGACCGACAACGACCCGTACGCACTGGAGATCGCGACGAAGCTAGCGGACCACATGACCGAAGCCGGACTCGACGTCGGGATCAATCCGATGGATCCGGAGGTTCTCCTCAGGGATATCCTGATCAATCACGAGTTCGATATGTACGTGGCTCCGTACCCCAGTGAGAGGGATCCGGATCTCCTTCGGTCGCTCCTCCACTCGACGTACGGCGAGGAGGGCGGCTGGCAGAACCCCTTCGGATTCAGTAATCTCACGCTCAACGATCTTCTCGACGAACAGCGAATGGTCGACGGCGCCCGGCGCGAAGAGATCGTCGGGGAGATTCAGGAGTTCATCGTCCGCGAACAGCCGTTCACCGTCGTCGCGTTTCCGGACGTGATCGCTGCCACCAGATCGGATCGCTTCGTCGGCTGGCCGAAAGGCGGAATCCAGGATCCGTTGGCGTTTCTCCAGCTTGAACGGATTTCGTCGGACGTGGCTGAACTCACTCTGTTGACGCGCGATCGACGGATCACGACCAACCTGAACCCGATCGCGGCGGAGTACCGCGATCGAGGCGACGTTACGGGACTGCTCTACGAGCCGTTGGTACGTGGTCCGAATCGGGATATCCCGTGGCTCGCGTGGGACGTCTCGTGGTCGGAAAGCGGCGGGCTTTCGGCGACGGTAACCCTCCGAGAGGCGTCGTGGCACGACGACGAGTCCATTTTGACTCACGACGTCGAGTTCACCTACCGCTTCCTCGCGGATACGTCGCTCGGCGAAAAGGAGACACCGGTTCCGACGCCGTGGCGACGCGGGCGGGTCTCACTGGTCGATGCCGTCAGTGTCGTCGACGACAGGGTCGTCTCCATCGAATTTTCGACGAACGTTCGGGCTGTCGCGGAGCGTGCGCTCACCGTCCCGATTCTACCACGACATATTTGGGAGGAGAAGAGCTCACAGGCCGATCTCGCGGGTATCGATATCATCGGCGGGACGACCGAGGCACTCGTCTGGCCGAACGACGAGCCGATCGGGAGCGGTCCGTTGCAGTTCGTCGAGTCGACGACCGACGAACAGCTCGTTCTCGAGCGGTTCGAGGACCACTTCCTCGACGCGGAGACCGAGAGGATTCCCGAGCGACTCAGAGCCGAACTGCCGTTCGACAGTGTCGTCTTCAACGTCGTCCCGTCACACGACGCGGCCGTCGATCTCCTCGACGCGGGCGACGCCGACGGTACTCTCGGCGGTCTCCGCGAGGGGGTCGTTCCACGGATCGCCCGAACCGACGACGTCGATCTCTCCGTCGCCACCGGCGATGCGTTCTATCACGTCGGATACAACTGCCGGCAATCGCCGCTCACCGATCCCCAGTTTCGGAGAGCGATCGCCAAGCTGATCCATCGGGAGTCGCTCGTCGAGGACGTGTTCGGCGGTTACGCCGTCCCTGCCGAAAGTCCGCTGGAGGGGTCGCCGTGGATCCTCCCGGAGCTACAGTGGGACGGAGAGGGACAGCTCGAATTCCCGGGAACCGACGGGACTCTCGACGTCGATCGAGCGCGGGAGAACTTCCGCGAGGCCGGCTACCAGTACGATGGCGACCGGCTCGTCAGTCGAGGTGATTCCTGATGCTCGTCGAGATCCTGATTCGGCTTGCGATCATCGTCTCGGGGATGCTCGTCGTGGCGACGGCTCTCGTTTTGCGATCGGACAACCGACTCGGCTCGTGGGCAGCCTACCGCGATCGGTTCGAGGAAACCCTCCCGTACGGCGTTCTCCTCGGAATCATCCTCGTGGCGAACAAGATCGCTCGAGACATCGGTCCGGAGCTCTCGTGGATCATCGGTTTTCACATCACCGAGACGCTCTACCGGATCGACGGGCTGTTACTGTGGCCGCTGAATCCGTCGAACCCGCCGCAGGTCGTCACGTTCCTCCAGTCCCACGCGACGCCGGGGATGACGATGTATTTCTCTTACGCCTACGTCTACGGCTACGTTTTCATGCTGATCTTCCCGTTCGTCGCGTACTTCGTTTTGAACCCCCCGGAACCGCTACGCCGAACGATCGTCGCCTACGCCGCGAACTATCTCATCGGCGTCACGTGTTACGTCATCTTCGTCGCACAGGGCCCGAGAAACCGAATCCCGGGAGAAGTCCGCGGCCTGATGTACGAAGCCGACTCCTTCGCCGCCTATCAGTTCCTCACATCCTCGATCAACGCCAACGTCAACGTGTTTCCGTCGCTTCACACGTCGCTCGCGGTGACCGTCGCCCTGCTCGCGTGGACGACCCGCGAGGAGTATCCGCTGTGGTTCGTGATCTCGACTGTCCTCGCCGCGAGCGTCGTTTTCGCGACGATGTATCTCGGTATCCACTGGGCTGCGGACGTTCTCGCTGGAATCGCGCTGGCGTGGGTCAGCGTCAGAATCGGCAAGCGGTACGAGGACCGTCCGCCGCGGCTCGATTCGATCCGACGGCGTTACGAACGGGCTATGCCAGCTCGCGGCTGATAACGCCGCGGAGCGTCGCGATCTCGCCGGCCCCGTACGCCAGCGTCGTCTCGCCGACGGTCAGCTCCAGCCGCCCTGACGCCGTCGCGGTGCCGATCTCGGTCACGCTTCCAACGCCGTCCAATCGCTCGTGGACGGCGTCCGGGGCTGTCGTTTCGACGACGACTCGGCCCGGCGCCTCGGAAAAGAGCGCACCGGCCGGCGTCGGTTCGGGCGTGAGTTCGACGGTCGCCCCGGCGTCGCCGACGAGTTCCGCCAGCGTCACCGCCAGACCGCCGTGGCTGACGTCGTGCGTCGAGAGCGTCGTCTCGTCGGTCGCGACGTCGGCGATCGCGTCGATCAGTGCCGCCGGTGCGTCGGGAACCGCGGGGAAGCGGTCGGCGCCGCCGAACTGTGCGAGATACTCCGAGCCGCCGAGACGGCCGTCGGTGTCGCCGACGACGAGCAGCGTCCCTTCGCCGTCTAGGGTGGCCGTCGGTGCGTCGAAGCCGCTCTTCGTCCCGACAATCGCCAGCGTCGGCGTCGGCGGGATCGGCCCCGCCGGGGAGTCGTTGTACAGCGAGACGTTCCCGCCGACGACGGGTGTATCGAGGCGACTACACATCTCGGCCAATCCGTCGACGATCGCGCGGAATCCCCCGTACACGTCCGGTTTCTCCGGGTTGCCACCGTTGAGACAGTCGACGGCGGCGAGCGGCGTCGCCCCTTTCGCCGCGACGTTGGTCGCGTTCTCGAGCGCGATCGCGCGGGCCCCCTCGTAGGGTGCACAGTCGGTCCAGTTCGGGTCGGCGCCCGAGGAGAACGCGAGTCCGACGCCGTTCCCGTCGTCGCCCACCGCCTCTCGAATCGCCATGATCGCCGCGTCGTCTCCGGGTTTCATCGCGGTCCGCGTCCCGACCTCGTGATCGTACTGGCGGTAGACCCACCGCTTGGAGGCGGTGTTCGGCGATGCGACGACGGCCTCGAAGGCCTCCTCGAGGCCGACCTCCGGCAGGTCGGACGCCGGCTGTTCGGGTGGGACGTGGTCGAGATCGTTCATCGGCGCCCCTTCGGCGAGATACTCCGCGTCGCAGTCGACGACCGTCTCGCCGTCGAACGAACAGACGTAGTTCCCCTCCGTCACCTCGCCGATGACCGAACATCCCAGTTCGTACTTTTCGGCGATCGCCTCGACCGCTCCGACGTTCTCCGGGCGGACCTCGTAACACATTCGCTCCTGGGACTCCGCAAGCAGGATCTCCAGGGCGTTCATCTCCGGCTCTCGCTGGTGGACCCGGTCGAGATCGATGTCGGCTCCGAGACCGCCCTTCGCGACCAGCTCCGAGGAGGCGCCGCCGAGACCCGCTGCGCCCAGGTCACGGGCTGATTCGATCAGATCGCCGTCGAGCAGTTCCTCGTTGGCCTCGATGAGTAGTTTCTCCGTGTAGGGGTCGCCGACCTGCACGGCCGGTCGATCCTCCGTCTCGGCGTCCTCACTCAGGTCTTCGCTGGCGAAGGAGGCGCCTCCGAGACCGTCCCGCCCCGTGGCGTTGCCGACGAGAACGAGCTTGTTCCCGGCCCGCTGGGCCTCTGCGGTGACGAGGCGTTCCTCGGTCAGTAGCCCGATACAGGCGACGTTGACGAGGGGATTTCCCTCGTAGTCGTCGTGGAACGCGACGCTTCCCGTGACGGTCGGGACGCCGATGCAGTTGCCGTAGTGGCTGATTCCCTCGACGACGCCCTCGAAGAGATAGCGGGAGTGTTCGCGGTCGAAATCGCCGAAATACAGCGAGTCGGCGAGTGCGATCGGATAGGCGCCCATGCTCAGCGTGTCGCGGACGATGCCGCCGACACCCGTCGCCGCTCCGTCGAACGGATCGACGTAGGAGGGGTGGTTGTGGCTCTCGATACCCATCGTGACGTAGACGTCGTCGGCGTCTTCGGCGGTGGGGAGTGCGACGACCGCGGCGTCGTCGCCCGGCCCGACGACGACCTGCGATCCGTCGCTATCGAACGCGGACAGCAGGGGTCGCGAGGAACGGTACGCACAGTGTTCGCTCCAGAGGTTCTCGAACAGCGTTTCCTCCGCGGGGGTCGGCTCCCGGCCGAGTTCCTCGACGACGAGTTCCCGATCGGACGGCGCGAGGCTCATTCACTTGTATGTTCCTTCGACCGAATAAATCGCTTTTCATGTGCACGTTCGTGTACGTTATTCCCGAGGGTCAACCCACAGCGGTACCGGCCGATGGCTTCGGTACCGTCCGCAATCGGGGCGCTTTTCTCGGGGCCCCTCGAACGATCGGACGTGTTGTCCGTCGAGCTTCACACGCACTCCGAGCTGTCGTACGACGGCCGCGATCCGATCGAGCTACTCCTCGGACAGGCGGAAGCCGTGGGGCTCGACGCACTCGCCGTCACCGACCACGACGAGATCGACGCCTCGCTCGCCGCGGTAGAGCTCGCACCGGAGTACGATCTGGTCGGGATTCCGGGAATGGAGATCTCGAGTGCGGCCGGTCACGTGCTGGCGCTCGGTGTCGAGGAGCTCATTCCGCCGGGGCTCGGCTTCGACGAGACGCTCGACCGGATCCACGGTCAGGGCGGGTTAGCCGTCGTTCCGCATCCGTTTCAGGCGTCACGCCACGGGGTTGCCCCTCACGTCACTCCGGACCAGCTCGCCACCGCAGACGCGATCGAGGTGTACAACTCGCGGCTCTTTACCGGCCGCGCCAACCGACAGGCCGAGCGGTTCGCGAGCGAACGTGGAATCCCGATGACTGCCGGCAGCGACGCCCACATCGCGGAGATGGTCGGACAGGCAGTCACCGAGGTCGACGCGGGCGAACGGAGCGCGAGTGCGATTCTCGAAGCGATCCGCGAGGGACGAACGAGCGTGGTCGGACGGCGGACGCCGTGGCGAATCAGCGTCCGACAGTTCGGTGGCGGTGTTCGCCGCCGAATCGCGTCGATGGTCCCGTGGTGATGCAGGGCGCATCTCCGAGCACCGTTCGTCGGGCGATCGACGAGCGCGATCCGTTCCCCGGCGGTTACGGGTTTGCCGGGGAGATCGACGGCACGCTCGTTCGCGACGTCCTCGGACGGTATCCGCTCTTCTCGGAGCCCGACGATCCGACGGCGTGGAGCGCCGATCCGACCGAACTTCGCGATCCACTCGCGGTCCCCGCCGGCTGCCGTCGCACGGCGACCGGCGACGAGCGGCTCTGGACGGTCCCCGAGCCGGAGCCGTGTGAGGACGACGAGCGAGTGATCGAGAAACTCCGCAGCGCAGTGATCGACGCCGTCGACGCGATCGAAGAACCGATCCCGACCGCCTTCTCCGGCGGCATCGACTCGTCGATTCTGGCCGCACGACTCGAGGGTCCGCTGTACGTCGGCGGCTTCGAGGGGAGCCACGACGTCGACACCGCCCGATCGGCGGTCGACGCTCTCGATCGGGAGCTGACGGTCGTCGAGTTCACCCACCACGACATCGAGCGAGCGGTTCCGGATATCGTCTCGGCGACCGGACGGCGGAACGCGATGGACGTCGCGATCGCGCTGCCGCTGTATCTGGTCGCCGAAGTCGTCTCGGCTGACGGTCACGACCGGATCGCGGTCGGACAGGGCGCCGACGAACTCTTCGGCGGCTACGCGAAGGTGGCGAAGGCGCCGACCGACCCCCGGGTCGAGGCCGAAACCGTTCGGGGTGCGGCCTCGGAAACGATCGTGGGCTTACCCGCACAGCTGGAACGGGACGTGCTGACGATCCGGGCCGCCGGTCTCGAGCCCGTTGCGCCGCTCCTCGGTGATTCGGTCGTCACCATCGCACTCCGGCTCCCGGGGCACCTCCTGGTCGACGGTGACGAGCGGAAGGTCGCACTCCGCCGTTCGGCGTCGTTCCTCCCGGAACCGATTCGCAGTCGGGAGAAGAAGGCCGTCCAGTACGGGAGCCTCGTCTCACGGGAACTCGATCGGCTCGCCCGACAGGCCGGGTTCAAGCGCCGGATGGACGATCACGTGGGACAGTACATCGACTCGCTCACTCGTCAGTGACGAAGAGGACTGGGGCGTCGGAACCCAAAAGGACCTGTTGAGAGACGCTTCCGAACAACGCCTTGCCGGTCGGCGAACGCTTTCGGCCACTGACACAGATCAGCTCAACGTCCTCGCCGCGTTCGAGGATCCGTTCGGCCGGATCGCCGCTCGCCTCCTCGATCGTCGCGTCGATCCCCGCAGCATGTAGCACATCGCGAGCGGCGCGAACCGAGCCGATCTGCCCGGCAGTGGCGCCCTCGGGGTTCTCCGTGAACACGTAGAACACCCTCACATCGATGGCGTCGTCGGCCCACTCGAGGTTCGCGACCGCCTCCGCCTGTGCTTCGGCTCGTCCCTCGTCACCGTCGACTGCGATGAGTATGGTAGTCATCCGCGGCTCAGTACACGTCGTCGCGTGTTATACGTTGTCACGAGTCGCCGGCTCTGGCTTCGGGGTCGAGCAGTTCGTGGTAACGGTTTCGGATGGTGACCTCGGAGATGTCGGCGACCTCGCTGACCTCGCTCTGGGTGACCTTCTCGTTGCAGAGCAGCGAGGCGGCGTACACCGCTGCGGCGGCCAGCCCCACCGGCGACT
>SKTU01000125.1 GCA_007122455.1 Haloarculaceae archaeon | reverse complement strand
CTCGGGCGGATCGGTCTCGAGCCGATGTTCCGGTATCGGCACCGCCGGACGAAGGAGTTACTCGAGGCGTAGCGACGTCAGTACTCCTCGTAGGCGAGGGTCATGATCCACTGGGAGAACTTGTCGTCCTGGGGATCGATCTCCTCGTCGCCGACGAACGGCGAGAGCATGTCGCCGGCCATGAGCAGCGAGAAGTCCAGCTCCTTCGGATCCCTGATCGGTGTAATGAGGTAGGTGTTGTGGCCGTCGTAGACGGTCTCCTCGCGCTCGACGAGCTCCTTCTCTTCGAGGGATTCGATGATCCTGCTTCCCTTGCGGGAGTCGACCTCCAGTTCCTTCCAGAAGTCGCTCTGGTGGATCCCGTCCGTCCGACGGATCAGCTCGAGCCCCGCCCGCTGTACGTCCGAGAGTTCCTCGTCGGCTGCGCTCATTCGTCGAGTAGTGGGTGAGGCGAACGTTTAAAGGCTTTCTTCGATCCGCCGGTGGGGTGTCACGCAAGGTGGGCCGTCAGCGAACGCGAAGACGCGCTCGTCTCCGAGACGGATCGTCGACGAGGAGCGAGTACCGAAGCGGTCCCCGTGGAGACAGACGCCGTAGTCGTGGTCGCCGAGGATCCGACCGACGCGCTCGGTCCACGCCGCCGCCGTCTCTCCGTCGATCGGTTGAGCCGCTTCGAGTACGCGCTCGGCGTTTTCGGCTTGTCGGCGCCCGCCGTTCGGTCGCGCCGACGGGACGAACCACTCGCCGTCGGCGCCGACGTTGACCACGATGTGGACGCCGGGGGAGAGCTCCCGGACGCGATCGCGTTCGTCGTCGTGTTCGATCAGCGTGCAGCTGTCGGCGTCGGCGACGAGGAGGTGAAACGGCGCGTACTGTCGGACCGCCAGCTCCGTCCGGACGCGCTCGACGGCGGCAGCGGCGGTCGGTTCGGCCAGCGCGTCCGTGACGAGCAGCCCGCGCGAACGCTCGCCCTCGCCCTCGACCCAGCGGTTCGTCACCGCGACGACGACGCCGTCCTCGTTGTATCCGATCCACGTTCCGCCCGCCTGTTCGTCACGCGGTGACACGACGGCCGGCTCGCGGTCCCAGACAGTCGGTTTCGACGCCGGCCGGTCGAACAGTTCGTCACGGTTGGCCGCGACACAGATCGGCGCTTCGGGGAACAGTCGCCACGCGACGAGCAGAGTACACACGCGACGGGGTAGGCCACCGGTGGAATTAAACGAACCGCTCGACGGCACAACGCCTTTGGTGATCCGCAGGGAGACGTACCCATGGCAGAACTACCCAACGCTGGCGCGATCGTGACAGGTGCGAGTGCCGGAATCGGTCGGGAAGCGGCGCGAAAGCTGGCCGCCGAAGGTGCCGATGTGGCGCTCGTCGCTCGACGCGCCGAGCGGCTCGAGGAGATCGCCGACGGGATCGAGGCGGATTACGACGTGACCGCGCTGTCGGTCCCGACGGACGTCTCCGAACCGGACGACGTCGAGGCGGCGGTCGATCGGGCCGTCGAGGCATTCGGCGGCCTCGACGTCGTCGTCGCCAACGCCGGCATCGGCGCCCACGGGCCCGTCGAGGAACTGAGCTACGAGCGGTTCAGCCAGGCGATGGGCGTCAACATCGACGGGATGTTCCTGACGGCGAAGACGACGCTACCGCAGTTGCGGGAGCGGTCGGGGAACCTGATCTTCGTCGGGAGCTTCGCGGGACAGTACCCCCGGCCCGGCGCCCCCGCCTACGCCGCGAGCAAGTGGTGGACTCGCGGGTTCGCTCACAGCCTCGCGGGACAGGTCGGCGACGACGACGTCGGCGTGACGGTGGTGAACCCCTCCGAGGTTCGCACGGAGTTCGGCGGTGTCGATCGGGCACCGGCGAAGGAGCGACTCGAACCCGGCGAGGTGACGGAGCCCGAAACGATCGCGGACGCGATCGTGTTCGCGGCGAAGCAGACGCCGCCGGACACTGCACAGGAAATCGATCTCTACCGCCGCGACAAGTTCGACGGCTTCTAATCGAACGCGGCCCGAACCGCGTCCCGATCGACCGTGCCGGACGCGGTTCGCGGTATCTCCTCGGCGAAGGCGATCGTTCGCGGGCGCTTGTATTTCGGGAGCCGCGATCGACAGTGTTCGAGTAGCTCCTCGGTCGTCGGCGGTTCGTTCTCGGTAACGACCAACGCGGCGACGGTTTCGCCCCACTCGTCGTCCTCGAGGCCGACGACGGCGGCGTCGCCGACACCGTCGTGAGCAGAGAGCGCTGCCGCGATCTCCGTCGGATCGACCGTTTCCCCGCCGGTGATGATCCGCTCGTCGGCGCGGCCGCGGATCCACAGCCGACCGGCGTCGTCGCGGTAGCCGAGATCTCCCGTTCGGATTCCGCCGTTCGTGAACGCCGCTTCGGTCGCGTCCTCCTCGAGATATCCGACGGTGACCATCGGACCGGAGACGAGTAGCTCGCCGACCTCTCCCGGCTCACACGGCGCGCCGGCGTCGTCGACCACGGTCACCGATGCGAACATGAGCGGGTTGCCGACCGTCCCGGGATGGCGTCGGGCCTCCTCCGGGCGAGCGGTTGCGATCTGGGAGGCGGCTTCGGTCATCCCGTAGGTCGGAGCGACCGGCACGCCCCGGTCGTGGGCGCGCTCGAGTAGCTCAGGTGGACACGGTGCGCCACCGAGGAGGACGTATCGGAGATCGGGGATCGACCCGACGTCGAGGAGTCGACCCAGCATCGTCGGAACGAGCGAGACGCAGGTGGCGCCGGCGTCCCGCATCGCGGTCAGCGTCGCTTCGGGCTCGAACGTCGACTGGATCGACACGGCCGTCCCGTAGAGTACGGAGCGGTAGACGGGGGCGAGACCGCCCATGTGGTGCATCGGGAGCACCACGTGCCAGCAGTCGTCCGGACGGAGGCCGAGCCGGAACGCCGACGCAACGGCGCTCGCGAGCACGTTCGAGAGTGTCAACAGTACACCTTTCGGCTCACCGGTGGTTCCCGAGGTGAACATCACGATCAGCGGATCGTTCTTCTCCCACTCCGGGAGGTCGAACGGTTCGGGGGAGACCGTCTCGATCGGCGTCGCGCGGGAGCTTCCGTCGACCGACACCACCGGTTCGTCGGCGGCGTCGAGCACGGTCGCCTCAGTGTCGGAACCACAGACGACCACTGCGGGATCGACCCGATCGAGTCGGTCCCGGACGCCCGACGGCGTCAGTTCGGGGTCGAGCGGAACCAGAACGGCACCGAGTCGCTGGGCGGCGTGGGCGAGTTCGGCGAACGCCACTCGCGTTTCGAGGCAGACGGCGAGAGCGTCGTCGACGCCGACCCCCTCGGCGGCGAGTTGCCCCGCAAGCGTCTCGACTCGTTCGTCGAGTTCGCGATAGCTGACTCCTGCAGTGGCCAATGCCGTCGCTTCTGGCGTCGCGTCCGCCCGGTGGGCGAGCCAGTCGCGCATGCCGCGGTCGTTCACAGGGGGGGAATATTTCCTTTTCCTTGTGGAACGGGGAGCGATCCCCCCGAGACGGCGGCGAGGTCGGGACTGAGATCCGAGCGCAGTCGATCGCCGGTTGCGAGACCGCAGGGTCGGAGCGATGGAAGCGACGCGACCGCGTGGACGGCACCCGCTCGAGCAACCGATCCGTCGATCGTCGTCGTGAGGATCGGCTCGACGCCGGCCGATCGAGCCCGAAGCGCTGCCTCGAGCGCGCGGTCGATTCCGCCGATGGCCATCGGTTTTATCACGACGACGTCGGCCGCGTCGGCGTCGAGCACCGCCTCGATCCCGTGTTCGACGACGCCCTCGTCGATCGCGACGCCGACCGCACCGCCGCGGAGTGATCGGCACCCCTCGAGATCGGTCGCGGGACGTGGCTGCTCGACGAACGACACGTCGTCGTCGGCGAACGCGGCGAACGCCCGTTCGGCCTCCCGCCGATTCCACCCCCCGTTCGCGTCGGCCCGGAGCTCGACGTCCGGACACCGCTCCCGAACCGCCGCGAGTCGGGACGCGTCCGCGGCGACGGAACGTGCGCCGACTTTCAGCTTCAGGGCGGGATACCCGGCCTCGACGGCTGCGTCCGCCGCGGCTGCGGTTTCGGTGGGCGAGCCGTCGCCGATCGTCGCGTTGACCGGAACCGAGTCGACCCGACTGTCCGTCCCGAGATACGCGTAGAGCGGTTCACCGGCCGCCCGGGAGCGGGCGTCCAGCAGTGCGAGCGAGACGCCGTGTCGCGCCGCGGGTGCGTCGTCGAGTTCGAGATCGTCGATTGCCGCTTCGGGACTCTCGACCCTTTTTAAGGCTGTTTCGCAGGCCTCGAGCGATTCCGTCCACCCCGCCAGCGGCGTCGCCTCGCCGACGCCGACCGTTCCGTCGAGTTCGAGCCGGACGAGGAAGCCGTCGCGACTGTCGATGCTCCCTTGAGCGGTCGTGAGCGGATTCGAGAGCGGGAGCGAGAACGGTTCGACGTTCATGTGACGACCGGTGCGGCCAGCCCAACGGCGAAAAGCGCCGAGTGGGCGAAGAGTAGCTGTCCGGTGCGATTCAGTGCGGGGTTGAGTGCGTCCCCGTCCGTCCGCTCGAGGACGGTTCTGCCGACGGAGGCCGCGAGCGGAAGCGTGACGATCGGTGCGAGGACCGCGGGATGGTAGCCGTCGAGCCAGAGGACGATCGGAACGAGGTACGCCACGCCGACCATGCCGATCCATTCGAGGCGACTGAGGCGGTAGCCGGCGAGTACCGCGAGCGTTCGCTTGCCGGCAGCGGCGTCCGTCTCACGGTCGCGGATGTTGTTGACGACGAGGATCGCGGTCGCCAGTCCGGCCGCGGGCACCCCGGCAACGATCGCGACCACGGGAAGCGTCCCCTCGGGTATCCAGAGCGGGAACGGCTCCGCGAGGTGGGCCGCGGCCTGCACGTAGAAGGTGCCGGCCACCGCGACGAGCCCGAAGAAGACGAAGACGAAGAGATCGCCCAGACCGCGGTAGCCGTACGGAAGCGGTCCGCCGGTGTACGCGATCCCGGCCGCTACTGACGCGAGTCCGACGACGAGGATCGGCACGCCGCCGACGTAGACGAGGTAGACGCCAGTGAGTATCGCGATCGCGAAGGTTCCGTACATCGCCCGCTTTACGCGCTCGGGAGCGATGAGACCGCCCGCAGTCACTCTGGTGAACCCGTCTCGGTCGCCGGTGTCGGCACCGCGGACCGCGTCGTAATAATCGTTCGCGAAGTTCGTGCCGATCTGCAACAGGAGTGCGCCGACGAGCGCGAAGAGGGCAGCGATGGGGGCGAAGACGCCCTCTCCGATCGCCAGGCCGGTGCCGACGACCACCGGCGCTGCGCCGGCCGGAAGCGTCTGCGGTCGGGCGGCCATCAACCACGCCCGTCTCCGGGTGACCTCGGTCATCGTCGGGCTTTCGTCGCGGTCGCGTATAAGGCCGGCTGATCGGAGGCCGACGACGGAAGCGCGGGGTCTAAGTGAACACGCCCGAAGGAGTAGCTAATGCGTCCCCGGTTCACGTCGCTACTCGCCACGACCGTCGTCGGCGTCTACCTGCTGGTCGTCGTGGGTGCGACCGTCGCGCTGTCGGATGCGGCGGCGACCTGCGGCGGCTGGCCGCTCTGTACCGGTGATCTCACGACGCCGGCAGTCGCCGTCGCGCTCACTCACCGACTGCTGGCTGCCGTCGTCGGCGTTACGCTCGTTCTCACGATACTCTCCGGCTGGTCGATCGCTCCGCGTCGGGTGAAGGCGGCACTCGCGGTCGGCGCTGGGCTGTATCCCGTTCAGATCGCCGTCGGCGCCGTCGTCTCGGCGGGCAGCGGGATCGAGGGCGTTCATCTCCTCGTCGCGATGACGATCTTCGCCGCCTTCGTCGTCGCGCTCGCCTGGCAGCTCGAACACGAGACGGGAACCGACGACGACCCCGTCGGCACCCCTGACCGCGCTCCGGCTGTCGCCTCCCCCGTCGACGACTCTGACGCTCAGAATCGGTCGGGCGTCCAGCGAATTCGGGTGACTGCGTGGGCGTACTTCCAGCTCATGAAGCCACGGCTGATGTGGCTGCTCTGTCTGGTCGCCGGCGCCGGAATGGCGCTGGCTGGAACCCCGACGGTTCGGACCGTCGTCCTGACGCTTGGCGGTGGCGTCCTCGCGATCGGTGCCTCCGGAACGTTCAACCACGTTCTTGAGCGGGACATCGACCGCCGAATGTCGAGGACGTCCGATCGCCCGCTGGCGACGGACGTCGTTCCCGTCCGGAACGCGCTGGCGTTCGGCGGCTTCCTCGCCGTCGCCGCGATGGGCGCGTTCCTCGCGGTCAACGTCCTGGTCGCGGCGCTCGGCGTCGCGGCGATCGTCTTCTACAGCGTCGTTTACACGCTCGTGTTGAAGCCGAACACGGTACAGAACACGGTACTCGGCGGTGCAGCCGGCGCACTCCCGGCGATGATCGGCTACGCGGCCGTCGCCGGAACGCTCGGTCCAGCCGGGATCGCCCTCGCCGTCGTGATCTTCCTGTGGACGCCGGCACACTTCTACAATCTCGCACTCGCGTACAAGGACGACTACGAGCGGGGCGGCTTCCCGATGATGCCGGTCGTCCGTGGCGACACCGAGACGCGGAAACACGTGCTCCTCTATCTCGGCGCGACGCTGCTCGGCGCCAGTGCGCTGGCCGCGCTGGCCGACCTCGGATGGCTCTACGGCGCCGTCGCCGTCGCCCTCGGCGTCGTCTTCCTGTGGGCCGTCCTCCGGCTCCACCGCGAGCGAACCGAGCGCGCGGCCTTCCGGGCGTTCCACGCGTCGAACGCGTATCTCGGTCTGGTGCTCGTGGCGATCGTCGTCGACTCGCTGGCGCTGTGAACCGGCCGGCGCGCGTCACCGCGGAGCCGACCACGCGAGTATTCGACTATGATCGGGAGTATCATCGAGATCGAGTACTGCGTTCCGTGTGGGTTCCTCCCGCGAGCGATCCGACTCGCCGAACTGCTTCTCTCGACGTTTCGAACCGGTGTCGACCGCCTCTCGCTCGTCACCGACGACCACGGCGTCTTTGTGGTGTGCGTCGATGCGCGTGGTGTACGACAACAGCGACGGGCGTGCGACCCCGGCGAGATAACCAGGCGCGTCCGGGCGACGCTGTAGTTGTAGCGGCCTACACCAGATCGAAGACGAGGTTGACCGCGATCAGAAGGATGACTGCCGAACTGACCGTGAGGGTGCCGACGACGACCGCGTGAGCGTGTCCGAGGCCTCGGTTCCTCGTCGCGAAGTACGGCGCGAGGAAGAGAAAGCCGGCGAACAGCAGTCCCATGACGGCGAGCGCCGCTCCGAAGAACGCGGCGAGTGCCTCCTCGGGAACGTCGAAGCCGCCGACGGCCGCGGTGGCGATGGCACCGGCACCGAGCGCCGCGAGAACGAACACGAGCGTCCAGACGGCGGGGTTGCGTGCGATCTCGCCGAGCCGGCCGACGACCTCGTCGTAGCGATCGACGTCGGCCGCGTCGCCGCGCGTCCGCTGACTTCCGTATCGTGACACACCGACGAATACCGCCACGAGGAGCAGTCCCATCAACGCCGTACTTACCAGAGCCTGCGAAACCATGATCCCGTTATTGCGGTATCGTTCGTACCTGCAACCAAATAACCTTCGGACGGTCGCCGTGTGCGAGTTGACAGCACACTGTAGGCGAATCACCAAAGAGCTAAGTGCATCTCGTCAAAGATTCAATCACGCAGAGAACGAGTATGATAGAATCTCTTGTACTGTCACATCAAGCACCGGAAGAGTGGCGGGCCCAGGCGGAGATCTTTAACGAGATCTTCTTTGTTTTCCTCGCCATCGGTACGATCGTCGGTATCGTGGTGGTGACGTACACCCTCCTCCACCTGTATAAATACCGCGATCGGGGCGATGACGACGGGGACTTCGATGCGCCCGTACTCGGCGAGATTCCGACCGGACAACAGTCGGGAAAGAGCAAGAAGCTCTTTCTCTCGTTCGGTCTGAGCGCGCTCATCGTCATCAGCCTCGTCGTGTACGCGTACGGTTTGCTGCTCGTCGTCGAACAAGGACCGGCCGAGGACGTCGAGCCCGACATGGAAGTCGAAGTCGTCGGTTTCCAGTTCGGGTGGGAGTTCAATTACGAGAACGGCCACAGTGAGCTGAACACGATGCACGTGCCGGAGGATTCGGTGATCGAATTGCAGGTGACGTCGCAGGACGTCTGGCACAACTTCGGCGTCGCCGAGTTACGTATCAAGGCCGACTCGATCCCAGGTCAGTACGCGAACACGTGGTTCACGACCGACGAGCCGGGTGAGTACCTCATCATGTGCTACGAACTGTGTGGATCGGGCCACTCCGACATGGACGGTGAGATCGTCGTCATGGAACAAGAGGAGTTCGACGACTGGTACGCCGAGAACGAACCCGACGAGGACGACGAAGATGAAGAGGAGAACGGAGCGAACGACGAGGAAGAGGAGGAGGATAGCTAATGGCTGAGCTTCCACCCACGTACTCGCTGAAGCGGTGGCTGGTAACGACCAACCACAAGGACGTCGGGGTCATGTACATGATCACGTCGCTGTTCTTCCTCATCTTCGGCGGAATGCTGGCGCTACTTCTCCGCCTGCAGCTGTGGGTTCCCGGGGATCAGGTGCTCTCGGGGCTGGCGTACAACGAAGCCGTCACCGCCCACGGCCTCATCATGGTCTTCTGGTTCCTCTCGCCGTTCGCGTTCGGCTTCGCGAACTATCTCGTGCCGCTACAGATCGGCGCCGACGACCTCGCGTTCCCGCGATTGAACGCGCTGTCGTACTGGATGTACGCCCTCTCTGGTGTGCTCCTCGGTATCTCCTTCTTCCAGGGCGGGACGATGGACGCCGGCTGGACGCTGTACGCCCCGCTCAACGTCCCCGCCTACACGCCGAGTATCGGTTCGACCGGTGCGATCCTCGCGCTGGCGATGTTCGTGACGGGGGTGACTGCGTCGACGATCAACTTCCTGACCACCATCCACCACTCCAGAGCCGAAGGGATGGGGCTGATGGACATGCCGCTGTTCACGTGGTCGATCCTCGCGACGGTGTGGATGATGCTGTTCGCGTTCGCAGTCCTCCTGGGTACCGGGCTCATCCTGGCGTCGGACCGCATTCTGGGAAGCGTCTACTTCTCGGCGACCGAGGGCGGTGCGCTGCTGTGGGGGCATCTCTTCTGGTTCTTCGGCCACCCGGAGGTGTACATCGTCTTCTTCCCCGCGCTCGGAGTCATGCTGGAGCTGTTCCAGACCTTCTCGGGCAACCGCCTGGTCGGTCGCAAGTGGGTTATCATCTCGATCATTCTGATCTCGATTCAGTCGTTCCTCGTGTGGATGCACCACATGTTCCTGACGACGATCAACCTCGAGATCAAGACGCTGATGATGGCGACGACGATCGGGATCTCG
>SKTU01000025.1 GCA_007122455.1 Haloarculaceae archaeon | reverse complement strand
TCCTTCCCGACGTCCCGCTCCGGATCGACGTACTCCGGGAACGCCGCCTCGTCCCAGTCGGTGACGAAGTCGTCGATCGGGACGATGAGTGCGACCGTATCGGCGTGATACAACATCAGCGAGAGGACGGTCGGGATCAGCGTCGCCTCGTCGACGCCATCGTCCCGCGTGAAGTCGTGCTCATTGACGTAGGCGGCCATCTCCTCGACGATCTCCGGGTCGGAGAGCGACAGCGCCCGGCTCTTGAACTCGTAGGGGAACGGCTCCAGCGTCACCGAATCGGGGGTCGGCTCGGGGTCGATCTTCGAGAGATGTTCGCCGGCGTAATCGACGAGTCGGACGGTCATTCGCCGCCGAAAGATCCACCCCTGGGGGAACTCGAGTTCGTAGACGTAGAGTTCGCCCGTCTCCGTCGCACCGATTCGGTCGAACTCCCCGTTGATGAACTTCGTGTAGAGCCCGTCCTCGTCCGCCAGTGCGTCGTTCATCCGTACCGGCGAGGCCTCGGTGCTCCCGACCGCCGCGTGTCGAAGCGAGTGTGCCATCGATCCGATGAGATACGTCTTCCCGGCGCGCTGAGGGCCGACGAGCAGAACGTCCGCGTCCGAGTCGTACTCCAGGAATCGGTGGAAAACCCCACCAAGAGCGACCAACGCTCCGCCTTCGAGAACGAACTGGCGCAGCTCCGGACCGCCGGCCAACGTCGCGTCAAAGACGCCGACGGCGGCGACCGCCCCGAGGGCGACGACGAGCCACCGGAACCGCGATTCGAACTCGGTCGTCCCGCTCGCGGACAGTTCGGTACGAAAGCCGGGAGCGAGAATCCCACCAGCGACGCCGACAGCCGCGGTAGCGAGCTGCACCGGTCCGGTGCCGCCACTGGCCCGAAGAACGAACGCGGCGGCGGTTCCCAGCGCGACCAGCAGGACGATCCCCTCGATCCGCTTGAACGTATCGAACGGAAAGACGACTGCGAGACCGATCAAAAGCCCGAAGAGAAGCGCCAGGAGGAGCCCGACACCGCTACCGACGGGGAGTGCCGATTCGGTCGCTCGGAGGATCGTCGGGGAGACCCCGCCGGCGTGCCAGCTTCGATACCACGCGCCCATCACGATCCACGTGGCGACAGCCACGAGAACCAGTTCCGCAGTGAAGACGGCGATTTCCCGTCCCGAACCCCGAAGTGCGTGGGCGAACTCCTCGATCGCGTACGTCTCCGACTCCCCCCTTTGATCGGACATCCGTCTGACGGCGATTCCGATGGCGCCGGCATAAACCTTCGGAGGCGGCTAGGATTCGTAGCCGTAATCCAGCTCGTAGCGCAGGCGATCGACGCCGGCGACCAGCTCCTCACCGACCGTCGCGTCGAGGGCGACGAGTTCGTGGAAGTAGAAGTCGTCGCCGAGCGTTCGCTCGAGCGCGTCGACGAAGCGGCGGTCGTCGAGATCGACGCGAGTCGCGTCGTATCCCCTGGCCTCGTTCGCGTACACTTCCCAGGCGATCGCGGCGTCGTAGACGGCGAGCACCCGCCGCGTTTCCCGAGGCAACTCGTCGCTCAGTTGACGCATCGTCTCGACGTACTCCGGAGGTTCCAGATCAGTCAGTCCGATCTCGTCGGGGCGCTCCGTCGACGGGACGTAGTCGCTCGCCGAAACGACGAAGACGACGACGTCGGCGTTCTCGACGGTCCGCTGAAGTCGCGCCGTCCGTGAATCCCCAGACCGGAGCCGCGTCGCGACCTCGAGATATGGGGCGAACAGCAGTGCAGCGATTCGATCGACCGCGGCTCGGACGTCGCCGCTACCGCCGCCCGTCCCAGCGGCCGCGTCGATCGCCCGCGAGTCGCTCGCGTCGACGGGGCTCGCAGAGACGGTGATCCACCGAGAGATGAGCTGTGGGGACTTGTACTCGACCGTGATCGACTCCGAGAGAGGTGCGGGATCGTTACCCGAGCGTAGCTGTCCTGGGACCGTCCCGACCGTCCTCGCCCCCGATATCAATCGGCCGTCGTACTCCGTCTGGACGTGCTTGGTGAGTCCGGTCGCCACCGCGGTTCCGCTGCCGTCCGTGCCGCGGTTTCGGCTCACGACGGCGACCCGTCGCTGATCGCGGTACTCCACGAAGTGACCGACCAGAGCGACGAACGCGACGGCCATCGGGATCGCGAGCACGCCGACTGCGGTGTCGGCGACAGTTCCGGGACCGACCGAACCCCAGCCACCGAGGAGAAACGCGTCGACGAGCCCGAAGGCGACGAGCGCGAGTGCGACCGTGTACAGCCCGACCGACGCGATCGGAAACTCGATCCGACCGCTTCGAAGCGCCGGAGCGGAAGCGACGGCCGCAGCGACGACCGCACCGGTGACGACGATCGGAAACTGCCCACGCCAGTCGACGATCCAGAACCGACCGAGCAGTAGCAGAATGCCGACGAAGACGGTAGAGAGAAGCAGAATCGCCGGAGCCTGGATTCGCTTGGATCGATCGAGCGCGAGCAGCAGTAGCCAGCCGACGACGATCCCGACCGGCACGGCGACGACGACGTCTATGTGGACGCCAAACGCGTCGGAGAGCCAGTGCGCCGCAGCGAAGCCGATCCCCTCGGACTCCCACGCTCGATCCATCATCGTCGCGACGAACGACGTCGTCACGACGAGTCCGACGACTAACAGTCCGACGCGACCGATCTCCCGCTTCCGCTGCCGTGAGAGCCCCCCACTCATCGTCTCCGAACGGTCACTCCGTCGGTCTCGTCGACGGGAAGCCGACGCGGCCGACGTACCGGGAGCGGAGCTCCTCGACCACTTCGTTTACGTACTGGCCGCTGTCGTCCTCGCCGCCGCTGTGATCGAGGAGGCTCCTCAGGCTGTCGGGCTGGTTGAGCCGAATGAACTCGTCGCGCCGGATGAACGCACCGTCGGCGCCGTCCGGTACGTCGTCCAACTGTCCGTCGATTCCGTAGGCGTGTCTGATCACCGCCGAGTCGATCGTCCGATCTTCGTCGCCGTCGATGGGGATCTTCTTGCCCGCCACGCTGTCGTAGCCGCCGCGGAACTCGTTGGGAACCGGCTTGAGGTTGTCGAGGAAGATCCCGCCGACGAACGTCACCATCGCGAAGTCCCACTCGTCGGCGAAGCCACAGCGGGTCGCGCTGAAGTCGTCGTAGTCGGGCGCGTACTCGTCGATCCGATCCGCGACCTCGCCGATGTGGGCGTCGGCCTCCTGAACGATCTCGGGGTCGAACGCCCGAGACATGTACGTCGTGTGAAGGAGGTGATCCGTGTAATCGGGACGGGCGAAGTTCGCACCGTGGTCGTCGATCCGCTTTCTGTTGAGCGGGAGATACGCCGAGTCGGAGAAGGCGGAGACGGCGCGACGCTGAAGTTCGCCGAGGAGGATCTCCCGTTCCGGCTCCTCACCCCAGATATCAGTCTCCCCGATCGTCTCGTTCTCCAACCGCCCCGGCTGATCCGGCATGATCGTCGTGACGTAGGAGCCGCTCTCGGGAGTCGTCGACGCCGATCCGGCCTGACTCTGAATCTCGCTCACGTCGATCGGACCCTCCCAGTCCGATTCGAACGCGGAGCCGGCCGACACGACGTCCTGGAGCGTCTCGAATTTCTCGCGCGCCGCGACGAGTTCGGCTTCGAACGCCTCGAAGACGTCCTCGACCGTCGTCGTCGGGTCGATCAGCGCGACAATGAGGGCGTCCCCGAGGAGGTTCTCGAGACGCTCGGTCGCGTCACGCACGTCCACCCTCTCGGAACCCGCCGTCTCGGCGATCTCGTCGAGCGCCGCCTCGATCCGTGATTCGTGTCGACGTGGATCGAACTCGTCGGTATCTATCCGTTCGGGTCGGCGCGAGACGTCGACACCGGTCGCCTCGAGCGGATCGGCTTCGATGTCCGAATCCAGATCGTCCCGCAGCTGTGCGGTGCGGTCCTCGAGCACCGCGTCGAAGCCATCGACGGTTTCCTCGAGCCGACTAACGATCTCGTCTCGGTCGGCGCGGTCGTCGACCTCGTCCGGTAACGCATTCCGAACCGATTCGACGAGGGTCGTCCGGAGCGATTCGCGGCGTTCGTCGAGTTCGGCGCGCTTTTCCACGAGCAGGTCCCGTCGGGCGTCGCACTCGAACCCCTCCGACTCGTGGAACCGAGGAATGTCGAAGACGTCCCGACTGATCTCGTGGTTTCGCTGGTAGGCGTACTCGTCCTCGGGATCGTCGCCGCCCAAGAAACCGTCCAGGAGGCCACCGTCGTCGAGTTTCGCCTTTCCGGCCGTTCGAACGCCCGCCACGGAGTCGGTGATCGTCGTCCCGTCGATCGGCTCGACGCCGATCTCCTCGAGCGAGCGGTTCAGTTCGTCGAAGTCGTCGAACTCGAAGACGGCGTTCTCCGCCTCGCCGTCGCTGCTCCACTCCTCGGCAGCGTTGGCGAACTCCTCGAGAGCGCCCTCGAGGTCGTCGAGGAGCCCCCGGACGGCGTCGTCCTCCGCCTCCAGTTGCACGAACTCCGAGACGGTCGAACCGTACCGATCGTTCCACCGCTGGAGGCTCCGATCTCGACTCGCTTCCGCCGCGGTCCGGATCGAGGCCACGTCGTCGCGGAAGGACCCCGTCTCGTTTCGGATGTCCTCGAGGTGGTCGACGACGTCGCCGGCGTTCGAAACGACGCCGCCGATCTCGTATTCGAGCGCGCCGGAAAGCTCGGAGACGACCGCGGCGTCGTCGAGTTCCTTGAACGCCTTCCTGAGACCCGCACGACGACCGATCGCCGTGAGCTCCCGATCCGCGAAATCGACGAGGTCGACCTCGAGATCCTCGTAAGCGCTGCCGACGTCGGCGTCCAGATCCTGCTCGGCCAGGTCCTCGATCAGCGACTCCCGCTCTGCGGAGGTCTGAACCCCTTCCCCGTCGGCGACGTTCGCTTCGATCTGTCCCCAGATCTGCAGAATCTCCTCGACCGTCTCGTAGTTCCAGTGCTGGTGGAAATCCGCCTCGAGGAGCTCCTTGACTGGCGTCAGCCGACCGACGTGGAGCCCGGTATCGCCGTACAGTTCCGGTTCGAGTCTGCTGTCGGCGCTGCCCGTCTCGTCCAACAGCGCGTTCGAGACGTCGTCGTAGTACGTCGCGATGAACGCCTCGGCGCTCTCCAGCAGTTCCTCCTCGGATTCGAGCGTCTCGCGGCGGTCCTCGAGGAACTTCCGGAACGTCGCCTTGATCTCGTCGCGCTGGCCGCCCGGGTAGGTGACGACCTGCGGAACCGCGACGGTGAACGGCGCGAACTTCGCGGGCCCCGAGGCGACGGTCTCGTCGAAGCGGGCAGCGATGTTCCCCATGGCTTTCTCCAGGTTGTAGTAGCTCGCGATCGTGTAGACGATCGCCTCGTCGAACTCGTCGTAGTTCGTGTACGGCTCCGACGGGATGAGAACGATGTTCGTGAACGGGTTGTCGTCCTCGAGAACCTGGTACTCCAGTTCGCACAGGGCCGCGTAGGCGTTCGCCAGTTCGGCGGCGTCGCTCTCGGTCGGGTGGGGAAGCACCCCAAAGAGGGTCAGGTCGACGCTCTCCTCGAGGTTCTTCGCGAGGTCGAGAAAGAGACCGGATCCGGTTCCACCGCCCAGACCGACGACGAACGCCCCGTAGGAGTCCTGCGGAAACGCGTTGTAGAGATCACCGATCGGATCCTGGTTGTCGGCTCTGCTGTAGTGGTAGAGCGCCTTCGTCAACCCGCGGCGGCGAACGACGCCGTCTGCGTAGTTACTGTCCTCACAGACGAGATCGGTGTCGTCCTCGAGCCACCACGCGTCGATCGGTTCCTCCCTCGCGATGTTCCGAACGATCGTGTCACTGAGAAGCCGCGTGTTGCGCGGGCGCTGGCTGACACCCTCGATCAAGTTTATATGCGTCCCGTCGACGCCGGTGTATCCGTTCCCGGCTGCGACCTTCTCCACGGTCGCGTCGACGGCACCTTCGTCGTCCTCCGGGTCGGCGTTCGTGTCCGTCTCGATGAAATACGCCTGCAGGCCGTCCCCCCCGACCGCCTGCTCGATGATCCACTCCTCCTCCATGAACCGTCGAACGATTTCCCGCCCCGCGCCCCCAAGACCGACTAAATAGTCGGGAAGATTCATACTTTCGAAATACCACGAACCGGGTATAAATCCATCGCCGCGGAGGGTACACCCAGCCTACTACGCGTTATGGAGTGCTTACACCGCGATCGAAGACGGGAGAGAGTAAACTACGCCGGGATTTAATAGAAATCGCGTCGGAATCATCGCGTAGTGGATCCACAGGCATCAGATCTGTACGAACGGATCGGTGCGAGCCGCGAGGAACCCCGGGAGCGGCTCGAACAGCGCGCACATCGGGCCACGGCGGAGTACCACCGAAGACGCCACCGCGCGACCGGGGACGCGCGACAGGAGCTGCTGTCCGCAGTCGAACGGGTCGAAGAGGCGGCGTCGGTGCTGACCGATCCGCAGCGTCGGCGAGTGTACGATCGACAGCGAGAGGACGACTGTCAGACCGACCGTACAGCGCGGGAACGATCGACCGCCGACCGGGGATCGACGTCGCTGCGGATCGAAATCGAGCCGCGGTCGCCGTCACCCGGCGAGACGGTGGCGATTCGAACCACCGACGCCGCCGAAAGACCGGTCTCCGGCGTCGACGTCCGCATCGAGTACGACGAGACGGAGCAGACGGTCACGACGGACCGGGACGGACGGAAACGGCTCCGGTTTACGTCACCACAGGAAGTCCGGTTGACGGCCGAAAAGGGGACGATCGGCGGCCGGAGCTACGAATCGGCAGTCGAAACGATGGTCGTCGGTGACGCCGCCGAAACCGAACGCGCACCGAGCGACGCCGACGACACGGAGGCGGAACCCGACCGGAGAGGTGAGAAACGCCCGGGAACGACGGACGACGCCACGAACGCCACCGAAGCGCCGTCGCCGGGGCGGGAAACGGCGGCGTTCGAGGGGAAATCGACGGACCGTCCCGGAGACGCCGACGGCTCACACGGCTCACCGACGATCCATCTCCACCACGCTGCCGGCATCGTCGGAATCGCGGTCGTCGGGATCGCGACGGCTGTCGGCTGGGCGACTGCCGTTCCGCTCGTTCCGGCCGCCGCCGGGGCGGGAATCCTCGCGCTCACGCTCTACCTGATCGCGCGGGAAGCCGCGACGGCGGGACGCTGAGATCCGTTTACGCTACTCCTCGTCGTCCTCGTCGTCGACGTCCTCGAAGTCGGCGTCGACGAACTCCTCGCCGTCGGCGCCCGCTGCGCCACCGTCGGCACCGGGGCCCTGGCCGCCCATACCGCCCATGCCGCCCATACCGGCTCCAGCTCCGGCTCCCGGGCCGCCGGCGCCCTGGGCAGCCTGTTGCTGATACATCTGTTTGCCGATCTCCTGAAGCTCCGTCGAGAGCGCCTCGGTCGCCTCCCGGAGCGCCTCGGTGGTGGCCTCCTCGTCCTCGACGACGGCCTCGAGATCCTCGATCGCGGTTTCGATGTCCGCACGGAGGTCGTCGTCGACCTGCTCGTCGTTCTCCTCGAGGAGCGTCTCGGCCCGCCCGATGGCGGCCTCGGCCTCGTTGCGAGCTTCGATACGCTCGCGCCGCTTCTCGTCTTCTTCGGCGTGTTGTTCGGCCTCCTCCTGCATCCGCTCGATCTCCTCGTCCGAGAGCCCGGCACCACCCTCGATGGTGATCGACTCCGCGTTGCCGGAGCCTTTGTCCTCCGCTTCGACGTTGACGATCCCGTTCTCGTCGATGGAGAAGGAGACCTCGATCTGCGGCGTTCCAGCGGGGGCCGGCGGAATGCCGGTTAGCTGGAAGGCGCCGAGCAGCTCGTTCTCGTCGGCGATTTCGCGTTCACCCTGGAAGACTCGGATCTGGACGGAGGTCTGGCTGTCCGCTGCGGTGGTGAACACCTTCGACTCCTCTGTGGGGATCGTGGTGTTCTTCTCGATGAGTCGCTCGAAGAGCCCGCCCTTCACCTCGATACCGAGGCTGAGCGGCGTGACGTCGAGCAGAACGATGTCGTCGACGTCGCCCGAGAGAACGCCACCCTGAATCGCCGCACCGAGCGCGACCGCCTCATCGGGGTTGACGTTCTTCTTGGGCGACTGGCCGGTGAGCTCCTCGACCTTCTCCTGAATCATCGGCATTCGCGTCGACCCGCCGACGAGGATAACCTCGTCGATCTCGTCGGTCGAGTAGCCGGCGTCGGAGAGCGCTTGCTCGGTCGGACCGACAGTCCTGTCGACGAGCCCCGACGCGAGCGATTCGAACTTCGCCCGGCTGAGCGTCTCCTCGAGGTTGAGCGGCCCCTCGTCTGTCGCCGCGATGAAGGGAAGGTTGACCGTTGTCTCCTTTCGGGAGGAGAGTTCGATCTTCGCCTCCTCGGCCGCGTCCTTCAGTCGCTGCAGCGCCTGTCGATCCTCGCGGAGATCGATACCGTGTTCGGATTCGAACTCCTCGGCGAGGTAGTCGATGAGGACCTCGTCCCAGTCGTCGCCGCCGAGATCGTTGTCCCCGTTGGTCGCGACGACCTCGTAGACGCCGCCACCGAGATCGAGCACGGAGACGTCGAACGTGCCACCACCGAGGTCGTAAACCAGGACCGTCTGGTCGGTCTCGTCGTCGAGCCCGTAGGCCATCGCCGCGGCGGTCGGCTCGTTGACGATGCGTTCGACGTCGAAGCCGGCGATCTCACCGGCGTCCTTCGTCGCCTGGCGCTGTCGATCGTTGAAATACGCGGGGACGGTGATGACCGCCTTCTCGATCTCGTCGCCGAGATACTCCTCGGCGTCGTGTTTGATCTTCTGGAGGATCATCGCCGAGATCTGCTCGGGCGTGTACTCCTCGTCGTCGATGTCGACGCTGTGATCATCCCCCATGTGGCGCTTGATCGATTGAATCGTCCGTTCGGGGTTCTGGACGGCCTGATTCTTCGCCGGCTTGCCGACGAGACGCTCGCCGTCGTCCGTGAACGCGACGACCGAGGGGGTCGTCCGTTCGCCCTCACCGTTGACGATTATCTCGGGATCCCCACCCTCCATCACTGCGAACGCGGAGTTGGTGGTACCGAGGTCGATACCGAGAATTTTGTTGCTCGCCATCTTGCCCGTAGATACCGGGGTTAGCCGGTTAAAAGTTGCTAGATACGCCACACCAAGATCCGATGAGAGCGGTTCCCATACGTCGGTTTTCCCCGTCGCGTTCTCTCAGAATCGAGGGTTATAAACCGAACTGCAATCCGGTCGATTCAGCGGTCGAACGATCGAGTAACGTTCTTAAGGCGTCGCCGCCCACCGGCGAACATGACGCTCCCACTACCGGTTGTCGTCGTCGGGTTGATCGGACTCGCCGCGACCGTGCTCATGACTCTCGTGATGTGCTATCTCGTCTGGTCGACGCTGAGCGACGACCAGCACCAGCCCGGTGGACGAGGCGAAGAGGTCGAACCGCCGAAACCGACCTGA
>SKTU01000071.1 GCA_007122455.1 Haloarculaceae archaeon | reverse complement strand
GGTATGAGTTATCCCACGATCACCGAGCAGCTCGACGATCCCGCGGCTGCCCGGGAGTCGGGCCGCAAGAAGATCGAGTGGGCTCGACAGCATATGCCCATCATGAGCTCGCTCGCCGAGGAGTTCGCGGCCGAGCAACCGTTCGACGGCGAGGTCGTCGCGATGGCGATGCACGTCGAGGCCAAGACCGCCGTCCTCACCGAAGTGCTAGCGGAGGCGGGCGCCGAGGTCGCGATCACGGGCTGTAATCCGCTGTCGACCCACGACGACGTCTCGGCGGCGCTGGACGCCGTCGACGGGGTCGTCTCCTACGCGAAACACGACGTCGACGACGAGGCGTACTACGCCGCGATCGACGCGACGCTCGCCCACGAGCCGACGATCACCGTCGACGACGGCGGCGATCTCGTGATGGCGATCCACGAGCGGTATCCCGAACTGATCGACGGAATCGTCGGCGGTTGCGAGGAAACGACGACGGGAGTCCACAGGCTGCGCGCGATGGACGCCGACGGCGCCCTTAACTATCCGATGTTCGCGGTCAACGACACGCCGATGAAGCGGCTCTTCGACAACGTCCACGGGACTGGCGAGGCGGCGCTTTCGAACATCGCGATGACGACGAACCTCTCGTTCGCCGGCAAGACGGTCGTCGTCGCCGGATACGGCTACTGCGGCAAGGGCGTCGCCTCGAAGGCGAAGGGGCAGAACGCCCACGTGGTCGTTACCGAGGTCGAACCCCGACGCGCGCTCGAGGCGCACATGGAGGGGTACGAGGTCACCTCGATGGACGAGGCCGCGCGGAGGGGCGACATCTTCGTGACGACGACCGGCAACCGGGACGTCATCACTGCCGATCACTTCGAGGCGATGGACGACGGCGCCGTGCTCGCCAACGCGGGCCATTTCAACGTCGAGATCGATCTCGAGGCGCTCGGCGAGATGGCCGCCTCGCGTCGGGCGGTTCGGGACGGCATCGAGGAGTTCGCCATGCCGGACGGCCGTCGGCTCAACGTCCTGGCGGACGGACGGCTCGTCAACCTCGCCTCGCCGGTCGCGCTGGGACACCCAGTCGAAGTGATGGATCAGAGCTTCGGCGTTCAGGCTGTCTGCGTCCGCGAGATGGTCGATCGCGGCGGGGAGTACGGCCCCGGCGTCCACGAGGTACCCGACGAACTCGACCGGGAAGTCGCCGAGATCAAACTCGAAGCCGAGGGAATCGAACTCGACACGCTGACCGACACCCAGCGGGAGTACATGGAGAGCTGGCAGCACGGCACCTGAGACGGACGATATGACCGCGACGAAAGGACGATTCGACGAATGACGTTCCTCGCCGACTACCTGGAGGATCGACGTTGGATCGCGGTCTCGCTTCTGACCGGCGGCGTCCTCGCGGTGCTCTGGCACGCGACGTCGACGTCAACGATGGAGGAACGCGTCGCTCGCGACGTGGCACTCTACGTCGTGATCCCAGGCACGCTGGCACTTTCGGCCGGCGAGCACCTGGGGTGGCGGATCGACCGCCAGGCGATCATCAACACGGTCGTACTCGCGCTGTTGGTCCTCCCCTTCTATCTGGTCGGATCGACACTCCCGACGATCCGCGAACACTACCCGATCTGGTACGTAACGCCGGAACTGACCTCGTTCGTCCCCCACGCGGTTCAGCTCTTCATCCTGGCTTTGGCGACCGAGACGTACTACCGCGGTCTGCTCTGTGTCGGAGTCCGGGATCTGGGATTCAAATGTGTCTTTATCAGCCCGGTCGTCTACATGGCCGCACACCTCCACAGTCCGCCGATCGAACTGTTGCTCTCCGGTCCGACGGACGTACTCTTTGGCGCGGTCGACTACCACGCGAACTCGATCCTCCCCTCGGTCGTCGCCCACGGCTGCGGGCTGGTATTACTCGACTGGCTCGTCCTCCACGGTCCGATCCTGCCACCGGAGCTGGTGATCCGGTATCTGGAGTGGCTCCCGGTCCCGCTGTAATCGCTATCGGGCGTTCAGGGAACTGGTCGCTCGGAAGGGCGACATCTTCGTGGCGAGGAGTACAGTCCCGGCATCCACGAGGCGGCCGACGAACTCGACACGTTGACCGACGCCCAGCGGGAGTACATGGAGAGCTGGCAGCACGGCGCCTGATCGGACTCCGGTCGGCCGATCGTTTTTATCTCTGCACGGTGAACCGTGGTGTATGTCGACTGATCCCCTCGAGCGGCTCGAACGGCCGGAGTACATCGGCGAGAACCGCTGTTGGCCGTGTACGGTTGGAAACCTTCTGATCGCGGCCGTCGTCGCGGCGCTCGTCGGTCGGCGTAACCGGGCACTCGGGATCGTCGTCCTCCTCGGTAGCGTCGCGGTGATCTCGCTTCGAGGATATCTCGTCCCCGGGACGCCGCGGTTGACGGAGCGGTATCTCCCCGAGTCGGTGCTGGTCGCGTTCGGCAAGGTCGATCCACCCGAACCGGTCTCGCCCGACGTCGCGGCTCGGGCGGCCGACCGTGCGACAGACTCGTCTGCGGCCGGGACCGGCTCCGAGTCGACACCCGACGACGCTCGAACGGCGTCGAACGGCGCGACGCCCGACGATCCCGACGAGACGGACGATCTCCTCGAGCGGCCGATGGACGAACTCCTCGAGTCGTTCGACGTCGTCGAAGCGGACGGTGCGGATCTCGAACTCGTCGACGCCTTCCGCGAGCGGTGGGAGCGGAAGATCGACCGGATCGTCGACGACCGGGCGGCGCAGGGCGAACTCTGTGCGGCGGTGTTCGGCGCGCCGGCTGCGGAGGGGCGAATCGAGCGTCGCGACGACGGCCGGTACGAGGGGTTCGTCGACGACCAGCGACGGTACGACTGGATCAGCGACGCGGCGATGTGTTCGGATCTGGCGGCACACCGGGTCCTCTCCGAGCGCGAGGAGTGGGACGAACTCACGCCCCGGGAGCGGCTGACGATCCTCCGCGGCTTTCGAGTGTTCCTCACGACGTGTCCGCTCTGTGAGGGTCCGATCGACGCAACCGACGACGTCGTCGACTCCTGCTGCGGCTCCTGGGACGTTCTCGCCATCGAATGTACGGAGTGTGGGACGCGGTTCCTGGAGCTCACGCCGCCGGACGAGCAGGGCGCTCCATCGAGATCCGGTTCCTCGCGAACGCGAAACCTCGTGCGGTGATCCACGCTGCGGCACGTTTTTATCCACCCCTGTCCACTGCACGCGTATGACGGCCGCTCACGCCGACGTCCGCGTCGCTCCGAACCGTTCCGCGCGCACGTCCGGCTTCTTCTTTACGGCGTAGGCGGGGTGGAACCGGTGGCGTGGTGCGCGCCGCCGGGGAAACCTCGTCGTCGAGTCGGAACCGCTAACAGACCGCCGTACACACACCGTAGCAATGAGATTGCCCGAAACGCAGGTCGCGCTGCTCGAAGCAGCCAGCGCGACCGACACGCGAACGATCGAACAGCTCGCCGACGAGGTCGACGCCGACTCGGTGGCCGTCACGCGAGCCGCCTTCGAACTCGAGGCGGCCGGCCTCCTGACGGTCGAGGAACACCGCGCGGAGTCGGTCGAACTGACCGAGGAGGCCGAACGGTATCTGGAGCAGGGCCTGCCGGAGCTCCGGCTCTACCGGGCGGCCGTCGACGCCGGGGCCGACGAGGGGGGTGCGCCGATGGGGGAGCTCGTCGGCGCCGCCGGCCTCGAGGGCTCGGAGGTCGACATCGCGCTGTCGAACTTCGCTCGCAAGGGGTTCGGGCGGATCGAGGCGGGCGAGGTGATCGTCGACCTCTCTGGCGGTCCGGACGTCGATCCCGACGCGGACCCCGAGATGGAGGCACTGGAAGCGATCGCCGCGGGCGAGGCCGGCTACGTCGACGAGGGTGCGCTCGACCGGCTCCACTCCCGCGGCCTCGTCGTTCGTTCGGACACGACGATCCGGTCGGTGACGCTCACCGACGACGGCGTCACGGCGCTTATGGAGGGCGTCGAGGTCGCCGAGACGGTCGGTGCGGTCACCCCGGAACTGCTGACGTCCGGGGAGTGGCGCGACGTCGAGTTCACCGAGTACAACGTAGAGGCCGACGCCGAAACCGTCAACGGCGGCAAGGAGCACATCCTTCGCCAGACGGCCAACCGCGTGAAGGACGTGCTCGTCGGCATGGGGTTCCAGGAGATGGAGGGACCACACGCCGACGCCGAGTTCTGGATCAACGACTGTCTGTTCATGCCGCAGGACCACCCCGCCCGGACCCACTGGGATCAGTTCGGCCTGGAGGTGCCGCCGATGGAGGAGCTCCCGGAGGATCTCCTGGCGCGCGTCGAGTCGGCCCACCGCGAGGGCGTCGGCGAGGACGGCGACGGCTACCACTCGCCGTGGACGACCGACGTCGCTCGACAGGTCGACCTCCGCGGTCACACGACGTCGCTGTCGATGCGGTATCTCTCCGGTGAGGCGGTCGGCGAACTCGAACCGCCGAAGCGGTATTTCAGCGTCGAGAAGGTCTATCGCAACGACACGCTCGATCCGACGCATCTGCTGGAGTTCTTCCAGATCGAGGGGTGGGTGATGGCCGAAGAGCTCTCCGTCCGGGATCTGATGGGGACGTTCACCGAGTTCTACGAGCAGTTCGGCATTACCGATCTCGAGTTCAAGCCGCACTACAACCCCTACACGGAGCCGAGCTTCGAACTGTTCGGCGAACACCCCGAGACGGGCGAGTTGATCGAGGTCGGCAACTCGGGAATCTTCCGGGAGGAGGTGTTGACGCCGCTCGGCGTCGACTGTGACGTCATGGCGTGGGGACTCGCACTGGAGCGACTGTTGATGCTGATGTACGGCTTCGAGGACATCCGTGACGTCCACGGGACGATGTGTGACCTCGAACTGCTGCGGAACGTGGAGGTGGTTCACTGATGCCCGTCGTCGACGTCGATCCGGACGAGCTGCGTCGGCTCGTCGGCACCGAGGACGACGACGAGACACTGAAATCCGAGCTGTTCGCGCTCGGACTGGAGTTCGAGGGCGAGACCGACGACGGGGAGTTCCAGCTGGAGTTCGCTCCGGATCGTCTCGATCGGCTCTCCGTCGAGGGGATCGCTCGCTCGCTCAGATACCAGTACGGCGAGGATCGCGGTGTGTACGTGCCGACGACGAACGACGCGGAGTGGCTCATCGAGGTCGACGAGACCGTCCCCGAGGAGCGACCCTACGTCACCGGCGCGATCGTTCGGGACGTGAACCTCAGCGAGGACGGACTGGATTCGCTCATTCAGCTGCAGGAGAAGCTCCACGCGACGATGGGTCGGACCCGCGCGAAAGGCGCGATCGGAATCCACGACCTCGCGATGCTGAAGGGCCGCGCGGCGGACGACGACCGAGCCAAGTCGATCCAGTACCGGGGCGTCGAGCCGAACGGCGATCGGTTCGTCCCGCTGGACGACGACGCCGAGCGGACGCCGGCGGAGGTGCTCGAAACCCACCCGACGGGCGAGACGTACGGTCACATCGTCGAGGGGATGGATCGGTACCCCGCGATCTACGACGACATCGGGCTCTTCTCGTTCCCGCCGGTGATCAACGGCAAGCGAACCGAGGTCGAAACCGACACCCGGGATCTCCTCATCGAGATGACCGGTACCGATCAGTGGACGATCGACAAGATGCTGAACATCGTCTGTTACGCGCTGGACGCCCGCGGCGGCCGCATCGAGGAGGTCAACGTCGTCTACGACGACCGACGTCTCCTCCGGCCGGATCTCTCGACGTCGACGAAGACTGTCTCTCACGAGCGGATCGAGACGGTGATCGGGATCGACATCGCCGGGAACGACGTCGTCGATCTGCTCGAACGGGCCGGGCTGGACGCGACCGTCGAGGAAGTCGGCGACGAGGAGCTCGTCTACGAGGTCGAGATCCCGCCGTATCGCGTCGACGTGCTCCATCCGCTGGACATCGTCGACGACGTCGGTCGCGCATACGGCTTCAACGACCTCGAACCGAAGTATCCCGACGTCTCGACCGTCGGCGGCCGCCACGAGCGCTCGCGGCTGGAGGACGCGGCTCGCGACGCCCTGGTCGGCCTCGGCTTCGAGGATCTGTTGAACTTCCATCTGACGAACGAGGCGGAGCTGTTCGGACGAATGGGGATCGATCCCGACGACGACGCGGTCGGCGCCCACGAGCCGCCGACGATCACCGAGCCGTACAGCGAGGAGTACACCGTCGTCCGGACGTGGCTGCTTCCGTCGCTCCTGATGGTTCTGGAGAACAACACTCACCGACAGTATCCGCAGGACCTCGCCGAGATCGGGCTCGCGGCGGCGGTCGATCACGACGAGCCGACACACGTCGCCGAACACCGGGCGATCGCGGGGGTGCTCGCACGGACCGACGCCTCCTACGAGGACGCGAAGGCGCGGCTACAGGCGATCGCGACCGCGTTCGGAAAATCCCTCGAGACGCCGCCGACCGACCATCCCTCCTTCATCGACGGCCGGGCCGCCCGGATCGTCCTCGACGGCGAATCCGTCGGCGTGGTCGGCGAACTTCACCCGCGAGTGCTCGTCGAGCACGACCTCGAACTGCCGGTCGCCGGCTTCGAGTTCCGGCTCGACGGGCTGGCCTAGAGATCGGCGCCGACGGCGTCGGTGATCGACTCGAAGCCGTCCCGTTCGAGCAACTCGAGCAGTCCCTCGTTGATCTCCCGGGCGAGGCTCGGCCCCTCGTAGACGAGGCCGGTGTACAGTTGGACGAGCGCTGCGCCGTTCCGTATCTTCGCGTAGGCGGCTTCGGCGCTGTCGATCCCACCGACGCCGACGACGGGGACGTCGGTGCGCTCGGCGACGAACCGGACCGTCCGAGTCGCCGTCGCCTCCAGCGGCGTCCCCGAGAGCCCGCCGTCCTCGTGGCGGTGTTTCCCGCGGAGCGTGTCAGGACGATCGGTGGTCGTGTTCACCGCGATAACGCCGTCGAGGTCGAGCTCGTCGACGACGTCGAGGGCGTCTTCGATCGCCGATTCGGTGAGATCCGGCGAGAGCTTCACGAGCAGCGGGTCGGCGCCGGCGTCCTGTAGCGTCCCGAGGATCGACTCGAGCCGGTCTCGCTGCTGTAGTTCCCGGAGCCCCGGCGTGTTCGGCGAGGAGACGTTGACGACGAAGTAGTCGCCACCGTCGCGGACGCGCTCGAAGGTGTATCGGTAGTCGCCTTCGGCGTCGTCGTTCGGCGTCGATTTCGATTTGCCGATGTTGACCCCGAGGGGGACGCGCGCGTCGGTGTCGGCGAGTCGCTCGCCGACGACGTCGGCACCGTCGTTGTTGAACCCCATGCGGTTTATGAGGGCCCTGTCCTCCGGAAGCCGGAACATCCGCGGACGGGGGTTGCCCGCCTGCGGCTCGGCCGTGACGCCGCCGACTTCGACGTGACCGAAGCCCAGCGCGGCGAGGGCGTTCGGCGCTTCGGCGTTCTTGTCGAACCCGGCGGCGACGCCGACCGGGTTGTGGAACGTCTGGCCGAACGCTTCGACCCGAAGCCGGGGATCGACTGTCGTGTAGTAGTCGGCGACGATGGGCTCCAGCGGTGTTCCGTCTATCGCTCCCAGGAGGCGTCCGACCGCGTCGTGTGCAGTTTCGGCGGGCAGTCCGAACAGCAGGGGTTTGGCGACGTCGTAGAGGGTCATCGTCGAAAGAGACTGCCGCGGCTCAATAAAGACCGCGATACGCGCGCACGTGCGTGTCGTTGCGCTGATTTAGAACTCGTGTTCGACCTCGTCTGGATCCGCTTTCTGGATGATGATCTTTCCGTCTCGGACGCGGACGAATACCTCGTCGCCGATCTCCATGCCGGCAACGGCGAGCTCGTCTTCGTGGAGGTTTACGTGGACGTTGTGGTATTCGCCGTCCTCGTCCTTGGCGCCACTCGGGCTGAGCTTCTTCTTTCGCACCATCGCGCTGTATTGTTCCCGTTCGCTGGACGAGATACATAAGTGTACCGTGCTATCGACGCGCCGAAAGCCCGTGTCGGAGCGCGCGCGAGGCGGAATTCGGCGGAAACGACCCCATCATTTCGGGTTCCATCGGTCGGTTTCCGGGAAATCACTTATAAATGGCGTCGCGAAAACCCCCATTTCGGGGATATATTTATATCAACGTGTGTGCAGAGCTCACATGGAGGAGAGGAAACCATGGCACGTGACGACGACGACAAACGAAACTTCGCGCTTCGAGATACAACCGGTAACGAAACTAGTGTGTTTTCGGGACGGACCCCCCGACAGGCCGCGCTGAAAGCGGCCCGCCGGCTCGATACGGCACCGAGCGAGGACGACGCCGACGAGACGGAGCTGCGGCTCCGCGAGAAGGGGACGAAGAAGGTCCACATATACGACGGTTGGGCGTGGGAAGAGGAGGCGCCGGACGACAGTCCCGACTGGATGCCCGACGAGATAACCGAGGCGAACGTCTCCAAGAAGGGTATCGAACACCTCGAGGAAATATAGCCGCGGCTCTTTCCGAACGGCTATCCGTCGGCGGGCAGTAGCGACGGCTGCGCGGCCCTCACTCCCTCTGACCACGCGTGCGAGCGCGGGATGAGGAGGTCGCTTCCAGCCGCGCGACATTTTCACGTTCTTCGATCGTGTTACGGGCACGACCGGATCGGCTACTAGCCGGCGCGGAGCCGCGGTCGCGCTCGTCGCCTGATCCGTACTGACATGGGGTATGAAACTGCGTGTCGAAGTCGATCCGTTCCGACGGGCTTAAACACCTACCTCCCATCGGAACAGATGCGAACGACGCGGGGCGAAACGCCCCGGTCGGATCCGCCCCTCGGGCGGATTCGATCCGACGCCCTTAAGTATAACATGGGCGTTCGGTTGAAGTACGACGGTCGGGCCGGAATCGCCTTCCGGCGCCGACCTGAATCCGACGCCCTTAAGTGTAACAGGGTGCTCGGAAGAAACGTGACGTGGTTGAGTTCGGTTCGATCCCGAACTTACTCACGGATCGGAGCGAACACGAAGGGTTTATGCCCTTCCGATACCTTCGTTCAGGTCCGAAGGAAATGAGGATTCCACCCCTGCGGTCCGCCGTACAAGATGGGATCTGATGTTAGCCTTGGCAGTTCGGTGACACTCGGTCGGTCCGAGCGTCACTGAACGCCGATAGTTTTGGTGACACACCCATTTCGGGTGTGGACCCGCCACCCCTCCCCACACGGGGAGACCATTCCGGTTGATCCTGCCGGAGGCTATTGCTATCGGTGTCCGATTTAGCCATGCGAGTTGTACGTATAACGTAGCGAACTGCTCAGTAACACGTGGTCAAGCTGCCCTACGGACTGGGATAACCTCGGGAAACTGAGGCTAATCCCGGATACTGCATCCGACCTGGAGTGGTGGATGCAAGAAATGCTCCGGCGCCGTAGGATGCGACTGCGGCCGATTAGGTAGACGGTGGGGTAACGGCCCACCGTGCCGATAATCGGTACGGGTCATGAGAGTGAGAGCCCGGAGACGGACTCTGAGACACGAGTCCGGG
>SKTU01000123.1 GCA_007122455.1 Haloarculaceae archaeon | reverse complement strand
TGGTCGGTCACCAGATCCGGCGGGAACGTATCGGCGTACTCGTCGTAGTCGTGCCGGTGAAGCTGTCGGACAAGTCCGAAGTCGCTCTCGTCGACGACGCTCCAATCAGTACACTCGATCGGCGTCGGATAATCGGTCGGGGGACGGACACCATCCTTGAAGACGACCGGCGTGTGCGGGTTCGTCGAGATGTACGCGGTCTCTGCTATCGCGTCCACGTGTTTTTCCACGAAAGTACCACAGAGCCACTCCCGCGAGGAGCTCCCGACCGACCAGATCGATCCAACGCCGTTCAAGAAGTCGTACTCCGGTTCGACCGCGCGGAGCGCATCGACGCGACAGGCGTCGAGTACGAGCAGCAGATCCCAGTTTAGATCGTATACGTTAGTCCCGAGCGGGTATCGGGAAGTCACGGAGAAGAAGACACCGTTGTAGGCACCGCCCAAGAAATGTCGAAGCCCCGTCCCCGAAGAGTCGTCGTACAGACACCGTAACCACTCCTTGACGTCCGTTTTCATGTGTCAGTAGCTATCGAACGAGAGGAGTTAGTTATGCTATGGGTACGACCAGGTTTACTGCTCCATCGAGTCGGAAACAAATCTTCTCAGGAGGCAGTGACGTGGGACACGAACAGAATTCATTAAGTATGGGCTCCGTTCCCGGAATCGACGTCCGAACGCTCCGAGTCGTTTGATCGACGTGTGGGTCTCGAACACGGTTACAGACGGAATAACAATCGTCGTCACTCGCCGAGGTCCGACGATGAAACGATTCGAGTTGGATTTGAGAGTGATCAGTCGATCACGACGACGCGATGAAACATGATCGACCGGCTCGTCCGACTGGTTACGGGGCTAATTCCGACCGGATCCGTACTACAGCAGACGGTCAAAAGCGGGATCTGGGTGTCGTCTACCAAGATGTCGGTACGGCTCCTGCAGATACTGATGCTCATCATTCTCGCTCGACTGCTCTCTCCTCGGGATTTCGGATTACTCGGGATCGCACTGCTGACGCTCGGCTTCACGAGACGGTTCACCGACATCGGACTCAACGCGGCGCTCATCCAACAGAAGGAGAAGAACGTCGACGACTACCTCGATACGACGTGGTGTCTCGAGATCGGAAGGGGATTGCTCATATTCGCGGTGCTGTTCGCGCTCGCACCGCACATCGCGGGCCTGTTCGGTGAACCGGCAGCGACGGACCTGATCCGCGTCCTCGCTCTCATCCCCATCCTGGACGGATTCCGAAACCCCGGCGTCGTCTACTTCCAGAAGGACCTCTCCTTTCACAAGGACTTCGTCTTTCAGACGAGCGGCGGAATCATGCAGTTTCTCGTCGGCGTCGGGTACGCGCTGTACTCTCCGACGGTCTGGGCGCTCGTGTTCGCGTCGGTCAGCCAGCCGGCGACCCGGTTCGTTCTCTCGTATCTCCTCCACGACTACCGCCCGTGGCTGTCGTTCGACCGTAGCAAGGCCTGGGAGCTCATCGATTACGGCAAGTGGATTACCGGTGCGTCGATCATCAGCTACATCTACAGCCAGGGTGACGACGCCTTCGTCGGGTGGTACCTCTCGGCGACCGCGCTCGGGTTCTACCAGTACGCCTACCGTCTTGCGGACATGCCAGCGTCGGAGGTGTCCGGGATCATCTCACAGATCACGTTCCCGGCGTACTCACAGCTCCAGGAGGACATAGGTGAGCTTCGCGAAGCGCTGCTGCAGACGACCCGATTGACGTCGTTCGTCGCATTCCCGCTGTCCTTCGGGATCGCTCTCGTCGCCCCGAGTTTCGTTCCGTCCGTGCTGGGCGAAGAGTGGACGCCGATGATCGTCGCCATGCAACTGCTCGCCGTCTACGGCCTGTTGCACGCGATCACGCGGAACTTCGGCGCCATCTGGAAGGCGGTGGGTCGACCTGATTTCCTCGTTAAGCTCGGACTACTTCGCGTGTTCTGTATCGCGATTTTGATCTGGCCGGCGACGGCCCGGTGGGGGATCGAAGGAACGGCGCTCGTGGTCGTCGGCGTCTACGTGTTCCCGATGCTGCCGATCGACGTCTATCTCGCCGCCCGCACCGTCGAAGGCCGGTCCATCCAGCTCTACCGGGAGTACCTCTATCCGTTCATCGCCGCGACGACGATGTTCGTGAGCCTCTGGTACGCTTCGGGTCTCGTCGATCTTCCACCCTTCGCCGAGTTCGTACTGCTCATCCCCGCCGGCGCGATCGTCTACTTCACCGTCGCCTTCGTCCTCGAACGGCAGTTCGACTGGGGGATCGAACAGAACCTCCGGATGATCGTCTCCGGGATCAGAGGCTGAGCATGGCTACGGCTCCGTCGTCGGCCGACGAACTGATCCGAGGGGAATACGCGTTCCTCGCCGCGTTGTCGGTTAACGCCTGCATAGTAACCAGCCTCTAGTTCGTCGCTTCGGTAGTGATGCGATTCAACCACGAGGTGATCGACGACTCTCCCCCCTGCGGTCGGCTCTTCGTCTGCCAACCCGTCGATCTGACCGACAACGGTCGTCCGGACCTCATCGTTGGCGGCGCGGGCTCGGAGACGCTTCCGATCCTCGGCACCGGCGGTATCCCGCTGATCGGACGGTTCTTCCGTCGGTTGGAGAACGATCTCTTCTGGTACGAAAACCCCGGGTGGAAGCGGCACACGATCTCGTCGGCGTCCGATCTACAGATCCTCGGAAGTACCATCGGTGATCTAACCGGGAACGGTCGTGTCGATCTGATCGTCGGTCAGGGAATCGGAGGGCGCAACATCTACTGGTTCGAACAGCCCAGCGATCCTCGAGAACAGTGGACGAAACACCTGATCGCCTCGGATTTCGATAAATACCACGACCTCACGTTCGGCGACGTCGACAACGACGGCGAGCCGGAGATCGTCGGCGCCTCCCAGGAAAGCGAGGTGCTCTTCTATTACGACGTGCCCGACGATCCGTACCGGACCCCGTGGCCGAGCGACTCGCTCACCGTCATCGCCAGAGAGACGAACGTCGAGGGGCTCGAAATCGTCGACATCGACGGCGACGGGCAAAACGAGCTCATCGCGGGGACGTCGATCTTCCGACAGCACGAACCCGTCGACGATCGCCCCACCGTGGAACTCGTCCAAACCGACGGCGGTAACGGATCCGCGGAACCGTGGTATCGGGAGCCGATCACGACCGGCTGGGACTGGACCCGCGTCGCCGTCGGCGACCTCGACGACGACGGCGACCTCGAGGTCGTCTTCAGCGAGGGCGACTCACCCCTCCTGGGCAGCCGACCGGGGCGAGTCGCGTGGTTCGACCCGCCGAACTGGACCGAACACGTCCTCCGAGACGATTTCTACTGTCCCCACTCGCTCCAGCTCGCCGATTTCGACGGTAACGGTCGCCTCGACGTCTACGTCGCCGAGATGGGTCTCGGAGAGAACGACGACGACGCCGAGCACGTCGTCTTCCGCAATCTCGGCGACGGTCAGTTCGAGGAAACGGTCATCGACAGCGGAACACCGACCCACGAGGCGAAAGCCGTCGACGTCGACGGCGACGGTCGGACGGACATCATCGGCAAGTCCTACGAACCGAACGCCCACGTCGACGTCTGGTACAACGAAGGATAGCGAGCGGACGAGATCAACTCATGGTAACGAGAGCGGACAACAACGAACGGCGGAGACCGAAAGTGGAGCCAGCCCCGCCGCTGGTCAGTGTCGTAATCACGACGTACGATCGCCCGTCGTATCTCCGGAAGGCGGTCGAGAGCGTACGCGACCAGACGTACGACAACATCGAACTCGTCGTCGTCGACGATCACTCCAAAACCCCGGCGATTGAAACGCTCAGCGCGATCGATACCGATTCGTTCGCCGACTTACGCTGTATTCGGCACGACGAAAACCGGGGAGCAAACGTGGCTCGAAACACGGGTGTCCGCGCGGTGAACGGTGAGTACGTCGCGTTCCTCGACGACGACGATCGGTGGGTCCCCGAGAAGATCGAACGGCAGGTTCGACGATTCGAGGCGGCCGAAGAGTCCGTCGGCGTCGTCTACACCGGGATCGAGACGGTCCGAAACGGGGAGATCGGCGAAGAGATCCCGCCACCGATCGAGGGCGACATCACCAAAGCGCTGCTCTGTCGGAACGTCGTCGGGACGATGTCGACGATCATGGTCCGCTCGGAAATCGCGAAAGCGACGCCGTTCGACGAGCAGTTTCCCGCCTGGGCCGACCTCGAGTGGTACATCAACCTCTCGCGCCGAACCGAGTTCTCCCGGATTCCGGATCCGCTCGTCGTCTACGAGTTCACCTCGGACCACCGCCTGAGCGATGACTTCGAGAAGGCGGTCGAGAGCTACGAACTGTTCGTCGAGCGATTCGACCCCGTCGCCGCCGAGTACGGTCGTCTGTTCCGCCGGAAGATGCGCGGCTGGGCGGCCTATCGAGTCGGGGCGTCCGGCATCCACACCGGACACTACGAGCGTCCACGCCGGTTTCTGCTCACGGCGACGACCACCTACCCCTTCGAGCCGACGTTCTGGAAATACCTCCTCGTCTCGTTCGGCGGTCGACCGACACACCGTATCGTTCGAAGGCTCAAACGACACGCGACGTAATCCTGATGAAGACTGGAGAACGAAATTCCGTGGTCCGATCGAGCCACATCTACCGCTCGATGGGCCGTTAGCCGATCATTACCTTTGGGTACGTCCTCCGAACGACCGAATATGCAGCGTCGGACATCGTTCGATTCCGAACCGATCCCGCTAGACCTCCTGATAGTCGGAGCTGTCACGATTGGTGCGTTGATCTCCTCAGTCGTCGTCGGATTCACGGATTCGACGATTCGCGTCGTGTTGGGTCTCGTCTTCGTCCTGTTCGCACCGGGGTACGCAGTCGTCTCGCTGCTCGTTCCGGCCACCGATCTCGAGACGGGGTCGCGGGTGACGGTGACCGAACGAGTGGTGCTGTCGATCGGACTGAGTGTGATCGTCGTTCCACTCGTCGGGATCGTACTGAGCTACACGAGGTGGGGGCTCCAACCCGCTGCGGTACTCGGCGCGGTCGGAGTGTTGACGCTACTACTGCTTCTCCTCGCCGGAATCCGTCGATACCGGGTTGCTCCCTCTCGGCGCTACGGGCGCACCGGAGCCGGTGTCGTCGGTCGGTTTCACGATCTGATCGTCGTCCCACGAAACCGCCGTGAAACCGTCCTCAACGCTGTGATCGTTGCGGGACTCGTCGTCGCCGTTCTCGGCGTCGGCCTCGCACTCGCGACGACGGATAGCGGCGAACGATACACGGAGTTTTACCTCCTCTCGGAGGATCCCGAGACCGGCGAACTGGTCGCTGACGAACTGCCGACGGAACTGACGGTCGGCGAATCTGCCGAACTCCACGTCGGGATCGGGAACAACGAGCAGACGGGGATGGAGTACACAGTCGTCACTCAACTGCAACGGGTCGACGGATCAGTGACGGACCGAACCGAACTCGATCGGTTCGAGCTGACCCTGGAAGACGGAGAAACGCGGGAACAGCCCCACGTCATAGAGCCCACCATGGAGGGCGAACTGCGGGTAGCGTATCTCCTCTACGTCGACGATCCCCCGGAGGAACCGACCGAGGACGACGCCTATCGATCGGTTCACTTCTGGATAGACGTCGAGTGAAAGAGATCTCTCCTGATATCGAGAGGAGTGCGTCAGAGAACCTCGGTAACTCGGACGTAGATGACGTACGCGAAGACGACACCCCCGACGAGCGCGAACAGCCTCGCCCACAGCCACCATCCGGGTCGTTCGGTCGTCGGCGCGTAGAGCTGCATCGTCGCGAGTAGCCCGATGTACGAGAGGACGAAGTAGGTTCGGAGGGTAAAAAGACCAAGTGCGAGAAGCCCGACCAGCGTCGCGAGCATCCAGGCGGCCTGGGTCAGAACGAAGCCATTCCGGCGCGACGTGGACATTACCTCCTAAAAGGGTCCGCTCGACGTTGTTATTTGAGCTGTAACGCCGGACAGTTCGACCCTGCGACGGATCCTCGATCCCGTTTCGCGTTGGCTCGGGCGACAGGCGTACCGTACGATCTCGATCTGGGCGACGAAAACGCCGTACGGCCGACGAACACGCCGTAACGGATCCATAACTATGACTTTCAGCCTCGATACGCAGCGTATGGCTTCGCTCGGACCCGATTCCACGCTCGTCGTTACTGATTCCCACACCACGGCAACAGTAGACGGCGAAGTCGTGATCCTCAACAACGAGAAGGGACTCTACCAGGGATTAGACGGCGTCGGTCCACAAGTGTGGGAGCTGCTTCAGGAACCGATGACGGTACGTGAGGTCCGCGACGCGATCCTCCAGGAGTACGACGTCGATCGCGAACGGTGCGAGCGGGATCTCGTCGCGTTCCTCGAGGCGCTCGTTGCCGACGAGTTGGTCGAAATCGAGAATGCGCCGGCCTGACCGCTGGTCGATCCCGGACGAGGAGCGCCCCCTGCTGTGTACGGCGGCGATGCTGCTCGTTTTGAGCCGGATGTCGCTTCCAGTCGTCGGACGAGAGGCGACCGAGCGTCTGCTCGGTACGGTCGCCCGGTGGCTCCCCCCGTTCGGCAAACGTCCCGAGCCGGATCAGATCGCGTGGGCGACGGAGGGCGTCGCGAGGCGACTACCGCTCTCGACGACGTGTCTGATGCAGGCGCTAGCCGGTCAATCGCTGTTCGACGCCCACGGTCATCAGTCCGTAGTGCGGTTCGGCGTGTCGAAGGACGCCGACGAATTGCGGGCTCACGCGTGGGTCGAACACGGAGAGGCAGTCGTGATCGGCGAACTGGACGACCTGTGTCGGTACCGCCCGCTCACGGCGTCGGACCTGGAGTAGCGTTTCGGCCGCGTGCGGGGTAGATGAGCCGTCGAAACGGATTCGACGGACGTTATTCGGACTGTAACAATAGTCGCTTGCGTCCCTTCTCGGACGAGAACGTCCCGATGTGTGTCGAACCCGCGAGGAACGCAGCGACGATCCGCTCCGAGAGCGATCTAGCTCGATCGACTCGTAGAGCGAAGGGAGCAGACCCCGTACTCGGATGGAAACGAGGGACCCGGTGACGACGATGGACGCCGATACCGAACCGGAGACGCCGAGACGCGAGCCGGCAAACGATCCGCTTTCGGTGCTCATCGTCACCTCCTACCGCCCCGAGGAGATCGTCACCTCGGTTTCGGGGATGGCGATGGAGACGAACGTCGTCGAGGTAAACGCCGACAACGGTATCGTCGAGCGAGCGATCGAATCCGCGCGGCGGACCCGACGCGAGATCCGGCGCCGACGCCCCGATATCCTGTTGCTCGACTGCTACGAAGCGATGGGCGCGCCGGCAGTTTTGGTCGCGATCAGATACGACGTTCCGGTCGTCACGAGGCTCGTCGACGACCCGTGGCGAAAGCTCGAGACGGAACAGCTACGGGCCGCTCGCGAGCGTCGGGAGCCCCTCCAGTACGCTCGACATCGGGCGAGCTACCTGTTGAACGACTTCATCCTGACACGTTCTGACGGGTTCGTCACCGTCTCGACGGAGCTCCGCAGCGTCGTCCAGCGCCGGACCGGCGCTCCGCCCGACCGAATCGGGACCGTTCCCCTCCCGGTGACGCGAGACACGTATCGGACGGGATCAGCGATGGCGGCCCGGTCGTCGCTCGGCATCGACTCCGATCGAGTGCTGCTCACCGTCACGAACCTGAACTACCGCGCGAAATTCGACGGAGTCGAAACCGTTCTCTCGGAGATACTGCCGCTGTTGGAATCGGACTCGAATCTCTCCTACGTCGTCGCCGGCGGTGGTCAGTACCACACCGAGCTCGTGTCTCTGATAGAGAATCGGGTCGAGGACCCGGACGTTCGGAGTCGGATCCACGCCCCTGGCTACGTCGACGCCGTCGCGGATCTCTACGCGCTCGCGGACGTCTTCGCGTACGTCTCAGAGCTGGACGGCTATCCGAACGTCGTCCTCGAGGCCCAGACCGCCGGCGTTCCAGTTGTCGCCAACGACGCCCACGGGATGCGGGATCAGATCACGGACGGCGAGACCGGCTTTCTGATCGATCACACCGATCCGGGCGCGCTTCGTCGTCGCGTCGAACGCCTTCTCTCGAACCCCACCGAACGGCGTCGTCTCGGCGAGGCGGCGCGAAGGCGGATCCAGCGGGAGAACGCACCTGATGTAATCAGCGGACAGCTCGAGGCGTTTCTCACCGAATTCCACGCGACGCTCGAGGGATGAATTCGATCACACGGGATGACGTAACGGATACGCAACAGCGCGAACCCGTACTGTTCGGCGGTTCGATTAGTAGCCAACTAACGAATAACCACTCGATCGACGTACGGGACGTAACGCTGATGCGTGACTGCAGAGGTAGTCGTCTCGTTCGGTGCCTCAGCGGTTGGGTGGACGAGATCCTCAGAACTCGGAACGCAGTCACCGCCGGTAGTCGAAAAATGAGTAATACACCGAAAGCCGTCTCGAGACGATCGCGGGCGAAGACGAGGACGAATGACCGACCCTGACGATCTCACGGCGATCGTCGTGGGCGGGAGCCAGTACCCAGAGAATCCCTACATGAAGATGCTGATCAGATCGCTCCGGGATCGGGGGACGACGGTGCTGACTCCGGAGATCCCGTTTCTGTTCCCGCTCACGCGGATCGCGCTCGGCAACCGCGACGCCGACGTGATACAGCTCGACTGGGTGTACGGCTACTACATCACGGACGAGACGGGCGTGGGTCCGCTCGACGCGGCGCTCACGGCGGTCCGTACGATCACGTTCCTGCTCGATCTGCTGATCGTCTCGCTGCTTCCGGTCTCGATCGTCCGGACAGTCCACAACAAACACCACCACGAGCAGAAGTACCGGCGGACCGAGCGGATCGTCAACGAGCTCCTCTTTTGGGTAGCGGACGCCGTGACCGTCAAATGTCACGCCGCGGCCGAGATCATCGCCGACGCCTACCGCGTTCCCGAAGCCGAAACGCTGGACGTCATCCCCGACGGGAACTACATTCCGGCGTACGAGAACCGGGTCTCGAGGGAGCAGGCTCGGGCAGAACTGTCGATCCCCGAGGACGCGTTCGTCTATCTCTTCTTCGGACTCGTTCGGGAGTACAAGGGGATCCCCGAGCTCATCGACGCGTTCGGACGACTGGAGGCGCCGAACGCGGAGCTGTGGATCGTCGGGAACCCACACACGGACGAACTGGAGCGGGAGCTCTCCGCGATGGCTTCCGAAACCGGTAGCGTCGAGACCGTCTTCGAGTTCGTCCCCGACGACCGAATCCAGTACTACATGAACGCGGCCGACGCGTTCGTACTGCCGTATCGGTCGATTCTCAACTCCGGGTCGGCGTATCTGGGACTCTCGTACGGAGTGCCGATAATCGCACCGACGATCGGCTGTCTCCCCGAGAGTCTCCCTCCGGAAAACGAGTTCCTCTACGATCCGGCGGAGCGGAACGCGCTCGGCCGCGAGTTGAAACGCGCCTACGACCACCCGTCGCTCGAGTCGATCGGCCGCGAGAACTACGAGTACGCCGTCGAACAGGACTGGGGAACGACCGCGGAGGCGATAGCCCGCGTGTACGCCCGAACGGTGGATCGATCCCGATC
>SKTU01000146.1 GCA_007122455.1 Haloarculaceae archaeon | reverse complement strand
GAGTCAACTGCCAGTTCCCCGCGCACAGTCCTCAATACGACGCGATGGACGGTAAATATTCGCCGTGCACAGTGAAAGTGAACGAAGACGCGCGCTGTATCCCTGCCCTGAGCGGCGAGGTTTTAGCGCCCTGCACCGCAGTCGATAAGTAGCTCGCCGAGGCGGACTGGTCGAGTTCGGAAGCGAAAACGGGCAGAACGCTCAGCGGACGGGGGTGCTTCGATCCGGAGCGAAAAGCAGAGGTTCGAATCGCTACCGATCGCGGGTCAATCTCCGCGCCGGCTACTCGTCGCGCTTGGCGCCGGGGTTGGTGACCGCGCCGTTGGCGGCGGAGCCGAACGCCTGACCGTACTTCGCGAGAACGCCGCCCTCGTATCTCGGCTCCGGATCGTCGATTCCCGCGAGACGGTCGGAGATCTCCCGCTCGGAGAGATCCGCGTCGATCGATCGATCGGCGATGTCGATCGTAACGTGGTCGCCGTCTTTCAGCGCCGCGATCGGACCGCCGACGTACGCCTCCGGGGCGACGTGACCGATCATCGGTCCCCGAGTGGCACCGGAGAAGCGGCCGTCGGTCAACATCGCCACGTCATCCTCGTGACCGGCACCGACAACGGCGGCGGTGACGCCGAGCATCTCCCGCATTCCGGGACCGCCGCGGGGCCCCTCGTTTCGGATGACGATGACGTCACCGGACTCGATCTTCCCCTCCTGGACGTAGGCCATCGCGTCCTCCTCGCTCTCGAAGACGCGTGCCGGCCCCTCGTGGTGGAAGTTGTCCTCGGCCGTGACCTTCAGCACCGCGCCGTCCGGGGCGACGTTGCCCGTGAGGATCTTGATGGCGCCCTCCTCGTGGATCGGATCGTCGACGGTGTAGAAGAAGTCCGCCTCGATCTCCTCGTCGGCCGGTAGTTCCAGCGTTTCGATCTCCTCGGCGATCGTCCGACCGGTGACGGTCATCGCGTCGCCGTGAATCAATCCCGCGTCGAGGAGTCGACGGATGACGACCGGGACGCCGCCGATCTCGTGGAGGTCGTTCATGACGCGCTGACCGCCGGGCTGGAGGTTCGCGATCTTCGGCGTCCGCTTGGAGATCTCGTTGAAGTCGGTGATGTCGAGCTCGATTTCCGCCTCCGCGGCGAGCGCGAGCAGGTGGAGGACGCCGTTCGTCGAGCCGCCCAGGGCAACCTGCACCGCGATGGCGTTCTCGAACGACTCCCGCGAGAGGATCTCGCTCGGGCGGCGGTCGTTCTCGATGCAGTCGAGAGCGAGCTCGCCGGCGCGCTCGGCGAGCTCGTAGCGCTCGTCGCTCTCGGCGGGCGCCGACGCCGATCCGAGCGGAGCGAGGCCGATGGCTTCACTGATCGACGCCATCGTGTTGGCGGTGAACATCCCGCCGCAGGAACCGGCCCCCGGACAGGCGTGCCGCTCCATCTCGTCGAGTTCCTCCTCGGTCATCTCGCCGGACGCGACCGCGCCGACCCCCTCGAAGACGTTCTGGACGGTGATCTCCCGACCGTCGTGCTCGCCGGGCATGATCGAGCCGCCGTAGAGAAACACCGACGGGAGGTCGGTCCGGATCGCGGCCATCATCATTCCGGGGAGATTCTTGTCGCAACCGGCGACAGTCACCAGCCCGTCGAGGCGTTCGCCGAAGGCGACGAGTTCGACCGAGTCGGCGATGAGCTCCCGGCTGATGAGGCTCGCCTTCATTCCCTCCGTTCCCATCGAGATGGCGTCGGAGATCGTGATCGTTCCGAACTCGATCGGCATGCCGTCGGCGTCGTCGACGCCGTCGATCGCGCTGGCGGCGACGTCGTCGAGGTGGACGTTACACGGCGTGATGTCGGCGGCGGGGTTGGCGACGCCGACCATCGGTGATGCCAGATCCTCGTCGTCGTACCCCATCGCGCGGAACATCGAGCGGTGCGGCGCTCGTTCGGGGCCCTCGGTCACCTCGCGGCTGCGAAGCCCCTCGGGCTTCTCGAAGTCGCCGTTCTGCTGTCGGTCCGGTGGTTGCTGCTGACTCATACCCGCTGGTTGCCGCGAAGGAACTTAACCGCTGGCCCTGTCGGTCGCCGGTGTCGAAACCGAAAAGCCACCGCGTCCGTAACTGACGACGATGCCACGCGTCCGCGTTTCGAGTAGCGCCCGCCTCCACGTCGGCTTTCAGAACCTCTCGCTGTCCCGCGAGCGGCTCTACGGCGGCGTCGGCGTCTCGCTGGCGGAGCCGCGGACGACGGTGACGGCCGAACCCGCGGAGACGGTTCGGTGCGACGACGACCTCGTCGACCGGTACGCCGGGATCGCGTGCGAACTGCTCGGAGTCGACGGGGCCGCGGTCGACGTCGAGACGCGACTCCCCAGACACGTCGGGCTCGGGAGCGGAACCCAGCTCGCGCTCGCGACGCTTGCCGCCGTCGCCGTGGCACACGATCGCGACGCTCGGGTTCGGAAGCGCGCCCCGTCGATGGAGCGCGGCGGTCGAAGCGGCGTCGGCGTCGCCGCCTTCGAGAGCGGTGGAATCATCGTCGACGCCGGCCACCCCACCGAGCGGTTCACGACCGCGCCGCCCGACGCCGGCGACTGGACAGTGCCGGCGGTGCTCGCCCGACATCCGATCCCGGAGGCGTGGCGGTTTCTACTCGTACTGCCCGACGCGACGGTCGGACGGAGCGGCGACGACGAGGACGAGAGCATCCGCTCGGTCGTCGAGCGCGCCGATCCCTCCATCGCCGACGAACTCGCCTCGCTCCTCGTCCAACAGCTGCTCCCGGCAGCGGCCGAGGGACGGCTGGATGCGTTCGGCGACGCGATCGGCGAGTTCGGTCGGCTCAACGGTGCGTGGTACGCCGACGAGCAGGGTGGCGTCTACAGACCGCCGGCCGGCCGTCTCATCGACGAACTCCGGAGCGTGCCGTCGGTACGGGGTGTCGGCCAATCCTCGTGGGGGCCGGCGGTGTACGGCCTCACCGACGCGGCGCGGGCCCCGCAGGCGAAGAGAGCGGCACGGGAGGCGCTGAATAGCGCAGGGGTCGACGGGGACGTCCGGATCGTCGCCGGGACGAACGACGGAGCGACGGTCGACCGACGGTAACGACGGACGGCTTTTTGTACTCGCTGCTAGTAGCGTCGGTATGGATCGGCTCCCCTTCGGGATTCGACAGCTCGACACCACGATCGGCGGTGGGGCGCCACCGGGGAGCGTGGTGCTTCTCTCCGGAGAACCGGGCGCCGGCGCTCGCGAATTCATCTACACGTCGACAGTGATGAACGGGCTCTCGACGAGCGATCCCGAGCTGTTCGAACTGTACTACGGTGCGGAGAGCCACAAAGGACCGGAGGTCCACTACGTCTCGTTCACCGCCGAAGAGCAACAGGTGACGCGAGAGATATCGCTCACGATGGACGAGGAGGTCGTCGAAGCCGGACTCGATGACGTGACCTTTCACGATCTGTCGCCGGAGTACTTCCGGCTGAGCCCCGTTCCCAGGGAGTGGTACGCCGGCCGAGCGGCGACGATCGACGACCTCGGAACGACCCGTAACCGACAGTCGGTCGCGGAGGCGCTCGGCGACGTGCTCACGAGCCACGCCGCCGACAACCTCGTCGTCATCGACTCGCTCACCGATCTGATCACGGCGAGCGAGGAGCAGATCGCGTGGCGGGACATCACGGTCCTCATGAAGGGGCTCTCGCAGGCGGCCTACCAGTGGGGCGGCCTCATTCTCGCACACGTCAACAAGGAGGCCCTGGAGGAGACGAAACACGGACAGCTCGCGGACGCCGCCGACGGAACGCTGCTCTTCGAGTGGGAGAGCGGCGGCAGTAGCCGGGTGAGAACGATGGTGGTGAAGCAGTTCCGCGGCGTGCTCTCGCGGCTCGAGGAGGACGACGTCGTCCGCTTCGAGACGGAGATCGGTGACGCCGGCTTCGACGTCAGCGACGTCCGGAAGATCAGATAGCGAGGTGCGAACGCTTAACTTCGCGTCGCGACAACCCGTCCACGAATGGCTACCGAGTCGGCCGACGGGCTCGAACTGTCGCTTCGGATACCCGAGCCGCTCGTCGAGTGGCTCGACGAACGCGCCGAGTCGGAAGGAACGAACCGGGAGGAGCTTTTGGTACAGCTTCTCTCGGCGTACCGGACGACCGCCGAGAGCGACGAATCGCCGGTCGTGGTCGACGATATCGCCGAGGCGGAGCTGCACGACCGCTTCGAGAAGCTCGAGGATCGACTGCTGCAGCTCCGGGACGCCGTCGACGAGCACGGCCACGAGGAGATCGACTCGCTCGCGGCGACGCTCGAGGAGAACGTCGAGGAGGTTCGGGCTCGCGTGCTGCAGCTCCGGGACGCCGTCGAGGGGCACGACCACGAGGAGTTCGACGAGCTCTCCGAACGCGTGACGTCTCTCGCCGAGGATCTCGAGCACGTCGACGACATCGCGAACGGGGTGGCCGACAGGAACGAAGCGATCACCGACGAGCTGGAGCTTCTCTCCTCGAAGCTCGACCGACTCGCCCGCGCCGTCGTGGCACTGCAGCGCAGTGCCGACGACCGCGAGAACCGTCGGAGTCTCGATCGCCTCAAGCGAACGGCCGCCGTCGAGAACGTCGCCACAGCTAACTGCAGCAGCTGCGGGAAGTCGGTCCGAATCAGCCTCCTGACGGAACCGACGTGCCCTCACTGCGAGACGGTGGTGAGCGACGTCGAACCGGCGGCGTCGTTCTTCGGGAAGCCGACGCTTCGCGCCGAACCGCCAGCGCTCGAGGGAGCGACGCATGAGTGATGACCGATCGGACGACGATCCGTTTGCCGCGCTCGAGGCGGACGACGGCGTCGAGGACCCGTTCGCGGAACTGGACGGGACGGTCGGCGAGGGCGACGATCCGTTCACGGAGATGGACGTCGGGGCCGCCGAACCCGACGACGTCTGGGCCGAACTCGGCGACGATACGGGCGAGGCGACCGGGAGCGATTCGGAGGCGATCGTCCCGAAGCGCCGCTACTGTGAACAGTGTCGACAGTTCTCCGCTCCGCCCGACGTCGCCTGCACTAACCCCGGAACGGAAATCCGCGAACTCGTCGATTCCGACCACTTCTCGGTGTACGACTGCCCGGTGGTCGCCAGACGGCGCGGTGACGGAACGGGGCTATCGGCCCAGAGCGAGCGGTAACCGCACGCTTTTCCTCGGCGAACTCGAACGGGAGGTATGCAGTTCTGTGACGACTGCGGCTCGATGATGCACGCCGAGGGCGAGGAGATGCGCTGTTCGTCCTGCGGCGCGACCCAGCGAAAGGACGCCGATCGCGCCGCGGAGTTCGTCAGTACCGACGCACAGACCGACGCCGAGGTGATCGAATCCTCGCCGGATGCCGATTTCGAGGGGAAACCGACCGCCACCGACGTCGTCTGCGACGAATGTGGCCACGACGAAGCGTGGTACACGATCAAACAGACTGCCTCCGCCGACGAACCACCCACGCGATTCTTCAAGTGCAAGGAGTGTGGCCATCGCTGGCGCGGTTACAGCTGAACGGCCGCGTCACAGTCGATCTCGCAACATATTTTGCAGCAACACGAAAGTATCTGTGTCGGTGAAACCGCTGTTGAAAGCGAGCATGTATCAGGCACGATTTATCGATCCCGCAGGGAGCGTTCGAACGGGCGAATACGAGGACGGAACGGTGACGTTCGGCGCACAGCGGTTCGCCGTAGAGGACGTGACGCTGCTGCCGCCGACGGATCCCTCGAAGATCGTCTGCGTGGGACTGAACTACGAGAAACACGCCGAGGAGACCGACTCGGAGATACCGGATCGACCGCTGCTGTTCTTCAAGACGCCGAACACCCTCGCCGGCGACGGCGACACGATCAGCCTTCCGGAGTCGAAAGAGCGAATCGACTACGAGGGCGAACTCGGCATCGTCATCGGCAAGCAGTGTCGGAACGTCGCCGCCGAGGACGCCGAGGACGTCATCGCGGGCTACACCTGCGTCAACGACCTCTCGAACCGGGACGATCAGCGAATCGAGCAGAACTGGGTCCGCGGCAAAGCCTTCGACAGCTCCGCGCCGGTTGGGCCGGTGATGGCGACGCCGGAACATCTCCCCGACGGGGCCGAGATCGAGGTGCGGCAGAACGGCGAGGTGAAGCAGTCCTCCTCAATCGACGACCTCATCTTCCCGATTCCGGAGCTCATCGAGGAGATCACGACGCTCATGACTCTCGAGGAGGGCGACATCGTCGCCACGGGGACGCCGGAGGGCGTCGGTCCGATAAGCGACGGGGACGTCGTCGAGGTCGAAGTCGAGGGCGTCGGGACGCTGACGAACGACTTCGTCTCCACGGACTTCTCCGGCGACGTGACGAACGATTTCGTGCCGAATCAGTAATCAGGGGAACAGCCCTCGAACCTCGTGGGCGGCGCCGACCTTCTCCAGTGCGACCGCGTAGGCGGCGGTGCGCAGATCCGGTGTCTCCCGTTCGGCGTACACCTCGACCGTATCCTCGAAGGCCGCGTTGAGCCGCCGTCTGAGATCGGTGTTGACCTCTTCCAGGGTCCAGGAGTACTGCTGGGAGTTCTGCACCCACTCCAGATAGGAGACGATGACGCCGCCGGCGTTCGTCAGGATGTCCGGAACGACGGGGACATCGCGTTCGATGAGGATCTCGTCGGCGGCGACGGTCGTCGGCCCGTTCGCGGCTTCCAGGACGAGGTCGGCCTGCAGTTCCTCGGCGACGTCCACCGTGATCACGTTCTCCAGGGCCGCCGGAACTAGCGCGTCGACGTCCATCCGGAGGAGCTCGTCGTTGTCGATCGGGTCGCCGCCGTCGAATCCGGCGACGCCCTCGCTGCGTTCGACGTGGCGCTCGAGGGCCGGAACGTCGAGCCCGTTCGGGTTGTAGACGCCGCCGGTAACGTCGCTGGTGGCGACGACGTTGGCGCCACGTTCGGCGAGAAGCCGCGAACCGACGCTCCCGACGTTACCGAATCCCTGTACCGCGACATCGGCACCGTCGAACTCGCGGCCGAGATACTCGAAGGCGCTCTCGGCAGTGATGGCGACGCCGCGACCGGTCGCCTCGACGCGGCCCTGCGTTCCGCCGATCGAGAGCGGCTTCCCGGTGACGACGTCCGGGATGACGTAGCCGGCGTACATCGAGTAGGTGTCCATCATCCACGCCATCGTCTGGGAATCCGTGTTGATGTCCGGCGCAGGAACGTCGATCTCGGGGCCGATCATCCGTCGGATCCCCTCCGTGTAGCGGCGGGTGACCGCCTCGATCTCCCGATCCGAGCAGTCCCGTGGATCGATGACGACGCCACCCTTCGCACCGCCGTACGGCAGATCGACGAGCGCCGTCTTCCACGTCATCCACCCCGCCAGCGCCTCGACCTCGCGTTGGGTAACGGTCGGGTGAAATCGGATCCCGCCCTTGTACGGTCCGCGAGCGCTGTCGAACTGACAGCGGAACCCCTCGTAGACGGTTATCGAACCGTCGTCTCGACGGATCGGTAAGGTCACTTTCAGCGTTCGTTCGGGGTGTTTCAGCCGCTCGAAGACACCGCCGTCGATGTCGGCGTACGGTCGAGCGTTCTCCATCTGGGCGAGCATGTTCGACAGGGGATCTCCCTCGCTCATGGCGGGGACGTTCCCCGGGGAGTGAGAAAGTAGTTGTCCCGACGTGCGTTTCATTTATCTTGGGGCCGTGTGCACCTCAAGGCAGACTCGAAAGCGGTAGCGAGCGAGGGACAGCCAATCGAACAGTCCACGGACGTGGCGTCCGACACCTCGCCGTATTTTTAAGCACGACGACCGCGTAGGGGCGAGCGGACGCCGATGGCAGAGTCCGAGACGCTCACCGGGATGAAACGGCAGCTGTTCAGTATCCAGCTGATGCTCGCGGGGATCGGGTTGATCCTCTTCGACTACGCCAGAGTCGGGATCGTCGACGTCCCAGGAGGACTCGGCGCCGTCGCCTTGCTCGCGGGGATTCTCTGGGGTGCCGTGCTGACCTTTGCCCGATGAGTCAGGAGCCGCTGACTGATAGGGAGATCTGATCGTAACGATCGGCGAGACGCGCCGTCGGGTCGAACCCCAGCGTTTCCCCTCGCGGACAGCCACCGTCCCCTCGAACGAGGGACTCGCCACTCGATGGAAGACGCCCGCGCTACCGCACAGTTGAAAGGCTCGGCCGGCACATCTCCGACAATGACCGACGATCACCACGAACCACCGCGAGAGGAGTTCAGCCACGATCCGGTCGCGGGCGTCACCGTCTCGGCGGAAATGAGCGTCTCGGAACTGGTCTCCGAATACGGCAAGGCCGGCATCGGCGCGGCCGATCTCCACGAGGCCGTCGACGTGACAGCGTCGATGTTCGAGGAGTCGACGGTGCTCTTCGGCCTCGCAGGCGCGATGGTCCCAGCAGGGATGCGACGACTCGTCGCCGACCTGATCCGCGAGGGTCACGTCGACGTACTGGTGACGACCGGCGCGAATCTCACTCACGACGCGATCGAAGCGATCGGCGGGAAACACCACCACGGCCGCGCCGACCACCCCGAACTCACCGAACGGGAACACGACGAAAAACTCCGCGAGGAGGAGGTCGACCGCATTTACAACGTCTACCTCCCGCAGGAGCACTTCGCACAGTTCGAATCACATCTCCGCGCGGAGGTGTTCGAGTCGATCGGCGAGGAGGTCGTCTCGATCGCGGCGTTCACCCGAGAGCTCGGCCGCGCCAACGCCGAGGTGAACGACCGCGACGGGATCGAAGCGGACCCGGGAATCGCCGCCGCGGCGTACGAACACGACGTCCCCGTCTACGTCCCCGCGATCCAGGACTCCGTGTTGGGACTGCAGGCGTGGCTCAACTCACAGATATCCGGTTTCTCGCTGGACGCCCTACAGGACATGTCCGAACTGAACGACATCGCCTACGAGGCCGACTCGACCGGTGCGTTCGTCGTTGGCGGCGGCGTCCCGAAGAACTACGTGCTCCAGACGATGCTCGTGACGCCGTCGGCGTACGACTACGCCGTCCAGCTGACGATGGACCCGCCACAGACCGGCGGGCTCTCGGGAGCGACGCTGGAGGAGGCCCGCTCGTGGGGGAAGCTCGAAACGGAGGCGAGAAACGTCTCGGTGTACGCCGACGCGACGATCACCCTCCCGTTCGTCGTCGCCGGCGCACTCGACCGACTGGCGTAGACGCAGGGAAAGCGTCTTGAGGAACGACGGGATAGCTCCGGTGGCCGATGACGAGCGACCGGGCCGAGCCGGCGTAGGCACCCGGCGGTGACGAGCCCTATGAGTGCCGAGGCCGCCATTTTTGACGGTAGACGACATCTCTGAGGGCATCTGGCTGTGGCCACGGTAGACATAGGCCCCAGTCAGTTCCTAATCGACCACGTTTTTATTACCGATAGAGCGCGAACACGCCACTATGAGTATCGTACAGGACCCAGGACACAGCGATGGAGCCCCAACGATCGAAGGAACAGGTATTAGGGTAAAAGACGTCGCGGTCGCCTACGAACACAGCGGGTACGAGCCGGACGAGATTACGCAGCTGTACCCGGACCTCTCGCTCGGTGACGTCCACCGCGCACTCGCCTACTAGGCCCCGGTCAGATCGCTGCTGACTCGAAATCCGAACCGACGAGTATCGTAGCCACACCCGAATTTATATTCATAAGCGACCAAAGTCGACGTATGACGACTGAAACTGTTTCTGAGCGGGTCAGGGAACTTGCAGAACACCACGAGATGGACGAATCGGCGGTTATTCAGCAGGCTGTCGAAGCGGGCGTCGAGACACTGTATCGGGATATGATTGTCAGCAGGTATCTCGACGACGAGATCACGCGGGAAGAGGCAACCGAGCACCT
>SKTU01000043.1 GCA_007122455.1 Haloarculaceae archaeon | reverse complement strand
CTGCGTCGAGTGTGGCACCTGTGCCATCGTCGCCGACACCGAGTGGGAACACCCCCGCGGCGGCAAAGGTGTCGAGTACCGGAGTGGGTGAAGACCGACCCGCACGCATGAGCCGGTACGGCCCGCGAATCGCCGCCCTCGAGCGTCGCGCCGAACGCGACCGTGCGTCGTTCGATGTCGATATCGACGACGAGCAAGCGGCCGAACGGTACCTCAGTGACGGGGCCGGCCAGGCGATCTGGCTCTACGTCGAGGCCCGAACCGGCGGCCGACTGGTTCCGTTCTCAGAGGCCGAGTTCGAGGCGCTCGAGGACGCCATGAACACCTGGCTCGAGCTGTACGCACGGAGTTACGGCGTCGACCTCGAGGCCGAGTTTACGCTTCGGGAGGCAGCGGAGCTGTTGGTCGAGACGCGAAACGTCCACGATACGGCCCAGTTACTCACCGGCGTCCCTGATCGGCGTCGGTGAGCCAGCCGTTCGGTAGCCGACGGCCGTCGACGGGGCGGTTACGTCACACCCCCCTCGTTTCCGACGTTTCCGTCGTTCGGTCGAGTGGGGTCGGTAGCGAAGGTAGGTCACCCACCCCACGTTTCCGACGTAGTGGGTGGAGGAGTGGAACGGGGAGAAGTGTGGGTCGCTGATCGGGTATCGGTCGATTCGTTACCGAGAACGATCCGTCGACGGCCGTTGAGGTGGAGAGCGCTCGAGGCTCCGTTTCGGGTGGAACGTCGGGTGAGAAACGAAGCGTTCCTTCGTTACTTGACGAAACGAAGTAAACTTAGTGAACTCTTCTCATAGCGAGTACTTATATCGTCCGATCTAGCCCGGAGAATGGTCCAGTCGGGGTCGGGCCAATCGAGTGAGTCGGTAGGGTGAGGACGACGAAAGCGGCAAGCGACAGGGAGACGGTACGTCGAACAACGGAGGGGACGTCGAACAACGAAGGTGTGGAAGAAAGACACGAGGAACGACGGAAACGTGGGGTGTCGGCGACCGGTTTCCGGACGACCCACGGGTTCGCCGGCATTGCAACACGGCGAATCGGCGTATCGTCCCCGGAGACCCGGACGATACGTCGGAAATCCGGGGTGGGTGCCGACGTCGGTCGGGACGCCCCTGTACCCCCGCCGTCGGCGTATTCGGTCGTCCCCGTTTCTCTCCGATCGTCTCCGGTTGTGCCCAGCCACCTCCATGTGTTCGGGGCACACACGTCGGAAGTTCGGTTAAAGTAACCCGAATGTGATATCTGCGCAACGACCGCTCTGGCCGAACAAATCGGGCGAATTACGTCGGAAATACGGGGCGATCGAGGTCACCAGATTTATATCACAGGACGCGAGAGAGCCTGCACGCTAGATGTCTCCCGATTCGTCGTCCGACCCCGTCGCCGATCCGCTCTTCGAATCCGGACACCGAATTTTCGCGAACAAGGATCTGCTCAAGATCGGTCACGTGCCGGAAGCAGACCGCATCGTGGGTCGAGACGACGAGATCGCCAAGCTCGCCAAGCGGTTGAACGGCGCCGTTCACGGCTACTCACCCGAGAACGTCATGATCTACGGCAAGACCGGCGCCGGAAAGTCACTCGTCTCCCGACACGTCTGTCAGCGTGCGAAACGGGCCGCTCGAGACGGCGTCGAGATCGGGACGGCGTACATCGACTGTGCCGAGGACAACACCGAGACGCAGGCGATCTCCTCGCTCGCGGCGAAGCTGAACGACGAGGCCGTCACCGGCGTCTCCGTGCCGTACACGGGATTGAGCACGTCGAAGTACTACAAACTCCTCTGGGACGTCCTCGACGCACAGTTCGACTCCGTCATCGTCATCCTCGACGAGATCGACCTGATGACCGACAACAACCTGCTGATGAAGCTCTCCCGGGCCGAGGAAGCCGGCAAGATCGAGTGTAGCATCGGGATCATCGCGATCAGCAACAAGATCCAGTACGTCGACAACCTAAACGAGCGGATAAAGAGCAGTTTTCAACATCAGGAGCTGCTGTTCAAACCGTACGACGCGAACCAGCTTCGCGAGATCATGTACAACCGCGAGGACGCGTTTCAGGAAGGCGTCCTCTCCGACGACGTGATCCCGTTGTCGGCCGCCTTCGCGGCCCAGGAACACGGCGACGCCCGGAAGGCGATCGACATCCTTCGCCACGCGGGCGAAGTCGCGTCCGAGGACGGGGCGGAGACGGTCCGGGAAGAGCACGTCCGCCAGGCCCAACAACACGCCGAGAAGGACCGGTTCCGCGAACTCGTTCACGGGGCGCCCACGCAGGCGAAAGCCGCGCTGCTCGCGCTCACTGAACTCACGATCACCTCACAGGACGACGCCTTCCTCACGAGCAAAGTCTACGACCAGTACGAGCGCATCTGCGAGCACGTCGACATCGACGTCCTCTCGGTCCGGCGCTTCCGGGACATCCTGAAAGAACAGGCCTTTCTCGGCGTCGTCGAGATCGAGAAGATCAACAAGGGCAGCGCCGGCGGCATCCACCTCCAGAACCGCCTGATCGAGGACCCGGACGTCGTCCGCGAGACGATCCTCG
>SKTU01000124.1 GCA_007122455.1 Haloarculaceae archaeon | reverse complement strand
TGACGATGGGACTGTTGTGCAGGTACGTATCCTGTCCGTGCCAGAGTCAGAACTGCTCGAAGAGGGTGTGAAATACGCGTTCCATTACGGTCGAACTACTGGCGACAACCCAATAATTCGGTTCGACAACCACCACGGTGATCACGAGCTACATATCGGTGACAGCCGATTTATACTCGAAAAATTTCCGGGATTCGAAACGATCGGTGCGTGTTTCCGAGCAGCACTCCCTCCGAGAAAGCGTAACGAGTGGCCAAATAACCGTGAACGGAGGCGAAAATGACAACACTACGAATTCAGATCGGATCGGACGAACCGGCATTCGACGGACTCGAGGAAACGTTCGCAGCACTCGACGATGGGAGCATTCCCGAACCGTCTGGGGAACTCGTGTTGTCGGTCGAGAGCCTGGCGACGCTGACACGCATCCTTCGGGAGACGAACGTCGCGTTGCTACAGGCAATCGCCGATCACGATCCCGAAAGTATGCGCGAGACGGCGCGTCTCGTTGGCCGGTCGATTCCACAGGTTAAAGCGAATCTTGACGAACTGGAGTCGTACGGTCTCATCCGCTACGAGCACCACGGCAGGGCGAAACGACCGGTACTTCCGTACGACGAAATAGAAATTGACGCCCACATCCCCCTCGGTGACGAGCGGTCCGACGAACGTCTCGTCGTCTGAGGATCACGAACCCGCAGGCTTATTCACAGCCGTTCCGAAGCGGCGCGCGATGAAGGTCTCGGTCGTCGTGAACACGTACTCGATGGATCGGTACGACGACTTCTGTGAGGCCGTCGAGGCGGTTCTGAACCAGAGCTACGAACCGATCGAGGTCGTCCTCGTCGTCGACGGGAACCCGGAGGTGTACGAGCGCGCGAACGACGATTTCGGTCATCTGGACGACGTCGTCGTTCACTGTACGCCGGAGAACGTCGGCAACTCCGCGAGCAGAACCGTCGGCGGGAAGATCGCGTCCGGGGAGATCGTCGCGGTGACCGACGACGACGGCGTCGCCGAACCGGACTGGATCGAGGAGCTGGTCCGCGTCTACGAGGAGACCGACGCGATCGCCGTCGGCGGGAAGGTGGTCCCCGAATGGGTCGACGGGAAGCCGGAATTTTTCCCGGAGGAGTTCTACTGGCTCGTCGGCTGTAACCACCGCGGATTCGGCGACCACATGGCGGAGCTGCGGAACACGTTCGGTCCCAACCTCTCGTTCCGCCGCGACGTCTTCCTCGAACTCGACGGGTTCAGCGAGCACGTCGGCCGGCACGGCGACAAACAGCTCCAGGCCCACGAGACGGAGATCTGCTCGCGAATGCGGAACGAGTACGGGAGGGGCGTCGTCTACACCGAGAACGCGGTCATCCGGCACAAGATCCTCGGCTATCGGATCGAAGCAGGGTGGCTCGTGCGACGGTGTTTCTGGCAGGGGTACTCGAAACGCGTGCTCCAGCGGCTCGTCTCCGACTCGACCGGTCGAGAGAACGAGTTCCTCGGGCGGTTGCTGGTGGAGTTCGTTCCGGAACGAATCGGTGAGCTGATTCGCCGGCCGTCCACGGCGAAGCTGCAACAGCTGCTCGCGATCGCTCTGTTCACGCTCCTCGTCGGGCTCGGCTACCTGTACGCGCTCGTTCGCGTCGATCTGCTCGGCGATGCGCTCCCCGGGGACGAGCGCGGTGATCCCCCGTGAGTGAACGGGAGGCGTATCCCGACATCTGCGTCGTCACCCAACCGCTCGGCGACTCCGATCCGACCGCGACGAACGACCTGCTCGCGATCCTTTCGGCGATCACGTCCGTCTCGCTCGTGACGATCGCGCTGGCCGACGACTCCGAGCTCTGGGAGACGTACGACGTCGTCGAGATCAGCGAGCGGGGAATGGGTTCGAACCCGCTCGTCGCTGCGATCCGGTTTCTGCGAAACCAGATCCGGATGTGTTTTGCGATTTATCGACGCGACGAGGAGGTGATCCTCTTCTTCGGCGCGATGGCGTACGTGTTGCCGATCGCATTCGCACGACTGATTGGGAAGACCGTCGTCGTCGAACCGCGGGCAGACGTGCCGCTGTCGCTCAAACTCCAGTGGGAACGGCAGCTGCCCGATTTCGTTGCTGCCGGGCTGGCCGGTCTGGTACGCGTGCTCGAACGAACCGGCTACCGGTTGGCGGACGCGATCATCGCGTACACGCCAGGGATGGCCGAGCAGCTGAACCTCTACACCTACGAGGAGAAACTCTTCACCAACGGCGCGCGGTTCGTCGACACGGAGACGTTCGATATTCGGGTTCCGTTCGAGGAGCGGCCGAAGCGCGTCGGCTACATCGGTCGATTCGCCGAGGAGAAGGGGATCCGGACGCTGGCCGCCGTCGCGAAGGAGCTGCCCGACGACGTGACGTTTCGGTTCGTGGGCGACGGCCCGCTTCGGGAGTGGCTGGAAGCCGAGTTAGCAGCGGAGGTCGAGCAGGGTAATGTCGAGATTCGTGGATGGGTCGACCACGAGGAGGTGGCGATGGAACTGAACGATCTTCGATTGCTGGTGATGGTTTCAGAACCGACGGAGGGGCTTCCAACGCTGGTCTTAGAATCGATGGCG
>SKTU01000049.1 GCA_007122455.1 Haloarculaceae archaeon | reverse complement strand
CCTCAGTCGTGAACCAGCACATCGAGGACGGTCGGCCCCGACTCCGCCCGGGCCGCTTCGATCGCCGACGCGATCGCGTCGGGGTCGTCGACGACGCGCCCGTCAGCACCGTGACTCTCGGCGTTCTTCGGGATGTCGACCGGCGGTTCGAAGTCCATCGCGACGAACTCGTGGTCGTCCTCCTCGCCGCCGAGCACGCGGAGCGTGTTGTTATTGAGGATGCGGTAGTTCCGGTTGTCCGAGACGACGACGGTGAGATCGACGTCGTACCGCGCTGCCGAGTAGAGCGTGTTCGGATAGTAGAGATACGAGCCGTCGCCGATGAGACAGACGACGTCGCGGGGAGTGTCGTGCTCGCGTTCGGCGATCGCGGCGCCGACCGCCGCCGGAAGCCCGTATCCGAGCCCGCCGCTTTTGTTCGCGATCGTCGCACCCGGCTTCAGGGGGACGTGTTCGTGTAGCGATCGGTTGCTGGTCACCGCCTCGGTGACGAAGTAGGCGTCGCCCGCCGCCTCCGCGAGCGCCTCGCCGAGCTGATCCTTCGAAGCACGGGGGTCGTCGGGACGCTCCGCGACCGGAGCGGCGGCGAGCCGATCGATCGCCTCGGCCGTCCGGTCGAGACGATCCGATCGTTCACTGTCGGAAATTCGGTCGGCGACGCCGTCGCGGAGCTCGGCCGCGACGAGCCCGGTATCGCCGATGACGGCGACGTCGGACGGTTCGTTCTTTCCGAGCTCCCACGCGTCCGGACCAACGTGGATCGTTCGGGCGTCCGCGGGAACGAGCGCGTCCTCGTGTCTGATCGACGTCGTGTTGGTCGAGACGCCGACGTGGACGATCGTGTCGGTGTCGAGCGCTGCCGACAGCCCTGCCTCGGTTCCGGGAAGCCGACCCGCCCACTGCGGGTGGTCGGTCGGGCAGTTCACCTCCGCGGCGATGAACTCGCCGTGGATCCGTGCGCCGGTCGCCTCGGCGAGCGAGACGGCGGCGTCGACGGCGCTCCGCCCGGCGCGGGCGACCTCGTCGCCGAGCACCACGACCGGCTCCTCGGCGTCGACGAGCAGCTCCACGGCGGCTTCGATCGCGTCAGGGTCGCCCCGGCCGGCGTTCGGGATCGCGCCGAGCCGCTCGATCTCGGCGTCGGTTTCCGCGAGCATCACGTCGAGCGGAAGGCCGAGGAAGACGGGACCGGTCGGTGGCGTGAGTGCGACGCGGACCGCGCGACGTAACATCGTCGGTAGCGCCCGCACGTCCTTCACTTCGGCGCTCCACTTCGTGTACTGCTCGACGAGTGGCTCGAGTTCGCCGCCGAGGATCGGCTCCTCGTGCTGGAAATCCGTGCTGTGGTTGCCGGCGGTCACCAGCAGCGGTGATCCGGCGAAGCTCGCACCGATCACGTTGCCGACGCCGTGAGCCAGCCCAGGGGCGACGTGGAGATTGACGACGCCGAGCGGAGTGACGTCACTGTCGTCGTGGGCGTGATACCGCCTCGTTCGGGCGTAGCCGGAGGCCATCCCGACCGCGATGTCCTCGTGGAGGCCGAGGACGTAGTCGATCGAGCTGTCGCCGACGGACTGGACGACCGGGAGCTCGGTCGTTCCGGGGTTTCCGAAGAGACGTGTGACGCCGTACTGCTCGAGGGCCTCGACGAAATACTCCGCACCGCTCCGTGCTGGTGGTTCCATGGGGTTGGTTCGCCCGGCGGGCTATATAGTGGCTGTTACTCGCACCGAACCGCCTCGGCGTACGCCTCGATCATCGTCGGCAGGTCGTGGCCGATTCGATAGCCCAGATCCGTCCGCGCTCGCTCGATCGACAGCCGCTGTGCCGACCAGTCCTCGTCGGCGTCGTCGAGAACGTCGATCGGAACGCCGGTCGCCGCCTCGACCAGCTCGGCGGCGCGGCGAACCGTCGCAACCTCCCCGCGGATATTGTAGACGCCGTAGCTCGGGTCCGCCGCCAGCGCCGCACGCCGGAAGGCGTCCGCCGCGTCGTCGACGTAGAGCCAGCTCACCGCGGTGGCACCGTTCCGAACTGTCGTCGGTTCGCCGATCGCCGGCTTCTCGAAGAGATCTGCGAAGGCGGTGAAACCGTCCCGAAACGGTCCGAAGACGCCGGTCGGTCGGATCGCGACGGCCGAAACGCCGTGTTCGGACCGGTAGGCGTCGGCGAGACACTCCACGTGCCGTTTCGCGCTCGCGTACGTCGACTCCGGGCGCAGGAGCGCGTCCTCGGCGACGGGAGGGTCGTACGCCGACCCGGAAGCGTAGACGGTCTCGCTGGAGGCGAGAACGACCCGCTCGACCGGTTCGGCGAAGAGCCGTGCCGCCTCGAGAACGACGTTCGCACCGACGGCGTTCACCCGGGTCGCGGCGTACTCGTCGGTGCGGACGTCCGCCGAGAGGAGCGCTGCGAGGTGGACGATCCGGTTCACGTCGTACTCCTCGATCGTCCGCGCAATCGTCGCGAGATCGGTCACGTCGCCGCGGACGACCTCGACGTCGTCGGCGACGCCGGACCGGTCGAGTCGGTCGGTGGTCGGCAACGGGTCGAGGGCGATCGGACGGTGACCGTCGTCGGCGAGCGCCGCCGCGAGCGTCGATCCGACGAACCCCGTCCCACCGGTGACCAGAACGGTCTCGGTCATTGTCGAGACGTGACCGT
>SKTU01000144.1 GCA_007122455.1 Haloarculaceae archaeon | reverse complement strand
TCGACGACGTTCGCTCGACCGATCAGCAGTTCCGCTGGAATCTCGTCTATCGTCTCCCCGTCAGGGATGTAGTGCGCCGGCGCGTCAATATGGGTTCCCTGGTGGGTACTCGTACAGATGCGGTGGGTTACAGCGTCGGTCTCACCGGCGACAGTCCGCTCGAACGTGGGCCCCTCGAGATCCGGGAACAGTTTCATCTCCTCTCCGATCGGAAGCGTCAGGTCGACGAGCATGGCGTAGTTGACTGACTCGAAGACAGATAATAGTTCGTGGTGGGGGGAACGTCCGAGAGAGCTATGTTTCCACGTTCCGGGATACGGCGCCGGTATCAGTCTCAGTGCTCGTTGTGCTATCGGATACTCCGACTCCGACTGCCGGGGTAGTTCTTTCCGCCGTCGTTCCGTTGGTTCCAGTATGTTTCAGGACCGAGAACGACGGTACATCGAGACGGCACGAATCGGCCGGTTGGCCACAGCCGACTCCGAGGGACGCCCCCACGCCGTACCCGTTTGCTTTGCCCTCGTCGACGAGCAGATCGTAACGCCGATCGACGAGAAACCGCAACGCGTCGGCCCGGACGCGCTTCGCCGAACTCGAAACGTCAGGGAGAACCCGCGAGTCGCGCTGATCGTCGATCATTACACCGAGGAGTGGACCCAGCTCGGGTGGGTGCAAGTCCGCGGGACGGCGACTCGCTGTGCACCGAGCGAGGAACCGCACTCGCACGGGGTTGCAGCCCTCCGAGAAAAGTACGACCAATACGCCGATCACACGCTCGAAGACCGCCCCCTCATTCGAATCACTCCCGGCACGGTCCGATCGTGGGGTCGTCTCGAGCGTCCGAATGGATCCTGCTAGGCACGGTAAGTGACCGATACGAGAGTTCTGCCTAGAGTCTCCCAGTCGACGAGTGCTCCGCAGGGAAGACGAGCTAGCGCGCCGCTCGAACTGGAATCACACCGTTCGAAAGAAATGAGCAGGCTTTCGCCGGAACGGCGTCCCCCTACGTGGAGAGCCCGTCGACGATGTCGGCGAACTCCTCCTGGGAGAACGCCTTCAGCGTTTCAGTCTTGGCGTTGCCCGCTTTCCCGAGAGTCAATGCGTACTTTGCCGCGGTTTCGTCGTCGGGGAACTCGAGAACTCCGATCCCGTCGTACTGACCGAAGGTGAGGTAGAAGGCCTTGAACTCTCCACCCATCTCTTCGACGAGGTCCTTTGCGGCGTCGATACGGTTCGGACTGGACTCCACTGTCGCGATCCCCTGATCCGTGAAGTTCAGCAACGTAACGTATGTTGGCATCTTCGTTCACCTCTGGAATTCCGCAGGTGCGCCCACGACCGAACGCGACGCTCGACCTCTCTCGAAAGGCGCAACGTTACAATTCACAGTCAGGGAGCTTAAGCGTATGCTCGTGTCAGTGACGCGCCATGGGTAGCGTCTCCGAGCGGAGCCAGTATTTTCATAACGGCCTCCGGTAGTTGTACTACCGATGTTTGTCAAGGAGTCACAGCGTGAATGGCGTGATGACATCGACGATGATCAGCGGACCGACCGCGCGTCCGGAGCGTCCACGTTTCGTCACGAGAGAACCGCCGACGTCGTTCGTAAACATCGGTTTCAACGTGCTGGACGAATGATCGAGGGGAACGATCTATGCTAAACGTACCCTCGCAGTTGATGGAGCGGGAGGAACCGATCCGAGTTGGGATCATCGGAGCAGGGCTGTTCGGAACGAAACTCGCCGATCAGATCGAACGTGCTCCGGGCATGACGACGTCCGCAATCGCGGACATCGAGACGAACAAGGCAGTTCGAGCGTATCAGGAGTCCGGCGTCGCACGCAAAGAAGTGTCCATAGCGGGAGATACAGCGGAATTAAACGAGACAGTCGAGAGAGGAGGACGCGCGGTCGTTTCGAACGGTCACGAACTCGCGAGAAGCGAGGTCGACGTCGTCGTCGAAGCGACGGGGATACCGAATGCAGGTGCCCACCATGCGTACGATGCGATCATGGCGGGCAACGACGTCATAATGGCGACGGTCGAGGCCGAAACCGTCGTCGGCCCCACGTTAGCAGAACTCGCGGACAACGCTGGTGTCACCTACTCAATGGCGTACGGCGATCAACCCTCCCTCATCGTAGAACTGTACGACTGGGCCCGGACGATCGGGTTAGACGTCGTCGCTGCCGGCAAGGGTGTGCCCTACGTCGATAGCTACCGCCACGGAACCCCCGACGACGTTTTCGATCGGTTCGGATTCGACGAGGAGTACGTCGAGGCTCACGACCTCAATCCCCGTATGTACAACTCCTTTTCGGACGGCACGAAGGTCGCCGTCGAGATGTGTGCGGTCGCCAACGCGACGGGACTCGAGCCGGACGTCCAGGGGATGCATCTCCCCGCGGCCGAGATTCCCGAAATCCCCGGGACGCTCTGCCCGCAGGAGGACGGCGGAATACTGAACGGCACAGGTGTCGTCGACACGGTCAGTTCCCTCCACGCCGACGGGTCGGCGGTCGATCACGACATCGGCTTCGGAGTGTTCGTCGTGACGACGACACCCAACGAACGGGTTCAGGAGTATCTGGATGCCGTGAGCGGCTCCGGCCTCTACGTGGCAAGCGGTGGGAAGTACCAGCTCTTCTATCGGCCGTATCACCTCCCCGGTACGGAGACGGCAGTGAGTGTTGCCAACGCCGCCATTCGAAACGAACCGACAGGAGCGCCGAAGGAACAGACGACTGAGGTGGTCGCAGCGGCGAAGAAGGATCTCGAACCGGGAGATGAGATAGACGGCGGGGGCGGATATACCGTCTATGGACTTCTCGAGAAAGCCGACGCGGCTCGAAAGCGAGACCACGTTCCGTTCGAACTCCTGGAAAGCGCGGTGGTCGAGGCGACGATCGATCAGGACGAGATCGTCACGTACGACGACGTTACGCTGAACGAGGATTCGTTTATATATCGGCTTCGACGAGTTCAGGAGTTCGTCTAAGCGAGCGGTTCCGAGCTGATTACTCGACACTCCGTCCAGAATCCTGTAGGGAGGGTCGCGTTCATGACCGAAGGACTACCCGAACGAATGCGGCCTCCCACATTTATCAGTGAGGACTGTTTCGGACAGTACGAATGCTGCCGATCGTCCACCCCGTCGTCGGCTACCTCTGTTACGCCGCGTATACGCGAATTCGCCGCGGCCAACGGCCCGACGGAGAGCCAACAGCGGTTGCCGTCGTCGCCGCGACGCTTCCGGATCTGGTCGACCAGCCGCTCTGGCTCCTCGGCGCCACACCGGTCGGACGGACGATCACCCACTCGCTTCTCGTGGCCCTTCCTGTCGTCGCTGTCGTCGGGGTGATCGCCCGCCGGCGCGGTCGGCCCGAACTCGGTATCGCCTTCGCGATCGGCTATCTCTCCCACCTCGCGGCGGACGTTCCCTGGCACGTCCTCGCGGGAGAGTACGACGAACTCGGCTTCCTGTTCTGGCCGATCACGCACATGCCGGCGTACACGGGCACGAAGACACTCGGGATCGTCTGGGGGGTAGAGCTCACGACGCTGTGGATCGAGGCCGTGCTATTCGTCACCGGAATCGGACTCTGGTGGTACGACGGACGGCCGGGGCTCGAGTTACTCCGGCGATGATCGGATAGGTCGCTCCGACATTCGAGATCCGGCTCGGCAGAGGAAATATATCCGTGTCCTACCCACCGGTGGACGTAATGTCCGGAACACTCGAGGAGACGGAGAAAGTTCTGTTCGAACGCGAGGGAAAGTTGGCGAAGGTGACTCTCAATCGACCGGAGAAACTGAACGCCATGGACCCGGAGATGTTTACTGCCCTCTCGGAGGCGTGGATCGAGATTCGAGACGATCCGGACGTCTGGGCGGCGATCGTAACCGGGAGCGGGGAGCGTGCGTTCTCCGCCGGTGCCGATCTCGAGGAGACGGTTACTCCCGGTCACGAGAAGTGGGACGAGTTCTGGCGAACCCAGGAACAGCTACTCCTCAACAGGGGGCTCGAAGTGTGGAAACCGATTATCGCCGCGGTAAACGGCTACTGCCTCGGTGGAGGGATGACGATGGTCCTGGCGACTGACATCCGCATCGCGGGCGAGGATGCCAAATTCGGGCTAACCGAAGTCAAACGCGGAATTCTCCCCGGCAACGGTGGGACCCAACGGGCCGTTCGTCAGCTCCCCTATCCGATCGCGATGGAGTTGTTACTAACTGGCGACCACGTCGGAGCCGGTCGAGCCGAAAAATGGGGACTCGTTAACGAAGTCGTTCCACCGGACGAAACACTCAGCACCGCGGAAGCGTACGCCGAACGAATACTCGCGAACGGTCCGCTGGCAGTTCAGGCGATCAAGGAACTCGCAATCCGCGGCACGGATCTACCGCTCTCGGAGGGGATCCGCCTCGAACAGTCGTTCGGCCGCCACCTGTGGATGACGGAAGACGCCGAAGAGGGTGTCGCCGCCTTCCGTGAAGATCGCCAACCGGAGTGGAAGGGAAGGTGAGAAATCGAAAACGAGGGAGATCGTCGGGAGTCGTGAGCGAGACATTTTTTCCCGCCGTTGCCCAGTAGGGAGTATGGAGCTGGAGCGGCGGGAGTTCATTGCAGTTACCACTGGTGTGGGGTTTGCAGGCTGCAGTCGCACCGATTTCACCGAGGCTCCGGACGAGGAGACGCCGACAGTGACGCCAGCGGCGGTCCCCGACGAAGGAGCAGCCAGTGATATCGAATCCCGGTTCGGCCCCGATGCACCCTGTCCGACGGATACGTCGTGTTTTCACAACGACAGCTCCGAGCTGGTGTTGGTCGTCGATCCGGAGCGGTTCGACACTGACAGCCGTGTTGGGGTGAGTACGCTTCGAAACCGTGGATCGAACACGTGGGACTTCGTTTCCGACTACCACATTCATAAACACACCGGCGATCGCTGGGTCAGGGTTTCCCGCCCGCGCGTACTCGATCGGGGTGGGATCAGGGTACCACCCGGATCAGAGATACGTCGCGAATTGACGATCCAGGACGTCTTCGGGATTGAACTCCTCGGTAAGGGGCTTTACGCCTGCACGCAAGCCGCGTACAGGGTGGGTGCAGGAGACGAAGGGACGGACCGCGTTGCGGGGCTGTTCGAAGTCGAAGGGACGAGCTACACGCCAACACCGACACGAGGCGACACCGTCCGGGAAAACGGGACGGTACACATCGGGGAGAACAGATCGGAACCGGTGTTCGTCGTCGAACGAAGTTCGAAGACGGAGCGCGAAGGCGTACCGCTGGTGCCCGAGGCCGTCGGCTCTCGGCCGGTTCTCCGCGAGAGCGTTCCCAGACTCGGTGGGGCCACCGACGAAGTTCGGACGTACATCACCGACGCCACGAGGGGAATGGAGTACCTCCAGGAAGCGATGGCTCGTCCGGCGGTTGTCGATGCGGATACCGTCTTCGAGTTCGACGGTATCGGCTTCACAGCCGAGGTCAGAAGCTCCGAGGAGTGAACCCACGCGCTCGTTTCGGATAACGGGGTCGCGCGCCAGTTCGTCACGACACGCCGCACGCGAGGTCGAACACGCTCGCCGGGTTCTCGTACACTACCTGTCGAACGTCGTTCGGAGAGATGCCCAACCGGAGGAGATCCAGGATCAGACGCCGGATCAGAAATGCATCGCCGTCAGTGTAAATACTGCTGGCGAGGTCGCTGTCGACCAGTAGTCGTTCAGCTCCGTACTCGTCGATCGCCGCTGCAATGTCCGTCGGACCGACGACACCGTGGCTTAACGAGAAGCTCAGATAACAGTCGGTGTTACGCATGACGTACTCGACGATACTCTCGTCGGCATGATCGAGAACGACCCGCTCCTCGGGAAGCCCGGCTTCGTTGGCGAGTTCGATATCGATCTCGACAGCCCGACGTTTCGCCTCCGACGTATCGAAAAGCGGCTCCGAATACGGAATCCCTCGCCCAAACTTGTACTGCATAGCGGCGTCCATCTGCGAGGAAACCGAGCCACCTTCCCCGCCAGACGCGTTGGCGGGCGTGTGGATGATCACCGGTAGGTCGTATTCGTTGGCGATTTCCATTTGACGACGGACGACGTCGCGTTGCTCCGGAAGCGACCATCTCGCGGCCTCGCCACCGCGCTGAACCGGATCGATACCAGTTTCGCCGACTGCGACCGTTTCCTCGAGATCACAGTACGCCGGTAGCACGTCGAGTAATTCGTCTGAATTCTCGATTTTAGTCCCCATGTGGAGTCCGACAGCAAGATGGACGTCGTAAAACTGGTTTCGCGAAACGATATTCGACATCCGGATCGCCTCGTCCCACAGGAGTCGCCAGTTGTCGGACGGAATCGGACAGTACGGTGCCTGAAAGTACGAGGCAGCGATCATTACCACGGCTCGTGCTCCAGCGATATCGACGTTCTCCTGTTGTTGCCACGTGAGCGTCTGCGTGTGTTGGTGAGGATCGATCCAGGGGATCTCTCGTGCGGCGGCATCTGGCTTTGGCTCGTAACCGATCTCTTCGTCGGTGACTGGCGGTAGTGGCCCGCCTGTTGGATACGACATATCCTCGAGGAGCACTCCAAAGGGTATAATACCACGACCTGGTATCCGCAGAGCGTCGGATCCGTCAGCAACCGCCCTCACCGACTGTCTCGAGAGCGGTACCGTCTTGCAAGCTGAGCGCACAGGCTCGCTGCGTTCATGAGCGATAATATCGATTCTATATTCGAGAATGCAAGATCGCGTATCTCGTCGAACCGCACTCGCAGTTGCGGGTACAGCGCTCATTGCCGGCTGTACCGGTGAGGACACGCGAGAACCGCGTCCCACGACGGATTCGACAGACGAAACGGTTCGAAGAGTCGTTCTCCACAGCGATTTCGAGCCGGTGTTCGTCGGTGCTACGCCACCGGCTACCGAACCGGAAAACGCACCACCGGTCGGTGATCGAGTGCTTCCACTACCCGCATCGCCCGAAGAGTTGAGAGATTATGCAATCGACGGGGGACCACCCAAAGACGGGATTCCATCCATCGACGATCCCAAATTTCTGTCCGCAGATGCGGTCGACTCTCTCGCTGACTCTTCCGTTGTGTTCGGGATCGTCGTCAACGATGATATAAAAGCATATCCGCGTCGATTACTCGTTCATCACGAAATAGTGAATGATACTCTCGACGAGACGGCTGTTAGCGTGACGTACTGTCCACTCACGGGTACTGCACAGGGGTTCGAACGTGGTGACACCGAATTCGGCGTCTCTGGAGCGCTCATCAACAACAATCTCGTGATGTACGATCGGACGCTTGAACGGTGGTGGCCACAGATAGCTGCCAGCTCTATTCCAGGTCCATGGAGTGATAGCGATGGCGGGACGGTCCTTCGGGAGTGTAACGCGATTCGGACGACGTGGAGGCGATGGCGGACCGCGTACCCGAAGACCAGGATACTGTCCGACGAAACCGGCTTCGCACGGGACTACGGTGTCGATCCGTACGGTCAGCTGCGGTATTACGAGAGCGACGGCTCGCTTTTCGAAAACCGATACACGAGCGATCGACACCACGCAAAGCAGTGGATCTATGGCGTGCGAACGTCCGAAGGTGCGGTGGCGTTTTTGAAAGAAACTGTTCGAGACAACGGTACTGTAGACGCCACCGTCGGTGATACGTCCCTCTTGGCTGTCTACGACCCGGCTCTTGATACCGCACACGTCTATCGGAACCCGGAGGAGAAAACGTTCGTATACGACGACATCGTTACTGACGAACTGGGCAACGGATATCGTCCCGACTCACTCCCGCTCGAGCGGATGATTTCCGTGGACGCGTACTGGTTCGCCTGGGTCGCATTCTACCCGGGGACGATCGTATACGAGTGAGCGACGGTGTCGGAACTGTCACCCGTACAGAGAGATGAGCAGAACGCCGATGACGACCACGATCGCCGCAGCGACGAGTCGTCCCGTCACTCGCTCTAGTCGCTGCGGCATGAAGAGAGCCGAAAAGAGGATGACGAACAGCGTATTCGTGATGATAATCGGCGTGACGACGCTTACCGGTGCGATCGTGAGGGCGACGTAGTAGCCGAGCAAGAATAGCGTGTTGGCGATCCCCGCGAGAACGAACCACCGTTTGGCGGGTGATAGCGCCAGATTCGGGAGCGCCCTCCGCCACCGAAGATAGAGAACCAGACCCAACGCAGCCGCGATCGTTTTCACGACGAGGCCCACCGGTGCCGGCGTTCCCTCCGCGAACCCGAAGTTAGCGAAGATCGGTTCCGAACCGTAGGCGACTGCCGCCCCGAACGGGATCAACAGTCCGATGACGAGCTCCCGCCGCGATAGATTGTCGGGGTTTTCGTGACTCGTCTCCCAGGCGATCGCAACGACGCCACCGACAGTCAGAACGATCCCGGCCACGTGTATCCGGGACAACGTCTCTCCGAGAACGAGGACGCCGAGAATGGTCGAAATCAGCGCCCAGGAGGCGATTATCGGAACCGTACGACTGGCGCCGATCTTCTCGAGGCTAGTGTACATGAGCAGTCGACCGAGCAGCGTTCCACAGATCCCCGCAGCGATGAACGAGAGCCACGACAGGCGCGTCAGACCGTACTCCGGATAGTAGATGATCAAGACGAGCGGCGTGAGAACCACGATATTCGTAAGTATCACGATGAAGACGGCGTCGTATGCCTTGCCGCTATCAGTCCCGATTCGGACGAATAAGCTCTGCGAGGCGTTCGAGATTGCGGCTCCGAGGGCCAGCAAAACGCCGACGAGATGCGTCAATTCGACCATCGTAGTCGGTGATCGTCTCGGTACCTGTTTTTTCTTCTGCTTTGCTATACGGTACCGGTAGTTTCCGTCCTTCCGGATAGCTCGAGAACTGCGAAGGACAGACACCGATCGCCCGCGGGCTGATCGAACGCTCTCTCGTACGATCACACCGCAGCCGGATCCACGAACACCGGTGAGCCTTCGACCTCGTAGCGGTGAGCCCGTCCGTAGTCGGTCGTCACGAGTTCGAAATCCGCCTCCCTATCGAGGATTTGCTGGAGCCCGTCTCGAAGCGTCTCGAACACCGTCAGTTCACTACCGGCCAGTGGCCGGTTGTGGCAGGTCAGGAGTGTGTCGAACGCACCGTCGTCCCGGAGGTCGATGAGCCGCTCGAACGTCTCCAGACACGCCCGCGGGTCACACCGCTCCAGATGGAGGTACAACCCCCCGTCGATGTGGATCACGTCGCCGCCGTACAGAACTTCCTTCTCCCGATCGAGCATCGAAAGATGTCCCGGGGAGTGACCGGGCGTGTGGACGCTCTCGAGGGAACGATCGCCGAGATCGATACTCTCGCCGGGCGAGATCGGCGTAACGTCTTCGACAGGGTCGATCGCGTACGTCTCTGGGCGGAACCCGTCCGGAAGTGGTTTTCCGGCAGCCTGCCACTCTTCGACGAGTTCCGCGGGTCGGTCGACGAACTCCGTCGAGAGACCGTCGATCGCTACCCGTCCGTCGGCTGTACGTTCGTCCTCGTGGATCCGAACGTCGTCGAACTGTGCTGCGTTTCCGATGTGATCCCAGTGCCAGTGGGTGAGAAGCAGCGTCACCGGAGCGTCGACGAGCTCGGTCACCAGTCCGCGTAGATCGCCGATGCCGACACCCGCGTCGATAACGAGTGCTCGCTCCGTCCCCGTAACGAGATACTGCCCGTATTTTTCCACTTCCATAATACGGTAGCTACTGTCGGTGACCCGCTCGACGTCGTACCACTCATCCGTTCGATTCATGCTAACGCGTACGTCGGGGGCGTGCAATATGGTTTTTGTCGTCGGATGTCGGTAGCTCTCGATTGCCCCGATCGATCCGAAAGCAAAGGCCGTAACTACGGACGCCGCTAGCTTTTTTCCGTTCGGTGGTAGTCGTTGAGTATGGCGCCAACCATAACTGAAATCGAGGTAACGGCGTTTAGCTACCCCATCGACGACGTCGGCACTGATCCGAACGGCTTCAATCTCATATACCAGCCGGGGAACGTCCACGAGCGCAAGATGTTCGGACTGAAGATTCGAACTGATACCGACGTGACTGGGGAGTACGTCGCCATTGCGGGCTTCGGCGAGAACGGCCCCGTGGCGGCGCAAGTGAACATGATGGCGGATTACCTGCTCGGCACGAACCCGCTAGATCGCGAACGGCACTGGTCGGAACTCCAACGTGGATTCAGAAAGTACGACCGGATGGGCATCGGCCCACTCGACATCGCACTCTGGGACTTCGCCGGCAAATACCACGACGC
>SKTU01000067.1 GCA_007122455.1 Haloarculaceae archaeon | reverse complement strand
CTCTCGGGGAAGTCGCCGACCGGCTACGCCGCCGCCGCCATCTACGCCGCATCGCTGCTCTGCAACGAAAAGAAAACACAGCGCGAAGTCGCCGAAGTCGCACAGGTCACCGAAGTCACCATCCGAAACCGCTATCAAGAACAGATCGAGGCGCTCGGTATCCACTGAGCGAGGTGCGATCCGTCGACTCGTTTGACCTGTCGATAACAATCGATTTGTAGCCGGGGACGATACTGGGCTGATATGCACGTCGTCATCGTCGGTGCCGGCGAGGTCGGGACGACCATCGCCGAGAACCTCGCCTCCGAGCACGACGTGGTCATCGTCGACATCGACGAGCGGCGAGCCGACCAGATGAAATACGACCTCGACGTGCTGACACTGGCCGGCGACGGAACCGATTCGGAGACGCTCCGGAGTGCTCGAATCGAGGAGACCGACATGTTCATCGCCTGCACGGACGACGATCGGACGAACTTAGTCGCCTGCGGCACCGCGAAGACGTTCGGCGATGCGTTCACCATCGCCCGAACGAAGCGCATTCAGTACCTCCGGACGTGGGAGCGGACGCAGCAGGCCTTCGGTGTCAACTTTCTCGTCTGTACGGATCTGTTGTCCGCTGAGAACATCGTTCGCGTGATCGGCCTCCCGTCAGCGGTCGACGTCGACCCCTTCGCCGGTGGACTCATTCAGATGGCCGAATTCGAAATCGACGAGGAGAGCCCGATCGCCGGACAGACCGTCGCGGAAGCCGACCGGTTCGAGTCGCTGACCTTCGCCGGACTGTTCCGGGGCGGTGAGATGATTCTCGCTCGCGGCGACACCGTGATCGAAGTCGACGACCGAGCGGTCGTCATCGGGAGCCCCGAGAGCGTCCAGCTTTTCGCTGCCGACGTCGCGCCGGAGGCCACGCCCGACCGGGCCGACGAGATCGTCATCGTCGGCGGCAGCGAGATCGGCTACCACACCGCTCGCTTGCTCGAGGAACGAAAGCTCAGCCCGCGGATCATCGAGAACGATCACGAGCGTGCTCGGTGGCTCGCCGAACAGCTGCCGAACACGCTCGTCATGGAACACGACGCGACGGACACGGAGTTTCTCGCCCGCGAGCACGTCGACGAGGCCGACATCGTGGTGGCGTCACTGGAGTCCGACGAGAAGAACCTCCTCGTCTCCGTCCTCGCAAAGCGGATGGGCGTCGACCGGGTCGTCGCCGTCGTCGAGAGCGGCGACTACGTGGCGCTGTTCGAGGAAATCGGCATCGACGTCGCGATCAATCCACGGGGGGTGACTGCCGAAGAGATCCTCCGATACAGCTACGATACGGTCGCGGAGAACCTCGCCGTCCTGGAGAACGACCAGGCCGAAGTACTCGAACTCGAACTGAGCGACAGCAGCGAACTCGTCGGACGATCGATCCAGGAACTCGTCGACGAGATTGACGCCCAGTTCGTCATTGGCGCCATCACGCGGAACCGCACGCTCGTCACGCCGCGCGGCGACACCGAACTCCAGCCGGGCGACCACGTCGTCGTCTTCGTCGAGACGTCGTTTGCCTCGAAGCTCGCGGCGATGGGTTAGATGTTCGAAAACGCCGATATTCGGGTCGGCTGGCGCGCAAGTTTCGACCTCATTGGGGCCGTGCTCGTCTATCTGGCGGGACCGCTGCTGTTTCCGCTCGCGGTGGCGGTCTACTACGGAGAGTCTCTGCTCCCCTTCCTCGTCGCGATCGGTGTCACGTTCGCACTCGGCGGGGGGTTTCGGTATCTCGGCGACCCCGAGGAGAACCTCGGACCTCGGGAGGCGTTTCTCGCCATCGCACTGATCTGGCTGCTCGTCGCCACCGTCGGCGCGATACCGTTCGTCGTCGCCGGAACGGGAACGATCGCTCACCCGATCAACGCGCTGTTCGAGTCGATGAGCGGGCTGACGACGACGGGTGCGACGGTCCTGCTCGACTTTTCGATTCACTCGAGATCGATCATGATGTGGCGACAGCTCATCCAGTGGCTCGGCGGTCTCGGGATCCTCATCCTCGCGACGGCGGTGCTTTCGGAGCTCGGCGTCGGTGGCGCCCAGCTGATGGAGTCGGAAACCCAGACGCGGGATCTCAACAAACTGACGCCACGTATCTCCCAGACAGCTCGACTGCTCTGGGGTCTCTACGTCGGGATCACGGCACTGGCCGTCGGCGTCCTCTACGCGCTCGGCGTTTCGGGGTTAGCTCCGAACATGGATCTGTACAACGCCGTCGCGCACGCGTTCACCTCGGTCGCGACGGCCGGTTTCTCGCCGGAACCGCTGAGCGTCGGGGCGTTCGAGCCGATCGTCCAGTGGGCCGTCGTCCCGTTCATGGTCGTCGGTTCGACCAGCTTCGTACTCATCTACTTCGCGATCAACGGCGATCCGATGCGGCTGTTCCGCAACGAGGAGTTTCGCTTCTATCTCGGAACGCTGGCATTTTTCAGCGTCGTCGTCGCCGCGACACTGTTCACCGATCCCGAGATCGACTACGGCACGGAGGCGACGATCCGACACGCGGTTTTCAACGTCGCCTCGATCGTCACGACGACCGGCTACGCCACCGCGGATTTCAACCTCTGGTCGCCGGCGGCCAAGCAGATGCTGTTCCTCTGTATGTTCCTCGGCGGGATGGTCGGTTCGACGACCTGTTCGATCAAATCGCTGCGCTGGCTCGTGGCGCTCAAGTCTCTCAAGCGGGGGCTGTTCACGAGCATCCACCCCGAAGCGGTCCGTCCGGTGCGGATCTCCGGGAACCCGGTCGACGAGGAGACGATCCGGGACATCTACGCGTATCTCCTCTTGAGCATCATCATCTTCTTTTTGCTCACGATATTCGTCGTCGTCGACGCCGCACGCGTTGGCGCCGACGTCTCGGAGTTCGACGCGATGAGTGCCGCTGCTGCCACCTTTCTCAATATCGGTCCGGCGTTCGGCGACGCCGGACCGTACGGGAGTTACGACGGGTTCTCGATGGCGACGAAATCGGTGATGATCGTGCTCATGTGGATCGGTCGAATCGAGATCATCCCCGTGCTCGTGCTGTTCACGAAGGCGTTCTGGACGTCGTAGTCGTAGTCGTCGACGGTCGTTCGCGCCCCCGAACTATTCTCGCGACGAACTCAGAACGGTGACTCGACGACGACGGTCTCCTCGCGACCGGGGCCGACGCCGATCGCGTAGATCGGCGTATCGAGTTCGTCGGCGATGTACTCGAGATACGTTCGCGCGTTCTCCGGGATCGCGTCGTACCCCGTCGAGACGACGTCGCCCCAGTCGACGTCGTCCCATCCCTCGAAGCTCCGGAGGACCGCCTCGCAGTCGCCCCACGCTTCGGTCGTCGTCGGCATCGTCAGGAGCTCCTCGCCGTCGAGACGGTAGGCGTGACCGACCTCGACGGTGTCGAGCCCCGCCAGGACGTCGATGTGGTTGATCGCGAGGCCGGTGAAGCCGTTCGCGCGGGCGGCGTGTCGCAGCATCGGCATGTCGAGCCAGCCGACGCGTCGCGGGCGGCCGGTGACGGTCCCGTATTCGCCGCCCTCGTCGCGGATCGCCGCCGCGAGGTCGGCCTTCTCGGGACGACCGCCGCCCTCGGGAGTCTGTCCCTCGACGGAGCCGAGTTCGGTCGGGAGCGGTCCGGTTCCCACGCGCGAGAGGTACGCCTTGACAATCCCGATCACGTCGCCGCGTCCGACGACGGTCGGGCCGACGCCGGTGCCGACCGCCGCGGCACCGGCCGTCGGGTTCGAGGAGGTGACGTAGGGGTAGATCCCGTGGTCGATGTCGATCGAGGTTCCCTGTGCGCCTTCGAACATGACCTCTTCGCCGTCGTCGATCCGCTTCGAGAGGAACGCGCCGCAGTTGACGGTCATCCCCTCCTCGGAGAGCCGCTCGCCGAACTCAAGATACTGTTCGTAGAGCGCTTCGACGTCGAATGCATCGGCGTCGACGTCCTCACCGATCGTTAACCCGTAGACGTCCTCGACGAGGGCTCGCTTCTGTGGAACGACGTACTCCAGCCGCGAACGGAGCGTCTCCGGGTCCAGGAGATCGCCGATCCGGACGCCGCGGCGACCGGCCTTGTCCTCGTAGGTCGGACCGATCCCGCGACCGGTGGTGCCGGCCGCGAGGTCGTCGTCGGACTTTACGTCCTCCTCGATACCGTCGAGGACGCGGTGATACGGGAGGATAACGTGGGCCCGTTCGGCCACGCGGACGTCGGGATCGAGCCCGCGCTCGCGGAGGCCGTCGAGCTCCTCGAACAGCGTCGCGGGGTTGACGACGCAGCCGTTTCCGAGTACGCCGACCTTGCCTCGCACGGCGCCCGACGGGACGAGCGAAAGCTTGTACTTCTCGCCGCCGAGGACGACGGTGTGGCCGGCGTTGTCGCCGCCCTGGTAGCGAGCCACGACGTCGGTGGCGTCGCCGTAGACGTCGACGATACCGCCCTTCCCTTCGTCGCCGAGCTGCGAACCGACGATGGTTACGGTCATCGAGCGTCGGTTCCGTCCAGTCGGGTAAACAGATTACGGTCTCCACACAGCTCCGCCCAACCGCGCGCGAGTCGGACGAACGGGGCGATTCTCGCGGTCTGACGTGTTCCCCATGCACAAGGAATATAAAGGCAGCTTTCGAACCTGGAAACTGATACGGTAGGTCGGTCGAAATTCCGACCTACAGACAGCAACTTTTAAAAGCTCTAAATACTAGTTAACAAATGCCATGATAGACCGGCTTGAGAAGGAAGTCGACATGTTGGAACGCCATCTGCAGGTACTGCGGATGGTGATCGAGAACGAGCCGATCGGCATCGTCAAGATGTCCAATGAGACCGGTTACCCCCACCACAAGGTCCGCTACTCCCTGCGCGTCCTCGAAGAGGAGAACCTCATCGAGCCGTCGAGCCAGGGTGCGATCACGACCGAGGACACGGCCGGCTTCGTCGACGACCTCGACGGAAAGATAGACGAAATCATCGAGAAGCTCGAGGGGATGAAGATCGACGACATCCCCGAGATCGAGGGCTGAACTACAGTTCCGGCATCGTCAGGTGGAACGACCCGTCTCTTGCTTCGACGAGGCAGAGGTGATAGCCCAGCTTCCGCGAGAGCTTCACGTAGCTTCGGCGCTTGTCGCGGCTCAGCAGGCTCCCGCTCGTCGCCTCCCGCGCCGTATCCAGCGCGTCGGGCTCGAAGTAGCTCGCAGTCACTGACACGGCCGCGGCGAGCGACGGCTTGGCTTCGGCCACGTCGCTGGCGTTCTCGACGATCGGTTCCATCGAGGCGCTCGTCGTCGGATCGCGCGTCGGATCCAGCTCGGCGACGATCAGCGGCTCGCCCATCCTGTCGCGCGCGACGACGTCGAACTGTCGCTCCGCGCCGCCCTCGGTGAGTGCCACCGACTCGCGGAATCCGACCCGATCGATCGCCGGCAGGCTGTCGTAGAGCTTTCGCATTTCGGAGTCGTTGCCGGTCGAACGGATCTCGAAGAGGAGCTCCGTGACGAGCCAGTCGGCGAACCGGTAGGAGAGCGACTCGCGGAGGAACGATTCAAAGGGCTCCCCGTCGACGGTCGCCCCCGAATCGTCGAACTGGGTGTGGTGCTCGATCCGGAGGTTCGCCACCAGCTCCTCCCGGTCGGCGCTCCCGTCGTGAGCGTCCTCCAGGGTCGCTTCGCCGCGGGAGGTCTCCCGAACGAAGAGGCTCGTGCCGGCCAGTGCCTCGGGCTCCGACAGGGATCGACCCGCCGAAGCGTCCGTCTCGACAGTTCCAGTGGATCGCAGCGACTCGAGTTGCGCCTCGAGCCGTTCGATCTCGGCTCGCAGCTCATCGCGCTCCTCCCGGAGTTCGTCCCGCTCCGCCGCCACGTCCTCGAGGTCGGCCCGGAGTGCCTCGAGCCGCTCCTCGTATCTCTCGCGGATCGTCTCGACGTCCGACTCCTGGTTCTGGGGTCGGTTCGCCGCCGATTCGCGGGACAGCTGCTGACCCCGGTTGGTCGAGGATGGACTCGTCGCCTCCTTCGAGTCGTCCGCGCGCCCGCTCCGTTCGGGATCCAGCGATGGAACGACGTGGGTCGTCACGTTGCCGATGCCGGTATCGTCCGGCTCCGTTCCCGGAGACTGGTCGTCCGGCTCGGGGTCGACTGCCCGTTCCGTCGCGGCTTCGTGCTCCGCGCTCGGTTTCGGTGACGCGTCGCCTTTGACTTTTTCGCGCTCGGGTTCCGGCTCCGGTTCAGGCTCGGGTTCCGCGTTCGGCTCCGTCGCTCGCTCCGGTTCGGGATCGGTTCCGTCCTCCGGCTTCCGTTCGGGTTTCGACTCCGATTCGTCGTCGTCGGGCTCCGTACTCGCGGCCGGCTCTGCCTCTTCGCCTTCCGATTCAGTCCGCTCGTCGGGCGCTTCGTCGTCGGAATCGGTCGACGTGGGGTCGAGTTTCGGTGTTGGTTCGGCGTCCGATACCGAGTCGGGTTCCGGTTCCGGGTCAGGCTCGGGTTCCGGTTCGGGTATCTCGATGTCGGAAAACTGGACGGCGACGACGCTGTATATCCCGACTTCGTTGTGGGCCTTCCGCTCGGCCTCCTCGTCGGTGAGGAGTCGGTTCGAGCCGAGAAACGCGACGTGGTCGGCCTCGCCGTTCCGGTAGACGACGTAGTAGTCCCCGCTGAGAACGTTCTCCGAGAGTTCGACGTAGCCGGTAAAGCCGCCGTCGGTGAGCGTCTCGTGGACGCGCGATAGCGGCGTGTCGTCGGTGTAATACTGCCCGCGGACGTCGCCGTCTCCGGCCAACATCGCCGCGAGTGTCGCTGTCGCAGGGTGGGGCGCTTCGTGGGCGGTTCCGGACGCGCCGTCGAACGCGTCGATCTTCCCCGCTTGCGGAGCGTCCGAAAGCTCCACGATCACCTCGAGTGGTTCGCCCGCCTGGAGGAACAGCCAACTGTCGTCGGCCTCGACCGCGCCGCTGAATCCCTCCGTAGCGAGGTCGATGAGGCCGCCGAAGCCGCCGTCGAAGGGCCGGGGCTCCCACTCCTCCATTACGCTCTGGGCGTTCATACAGGCGAAAGCCCCACAGCGACCATAAATGCTGCCACCGCGTCCTCGCTCGATTACAGTTTCGACTCGGCGTCGTCGGCGAGCTCTTGCATCCGCTTGCCGATCCGTCCGGCGTCGGAGAACTCGTCGTCACTCATCACGTTCGCGAGCGCGTTCCCCAGAACGAACACCGCGTGCTTGTGCTCGCTCTTGGATTTGTGGACGTCGTCGGGGGAGACGTCGAGTTCGCTGTACGCCTCGAAAGCCTCGGTGTTGACGCCGTCCATCGCCCGGAAGTGCTCCATGATCGATACCATCTTTGCGTGGAGTTCGAGAAGTTCGTCCTTGTGCATGGGCGTGAATACTGGTAGACGCCGCTTAACGCTTACGCGAGAACGGGCCGCACACTGGGTCAGAAGACGTATTCGTCGTCGTGACCCATCATACCGTCTTCTTCGAATCCCGGTTCGTCGTCTTCGATCGGGCCGCTCGTTTTGTAGGCCCGGAGTCCCGTCGACAGTAACTCCTCGATCGCCTCCTCTCGGTTGACGAATTCGCCCCGTTCGACCATCTGGGCGATCTGCATTTCGAGGTGTTCCGGGATGGTGAGTTCTACCTTCGGCATCGGAACGTTCGAATCTTCGAGGATGGGGTATTTAAGACTGACGGGAAAATTTTCACGCGGTGAAAATTCGATCACGGATAACGAAAAGTATCTTTTGTGTAGGTCTCTCCTTCTTTCCGTTCCGCGAGCGAACGACAGGCCTACGTTTCCCACTCGCCAACGCCGCGTATGAAGGACGTTACGGATCTCCACCGAGAGTTCGACGGCGAACGACTCCCCCCGGGTCAGCGGGAGACGACTGCGTTTCCGGTGCTGTCGAAGGGGGAGACGCCGTCCGTTCCGAACGACTGGCGCTTCGAAGCGTGGGGCGCCGTCGACGAACGGCTCTCGCTGTCCTTCGACGCGTTTCGGGAACTCCCGAGCGAAACTCAAAAGCAGGACTTCCACTGCGTCACCGGCTGGTCACGGTTCAACTGCCGGTTCCACGGCGTACCGTTCCCCGCCGTCGCGGCCGCGGCGGGGGTTCACGACGACGCGACGCACGTCGTCTTTCACGCACACGACGGCTACACGACCGACCTTCCGCTCGAGGCCTGCGACCGCGAGGAGGTGCTCTTCGCGTGGGAGTTCGACGGCGACCCGCTCGAAGCCGACCACGGCGGCCCGCTTCGCGTCGTCACGCCACACAGATACGCCTACAAGGGGGCCAAATGGGTCTCCGGCGTCGAGTTCCTGACGACCCCCGAGCGCGGCTACTGGGAGAAGCGAGGCTACTCTCGGACCGCGAACCCGTGGGCCGAGGAACGGTACGCCTGAGACCGACGGGTCGTCGCCCGTACGGAACAGTACTCTAAAACCGGCGGAGTCCGTAGAGGGTTCAATGAGATCGTTGCGGAGCGAAGAGGCGTCCCGCTCGGGGACGGGGTTGGTCAGTAGGACGACACGGATCGACGCTCCACCACGGCCCCGTACGGCTCTGCTAGCTGCCGATTCACCGCGAACGGTGTGGGACGCCCCCGACGAACCGCTCGTCGTCGGCAGCGGTGCCGCGGCGACGCTCTCGGCCGACGGCGCCGATCGCTTCGCGGAGATCCGCGCTGGGGCCGCCGAGCTCTTTGCCACCGGAGACGTACACGCCGGCGCCGTCGTCGCCAGACCGCGACTGTTCGGCGGCTTTTCGTTCCACGACGATCACGACGAGACGTCGCCGTGGCAGGGGTTCCCCGCCGCGGAGTTCGTGCTCCCGCGCGTACAGCTGACGTACGGCGACGAACACGCGTGGCTGACTGTCAACGCGGTTAACGCGGCTCCTGACGCCGTCGAGCGCCGTCTACTCGATGTCGAACGGTCGCTCGCGGAGTCGGTCGACACTCCCCTGTCCGCTCGCCCGGAAGTCGTCGGTCGCGAGCGGACGACGTCGATATCTGCGTGGCGTGCCTCGGTCACCGCCGCCACCGACCGGATCGCGGCCGGCGAACTCCGGAAGGTCGTCCTCGCGCAGGCGCTCGAACTCCAGCTCGCCGCGCCGCTGTCGATTGCGGATACCCTTCAGCGACTCGACGACACGTATCCGGACTGCTTCCGGTTCCTCGTCGAGCCGACTGACGGCCGTGCGGGTTTCTTCGGTGCGACCCCCGAACGACTCGTCGGGCTTCGCGGACGGACCGTCGAAACCGGTGCGCTCGCCGGGACGACCGGTCGCGGTGAGACGCCAGCGGAGGACGAGTGGCTCGCAGAGGAACTGCTCGCTGATCCGAAGAACGAACACGAGCATGAACTCGTCGTCGAGGCGATCCGGGAGCAGCTGGGGCCGTACGCGGCCACGATCGGTACCGGCGACCGGGGCATTCGTCGACTGGCGACGGTTCAGCACATCGAAACGCCGATCACGGCGGAGTTGGCGGACGAGGAGCACGTTCTCGACCTCGTCGAGGCGCTCCACCCGACCCCCGCGGTCGGCGGACTGCCTCCGGACGAGGCGCTCTCGACGATCCGGGAGACCGAGCCGTTCGAGCGGGGGTGGTACGCGGCTCCCGTCGGATGGTTCGACGCGGCCGGTTACGGCTCCTTCGCGGTCGCGCTCCGGTCGGCCATCGCTCGGGACGACACGGCGACGCTGTTCGCCGGCGTCGGCATCGTCGGTGATTCGGACCCCGACCGCGAGTGGGACGAGGTCCAGCTCAAATACCGCCCGATCCTTGACGAACTCGAATGACGGCACCGAACGTCAACACGCTCTGGGGTCGGGTCGTCGCCGACGAACTCGCGAAGGCAGGCGTCGAAGCGGCCGTCCTCGCGCCCGGAAGCCGGTCGACGCCACTGACCGTCGCGTTCGCGACCCACGGGGAGATCGAGACGTTCTCGCTGCTCGACGAGCGTTCGGCGGCGTTTTTCGCGCTCGGCCGTGCGAAACGAACCGCCACGCCGGTACCGCTCGTCTGCACCTCCGGAACCGCGGTTGCCAACTTCCACCCGGCCGTCGTCGAAGCGGATCGCGCGCGCGTCCCTATGTTGATCCTCTCCGCCGATCGCCCGCCGGAGCTACACGACAGCGGCGCGAATCAGACGATCGATCAGCGGCGGATCTACGGCGACGCCGTCCGCGCCGCCAGAACGCTCCCCGAACCCGAGGCAGCCGACCGAAAGCTCCGCTCGCTCCGAACCGCGCTCGATCGCGCGGTCGCCGCCTCGACCGGTGTCGACCCCGGTCCGGTCCACCTCGACGTCCCGTTTCGCAAGCCACTGGAGCCGACCGTCGAAACCGACGACCCTCCCGAGACGTTCGCTGCGGCGCATCCGCTGGCGGTCGACGGGCGGGACGGCCCGTTCGTCGACGTGACGCCGGGGCGGCCCGACGTCTCGGACGCCGACGCCGACCGCATCGCCGCCACCGTTTCGGCCGCCGAGGCCGGGCTGATCGTCTGCGGCCCCGCGAATGCCCCGACGCCGAGCAGGGACGCGGTGAGCGCCCTGGCTCGAGCGAGCGGCTTCCCGGTGTTCGCCGATCCGCTCTCCGGCGTCCGGTTCGGACCCCACGTCGACCAACTGATCGTCTGCGGTGGCTACGACGGTTACGTCGGTGGACTCGACGCGACGCCCGACGTCGTCGTTCGCTTCGGCGCGTCCCCGACCTCCAAACACCTCCGGAAATACCTTCGCGACGCCGACGCGAATCAGTTCGTCGTCGACCCGACCGGTGGGTGGCGGGAGGCGGAGTTCACGGCGACCGATCTCGTCGTCGCAGATCCGACTCGGTTTGCCCTCGAGGTAGCCGACCGCGCCGATCGTTCCCCCGGCCCGTTCGAATCGCGAATCGACGCCGTAGAGAACGGCTACTGGGAGCACGTTGAGGGGAACGTGCCGATCGAGGGCCGCGTTCTCGGCGACGTCACGTCGATGGCTCCCGATCCGTCGACGCTGTTCGTTTCGAACTCGATGCCGGTTCGCGACCTCGATCGGTTCGGCGAACCGCGAACCGCCGATCTCTCGGTCGCCGGCAATCGGGGCGCCTCCGGTATCGACGGGATCACCTCGACGGCGCTCGGTGTCGGCTCCGCCGCCGACGACCCGCTCGTGATCGTTCTCGGTGATCTGGCGTACTACCACGACATGAACGGGCTGCTCGCGGTCTCCCGCTGCGGCGTCGACGCCACGATCGTCCTGATAAACAACGACGGGGGTGGGATCTTTCACCTGCTCCCGATCGAAGCCCACGAGAGCTTCGAGGAGTGGTTCAAAACGCCGCACGGGCTCGATTTCGAACCGACCGCGGAGCTGTACGACCTCGCGTTCGCCCGAACCGACGACCGCGACAGCTTCCGCCGGCTCTACCGCGACGCCGTCGGAAGCGACGGCACCCACGTCATCGAGTTTCGAACGGACGCAAACGAGAGCCACGACGTGCGGCGCGCGCTCGAGACGGAGATCCACAACGCACTCGCAGACGGAAGCTTATAAATCGGTACCACCGTCCATCGACGTCCTACAGCCAGCCGTCGTCGACAGCGTCGACGAGTTCCGACCCGGCCGCTCGCCAGTCAGCCTCGGCTCGCTCGAACAGCGCCGCAGCGCGCGCTTCGGCGTCGGCGACGGCCGCCTCGGGATCGGCATCGACGAACGTCCCGTTCCGGACGAGGAACCGTCCCTCGACGAGGACGTCCCGTGCACGGGGCGAGCCGAACACCACGTTCGGGATCGCCGTGTGGAACGGCTCCTCGACGAACGGAGCCGCGCCGATCCCCGGCTCGAACACCGCGATGTCGGCGGGCGCTCCCTCGGCGAGCCGGCCGACGCCGATCCCGAGCGCGTCGGCGCCGCCGACCGTTCCGGCCCGAAGGGCGGTCCACGCCGGAAACGCCGTCGGGTCGGTTCGATCGGTCTTCGACAGCAGCGAGGCGATCCGGAGTTCGGCGTTGAAGTCGTGACCCCCCGGTCCCGGTGCCTGATCCGTTCCCAGTGCGACCGTCCCTCCCGCAGCACCGTAGTCGACCACTGGCGGGGTTATGCCGTCTATCGCTGCGATCGAGGACGGGTTCCCCACCATCGAGACGTCGGATTCGGCCAGACGACGCCGCTCGTCGACGCTCGCCCCGTGCAAATGGACGGCGACGAGCCGGTCGTCGGCCAGCCCGAGCTCCTCGAGCACCTCCACCGTCGAATGACCGTCGTAGCGGGCGGCGATCTGTCTGGCCTCGCGCTCGCCCTGCGCGACGTGGACGTGGAGCTTTCTGTCGTCGTCCGTCGCGCGCTCGTGGAGTCGCTCAAGCCGCTCCGGGCGGACCATATCTAGCGCCTGAGGGCCGTACGCCGGTTCGACGAGTGCGTGCTCGCCGTACTCCTCGAACAGCGCTTCGGCGCGCTCCTCGGCGGCGTCCCCCTTCGAAGCGTCGAACGGGTACGGATCGTCCGGATCGCCGCTGTGGCCCGTCCCGACCTCGTTTATCGTTTCGACGGCCGCGACGCGGACGCCGAGCGGCTCGTACACTGCCTCGACGAGATCGGCGACGCCGCTCGTGTACTCACAGATCGTCGTCACGCCGGAGGCGATCGTCTCGAGCGCGCCAAGGCGACTCCCCGCGATCCGGTCGGCGTCGGTCATGGCGTTTCTCACCGGCGCCAGCGCGCGTCGCATCCACTCGATCTCGGGGACGTCCTGCGCACCGCCGCGACACAGCGTCAGCGGCATGTGCGTGTGTGCGTTGACGAGTCCGGGCGTGACGACGCAGCCGGACGTATCGACGATCCGATCGACTGTGGTGTCGTCGAGATCCGACGCCGCGCCGACGTAGGCGATCCGTCCGTCGACGACGCCGACCGCCCCGTCGTCGACGATTCCGAGCCGCCCGTCGTCCATCGTCAGTATCGTCCCACCGCGGAGAGCTACGTCCATACGCGGTTCTCTCCTCCACGTCGTTTATGCTTCACGACCCTCCGCTCGGCTTCGATCTCACCGATCCGCGGACGGCGACCTTTTTGCACCGGCCGCGCGGAGCCGTCGTATGGTCTCTGAACTGTTCGACCCGGAGCGGTGGGATCCCGTCGATACCTTCGACTTCCGGGACATCACGTACCACCGCGGTACCGACGTCGGTGCGGTTCGCATCGCCTTCGATCGACCCGAAGTTCGCAACGCGTTCCGTCCCGAAACGGTCGACGAACTCTACGTCGCGCTCGACCACGCCAAGCGTCAAACCGACGTCGGATGCGTGCTCCTCACCGGTAACGGCCCCTCGCCGAAGGACGGCGGCTGGGCGTTCTGCGCCGGCGGCGATCAGCGAATCCGGGGCGATGCGGGCTACGAGTACGAGGGCGAAGCCCCCGATCAGGACGCCCCTCGACTCCACATCCTCGAAGTGCAGCGCCTCATCCGTCACGTTCCAAAGCCCGTCATCGCCGTCGTCCCCGGCTGGGCCGTCGGCGGCGGTCACTCGCTGCACGTCGTCTGCGATATGACGCTCGCGAGCGACGACCACGCGAAGTTCCTCCAGACGGATCCCGACGTCGCATCCTTCGACGCGGGGTTCGGATCGGCGTACCTCGCTCGGCAGGTCGGACAGAAGAAGGCGCGCGAAGTGTTCTTCCTCGGAAAGACCTACTCGGGTGCCGAAGCCGTCGACATGGGGATGGCGAACGAGGCCGTCCCCCACGAGCAACTGGAGGAGACCGCCCTGGAGTGGGCCGAGGCGATCCTCTCGAAATCGCCCATGGCGATCCGGATGCTCAAGTACGCGTTCAACATGGACACCGACGGGATGGTCGGCCAGCAGGTGTTCGCCGGGGAGGCGACCCGACTCGGCTACATGACCGACGAAGCGCGGGAGGGGCGGGAGGCGTTCAACGAAAACCGGGAGCCTCGATTCGGCGACTACGACTGGTATTACTGATCACCGATCGCTCTGTAGCCGCTTGGTCGTCTCGACGAGCGGGTGGTGGGCGTAGTCGACCTCCTGGATGTCGTCGATCCCCTCGAGATTACCCTTCCGTGCCGTTTCGGCCATGCCGAGTTCGACTCGCTGGTCGAGGACGATCACATACGCGTCCATCTCCTCGATTCCGAGGCGGGCCGCCGCCTTCACCCGGTGGTGGCCGTCGGCCAACAGGAGCTCGCCGGCGTTGTCGATGACGACGAGCGGTTCGGCGAGCCCGTTTTGGAGTTCGTAGCTCCGTCCCTCGAGTTCGTCCGTGTATACCTTCGTCTGGGTCGGCGTCAGTGCCTCGAGATCGACGGTTCGGCGCTCCTCCTCGGCGGTAACGCCGTGGATGCTCTCGAGCGTCTGTTTGAGCTTCCCGACCTTCTCGGGCGTCGCCCGTTCGATCTGGGAGCGGATCACGTCAGCGTTGGAGATGATCCCCGAGAGGTTTCCCGCGTCGTCGACCACCGGGAGCCGCTGGATGCCGGAGCGAAGGATGACGCGCGCGGCGTCGGTAATCCGCATCTCCGGGTGCGCGACGATGAGCTCGTCGGTCATGACGGTGAATATCGGATCGTCGTTGCTCGCGAGGAGGAGATCACGAGCGCTCACGAACCCCTCGACGCGGCGGCCGTTACAGACCGGAAAGCCGCTGTGGGCGTCGCTATCGACGATCCGCCTCGCGACCTCACCGACGGTGTCGTCCGGGGACACCGTGTCCACGTCCCGCGTCATGTAATCCGCGACTTTCGGTTTGTCGCGATAGAGGCTCCGTCCCGGCTCGGTGTCTCCCGTCATCGTTCGTCCGGAGGGTACGGATCCGGAAAAAGTTCACTCCTCTTCCATCGCCGCTTCGAAGAAGTCCGCGTACACCGCCGCCGCGGCCCGATCGCGCCTGATACCGAGTGAATCGAAAAAGCGGTCGGTGACGACCTCCTCGATGACCGTACCACGGTCCTCCTCGTCGTCCTCGAGGAGCATCCCGACCGGGATCTGTGCGCCCGCCATGTCGCCGTGACCGCCCGCACTTCCGATCAGATCGAAGGCGTCTCGGAGCGTCTCACCCAGATCGACGTCCGTCCCGCGCGCACGCGCCGAGGCGTACACCTCCTCGTCCGTGTAGCCGAACACGAACGTCGTCGTGATTCCCTCCATGCCGAGCAGATAATCGGCGGCCTGTGCGAGCGCGTCCCGATCGCCGAGTTCGCCAACGCACGTCGTCAGTACTTCCCCCTCGATCTGTCGGTTCCGTATCGCTTCCCCGAGATGCTCCATCGTCTCGGTTGCGATAGACGGCGTCTGGATTCGCTGCAGAAGGTCGTAATCCGCGGCCTCGATCACCGTCGCAGCCGCTTCGAAATCGATCGGGGAGACTTCCCTGCTGAAATCGCTCGTGTCCGTCCGAATACCGTAGAGTAACGCCGTCGACAGCTCCGTTCCGGGGGCGATAACGAGCTGTTCGAGGTACTCCACCAGGAGCGTACTCGTCGATCCGACGTCGCTCCGGAGATCGACGAAGCGTGCGTCGATCGGCGCCCGCGGTGGATGGTGATCGATCACGATGTCGATCGGCGTTTCCTCGGGGAGGCCGTCGTTGACTCCCGGCTGGGAGTGATCGACGAGCGCGACCGCGTCGAACTCGGAGACGTCCTCGCCATCGTCGAGCGTTCGGAGATCGAACTCGAGGAGGTTGACGAGTGCGCGGTTCTCCTGGTGGTTGATCTCCCCGTAGTAGCAGACCTCCGCCGTCGTCCCGACGCTGTTTGCGATCCGCTTCAACGCGACCGCGGCCGCGATCGCGTCCGGATCGGGGTTGTCGTGCGTGACGACGGCGACCGTTCCCTCGATCCGTCGGAGCAACCGAACCAGGTTTCGCGTTCGAACGCCGCGTTCCCCGATTCGCTCGCCGAGATATTCGTTCGTCGCCGCCGCCGGCTCGATCACCTCGTCGACGTAGTCGGCGAGCGCCCGTCCGTCGCAGCCGGAGTCCGCCGGCGCCCCCGTATGCGCCAGTACGAACGCGTCGGGATATGCGGTTCGAGCGGCGCGGGCGATCGCGTCCACCTCGTCGGACGGCTCCGGCGCGACGACGATCGAATCGACGTCACCGGCGACGGTTCGGATGGCGACGGGATCCGTCGTGTCGACCGCTCGAGCGTCGATACCTTCCCCCCTGAGCGTTTCTGCGCGCTCCTCGGAAGCGAGCACGACGAGTGACCCTGGTCGGTCGACTAAGCGTGTCACGAGATCGTATCCGGTCGGGCCACAGCCCAACACCAGCCGCTGCATACCGTTGAATCCGAGTGCAGTGACCTAAAACGTGCGGACGATCAGAGTAGTGCCGCTGCGGCGTCGAAGGCAGCGGTGTCGAACACCGCGAGTCCCGGCAGCAGCACGACCGTCACGACCGCTGCGATGACGATCGCGGCGTACAGCGCCGTCGGATACCGTTCGATCTCGATCGGCTCGGACGGCTCCTCGATCCACATCGCCTTGACGACCCTGCTGTAGTAGAACAGCGAGATGACACTGTTGAACGCACCGATCAGCGCGAGCCACCAGACGCCGGCACCGACCGCGCCGGCGAAGAGGTAGTATTTCGAGAGAAAGCCGCCGCCGACCGGCAGCCCGGCCAGCGAGAACATGAATACGGTCATCGCGACGCAGGCGATCGGCGCTTCGCGAGCCAGGCCGTAGTAGTCCTCGAAGGTGCGCCCGATCTCCCAGCGCTCGACGAGCGCGACGAAGAGGAACGCTCCGGTGTTCATGAAGCCGTAGACGAGCAGGTGGAGCATGCCGGCACCGAGAACGATGCTCTCGGTGCCGCCGCCCACACCGGTCAGCGCCGCCAGGCCGATGAGGACGTAGCCGGCGTGACCGATACTCGAATACGCGAGCATCCGCTTTACGTTCTCCTGGGTCGCCGCGGCGAAGTTTCCGAGCGTCATCGTCAGGACGGCGAGCACCTGAAAGAGCAGCACCCAGTCGATGCTCGCTACGACGCTTCCGATCGGGAACGCGACGACGAATACGCGGAAGGCGACGACGAAGCCGGCCGCCTTCGAGGCCGACGAGAGGAACGCCGAAACGGGGGCGGGTGCGCCCTCGTATGCCTCCGGCGCCCAGAAGTGGAACGGAACGGAGGCCGTTTTGAAGGCGACTCCGCCCGCGACCATCAGGATCCCGATGCCCAGTACGCCGGGATAATCCGACGCCGCGGTGCCGGCCTCGGCCGCGATGTCGGTCAACAGTAGGCTTCCCGTCGACGCGTAGACGAGCGAGATACCGTAGACCAGAATCGACGACGACAGCGCGCCGATCAGGAAATACTTCAGTGCCGCCTCGACCGAGCCACGATTGGTCTTGAGATACGCGACGAGAGCGTACGACGGCAGCGACGCCAACTCGAGGGAGACGAAGACCACGGCCAAGCTGTTCGCGGACGCCATCAGCGACATCCCGGTCGCCGCCAGCAGGACGAGCAGGTAGTACTCCGCCTTGTGTGGCAGTTCGCGGATGTAGTCGTGGGAACCCAGCGCCACGAGTGCGGTCACGCTGCCGAAGATGAACGTGAAGATGAGACTCATCCCGTCGACGACGAGCTGTCCGTCGAACAGCTCGACCCCGGGATCGGCAGCGCCCGACAGCAACAGACCGCCGGAGACCATCGCCGCCGCGACGGCGCCGGCGGTCGTGACCGCCGACAGTAGCGTCCCGTTCGTGCTGTCGGGATCGATCGAGTCGATGACGAACAGTGCGAGGGCCGCGAGGACGAACGCCCCCGTCGGGACGAGCAGGAGCCAGTTGTTCAGTTCCATTAGAGATCACCTCCGAAATCCAATACCGGATGTGTGGCGTCCCGGATCATCTCGAAGAAGACGTCCGGTGCCGTTCCGAGCAGGACGATGAGCAACACGAGCGTCACGAGCGGGACGACGTCGTGGAGTGGTGCCGGCGACAGCTCGTAGTCGGTCTCCAGCCGGAACGGGCCGAAGAGCGAGCGCTGCATCGCCCACAGCAGATAGCCAGCGACGACGACGATGCCGAACATCGCGACCGCCGTGAAGACGACCGCACCGGGCAACACCGTCGACTCGAAGGCGCCGAGGAAGATGAACAGCTCGGCGGCGAAGCCGGCCATCAGCGGGAGTCCCATGTACGCGAACGCGCCGGCGACGAAGACGCCGGACGTGACTGGCATCTTGTCGGCCAGCCCGGACATGTCGCCGACCATCCGCGTGTGAGTCTCGTTGTAGATGACGCCGACGGTCATGAACAGTAGCCCCGAGATCAACCCGTGGGCGACCATCTGGAACGTCGCACCACCCACGCCGTAGACCGTGTAGGCGACGAGACCGAGGATGACGTACCCCATCGACGATACCGACGAGTAGGCGACGATTCGTTTGAGGTCCGACTGCGCCAGCGCGAGAAGCGCCCCGTAGATGATCGAGATCACGGCGATCGTGGCGATCGGAACCGCGAGGGCGATTGCCTGCTCTGGGAGCATCGTGAAGTTGAACCGAAGCAGCGCGTAGGTCCCCATCTTCAGCAACACGCCCGCCAGAAGCACCGACGCGGGCGTCGGTGCCTCGACGTGAGCGTCGGGCAGCCACGTGTGGACCGGAACGACGGGTACCTTCACCGCGAAGCCCACGAACATCGCGAGGAACGCGACGAACGCCAGCGCCTCGGGTCCGACCGGACCGAGCGCGCCGAGCTGTCCCGCCCGGAGCGCCTGTGCGACCTCGGGGAGGCCGGTCGACGTGACCGCGTCGCCGAGGCCGAAGACGAGTCCGAGATAGCCGATGAACATCACCAGCGACGCGAGGTTCGTGTAGACGAAGAACTTGATCGCGGCGTATTTCCGGCGCGGGCCGCCCCAGATGCCGATCAGGAAGTACATCGGAATGAGCACCGCCTCCCAGAAGACGAACCAGAGGATGAAATCCAGCGCCGCGAAGACGCCGATCAGGCTCGCCTCGAGGAAGAGCACCAGTCCGTAGAACTGGCTCTGGCGGTCGTCGATCGGCGTCCACGCGCTGAGGATCGAGAGCGTCACGAGCACGGTCGTGAGCACGATCAGCGGCAGCGAGATCCCGTCGACGCCGACGTGGTAGTTGATCGCGTACTGGCCGAGTGTGAGCCACTCGCCGAACGTCTCGAAGGCGATGTCTCCGTCGAGGAGCGCGTTGCCGCTCCCGTCGAAGATCGCGTACATGTAGAGACTCACCAGAAGCGGCGGGAGACTGAGCCAGAACGCCAGCTTCCCCGCGTATCGGTTGGGGGCGAGGAAGACGACTCCGGCGCCGATCAGCGAGAGCAGGATGAGTGCTTCGATATACATTCAGATCCACCCCCCGAGGACGGCAAACAGTGCAACGAGTATCACGAGGCTCAGTGCGATGAACGCGGCGTAGTTGGTCACGACACCCGTCTGAATCCGTCGGAGGCGATCGCCCGCGAAGAGGCTCACGCTCGAGGCTCCGTTGACCAGTCCGTCGATAACGCCCTGGTCGAAGGTGTCGGCGGCGCGTGCGACGCGCACTGTCAGTCCTTCGGCAAGCCACACCTGATACTCGTCTTGGTAGTAGTTGTGCATGAGGAGCGTTCTGACACGTCCGAGCTTCTCCGTGTGAGCGGTCGGTTCGGCACCACGATAGAGGAAGAAGGCAGAGCCGGCACCCACGAGCGCCAGTCCGAGCGCGATTCCCGCGCCGAGGAGCAGCGTCATCACTTCGCCGCCGATGTAGCCGGTTCCGTAACCGGCGTACTCCGCAGTGAGGTCGGAGTAGTGTCCCGCGTTCGTCAACGTCGCCTCCGGCGCGGAGTCGAGGAACGCGTGGAGGAAGTCGACCTGGGCTCCGGTCAGCTTCTGGATCGGCACCGGGTTCAGGAAGCCGGCGACCACCGCGAGCACGCCGAGTACCGACAGCGGGAACTTGACGTTCCAGCGGACGCCGTGGGGGTTCTCGGCGGTGTCGCTCCGGGGCTCACCGTGGAAGGTGAGCATGACCATTCGGATCGTGTAAAAGCCCGTCAGGAAGACGGCGCCGAGCCCCATCACGTAGGCACCAAGCAGGAGCGGGCTTCCGCCCAGCGCGTGGACGAGCGTCTCGAAGAGCACCTCGTCCTTCGACCAGAAGCCGGAGAACGGGAAGATCCCGGCGAGCGCGAGCGATCCGGCGAGGAAGGTGAGATAGGTGACGCGCATGGGATCCTTGAGCCCTCCCATGTCCCACATGTTCTCGTTGTGATGCATGGCGATGATGACCGATCCGGCACCGAGGAACAGCAGTGCCTTGAACACCGCGTGGGTCGTCAGGTGGAAGAACGCGGCGACGTAGCCGCCCGCACCGAGCGCGAGCATGATGTATCCGTACTGGCTGATCGTCGAGTACGCCAGCACCTGCTTGATCTCGTCCTTGACGACGCCCATCGTCGCAGCGAACAGCGCGGTGAAGCCGCCGATGAAGGCGATGATCGCGAGAACTGTCGGGAGCAGGGCGTAGAAGCCGTACATTCGTGCGACGAGGTAGACGCCCGCGGCGACCATCGTCGCTGCGTGAATCAGCGCGGAGACCGGCGTCGGACCCTCCATCGCGTCCGGGAGCCACGTGTGGAACGGGAACTGCGCGGATTTTCCGAGCACACCGCCCAGAACGAGGAGCCCGATGATCGAGAGCCACGTTTCGGCACCGAGTCCGTGGAACGTCTCGCCGGCGACGAGTGCCTCCTCGGCCAGCGCCGGGAACCCCTCGCTGCCGGCGAACTGTGCCGTGCCGAAGGTGACGAGCACCGCGACGACACCGATCAGGAAAAAGTAGTCACCGAAGCGGGTGACGAGGAACGCCTTCTTGGCGGCCGACGGCGGCGCGTCCTCCCGGAACCAGAAGCCGATGAGCAGATACGAGCAGAGCCCGACCAGCTCGAAGAAGATGAACGCCATCAGGAGGTTGTCCGAGAAGACGAACGCGAGCATGCTCGCGGTGAACAGCCCGAGGCCCGCGTAGTACCGCGGGAGACCGATCTCCCCCTCGTCGTTCATGTAGCCGAGCGAGAAGACGTGAACGAGCGTGGCGATGAGCGAGACGATCACGAGCATCGCGGCCGACAGCGGGTCGATGAGTAGGCCGAACGTCAGCGAGAACGTCTCGCTGGCGTCGACGAACGTGTAGAGCGTTTCGTTGTACGTGTGGCCCGAAACGACGGCGACGAGGACGACGAGCGAGAGCGTGAGTGATCCACCCGTCGCCAGGATACCGGCGAGTGCACCTTTCTTCGGCAGGTACTCACCCGCAATCAGGGCGACGAGGAACGAGACGAACGGCAGTACCGCGATGGCGGGCGCGTATTGGAATATTCCTTCCATGTTACCACTTCAACGTCGCTGCCTCTGTCACGTCCACGTCGTCGAAGTTGCGGTTCAACACCAGGATGATCCCGATGCCGATCGCGACTTCGGCGGCGGCGAGCGACATGGTGAACAGTACGAACACCTGGCCGGTCAGGTTCGACCAGTAGAACGCGAACGCGACGAGGTTGATGTTCGCTGCGTTCAGCATCAGTTCGACGCTCATCAGGAACGTCAGCGCGTTCGTACGCGTCAGGATGCCGAAGAGACCGATACAGAACACCGCGGCCGACAGAACGAGGTAGTACTCGACGGGAACTGTTTCGAGCATCAGTTTTCACCCTCCCTCTTTGCGAGCATGACCGCCCCGTCGAGCGCGGCGTCGAGCACGATCGCGATCGTGATGAACGCCACGAGGAACCCTTCGCTGTCGATCGTCCCCGCGTCGAGGTTGAACATCGCGTACCCGATCGAGCGGGTGATCGCCCCGGTGGGGAACCCTTCGCTCGTACCGAAGCCGGCAGTGACGAACACCGCCGACAGAAGCCCGAACAGGGCCACTGCAAGGACGCCGGTTACCATCTTCGAGGGATCCCTGAGTCGCGGACGCGTCGTCACGACTGGATCACCTCCGTTTCCTCGGGTGCGGGGTTCTCGCGAACGAGCATGACGGCGAAAGTGATCAGGACGAGCACCCCACCGACGTACACGAGCACTTGCATCACTGCAAGGAACTCCGCACGCAGCATCACGTAATGGACCGCGACCGACAGCAGCGCTACCCCGAGTAGTAGCGCGGAATGCCAGACGTCACGGACCAACACGACGCCCAAGCTCGCCCCGACCGTCAGTAGGGCGAACAGCACGAACGCCAATGTCTCGTACGGTACTACAGCCATTGTTTACTCCTGTAACGGGATTCCCTTTGAAGATTTCCTTATGCGCTCACTTTCACTCCGGCTTTACTCGCTCAGGCGCGAGATTCGCGCTCCGCACCGTCGAAACACCAATGGTCAATGGTCACAAACAGCACGTTCGGCATGATGGACGTCCAACTCACCCTCGACTCGATCCTCGGGCGCGCGGAGGAGCTGTTCCCCGATCGGGAGATCGTAACGAAGCGCCCCGACGGATCCATACACCGGTACACGTACGCCCAGATGGGCGAACGGGTCCGTCAGCTGGCCAACGCGCTCGACGAGTTGGGCGTCGCCCGCGGCGAGCGCGTCGGAACGGTCGCGCTCAACCACTTCCGCCACCTCGAACTCTACTTCGCCCCCGCCTGCTCGGGGCGTTCGATGCACATGTGCAACATGCGGCTGCCCGACAGCCACTTCCAGCACACGATCGCGGACGCAGCGGACACGGTGCTCTTCGTCGACCCGGCGTTCGTCGAGAAGGTAGAGGTAAATGCGGACGAACTCGATTCCGTCGAGCAGTACGTCGTTCTCGCCGACGAACTGCCAGAGACGTCACTGGAACCGGTGACCGACTACGAGTCGTTGATCGCCGATCAGCCGACGAGTTACGAGTGGCCCGACATCGACCAGGACGACGAATGCGGGCTCTGTCACACCTCCGGGACCACCGGGCTGCCGAAGGGAGTGCCGTACACCCACCGGGCGGTCTACCTCCACAGTATCATGGTCGGGCACGCCGACGCTCAGGGACTCTCACAGCGCGACGTGGTGTTACCGATCGTACCGATGTTCCACGCCAACGGCTGGGGAATCCCCTACGCCGCGACACTCGTCGGTGCCAAGCAGGTGTATCCGAGCGCCCACACCGATCCCGGTCCCGTCGCGAACCTGATCGACGACGAGGACGTGACGCTGTCGGCGGGCGTCCCGACGATCTGGCTCGAGATGGCCAACTATCTCGACGACCACCCCGAGGTCGACATCTCCAACATCGAGCGGCTCACGGTCGGCGGGAGCGCGCCACCGGAGTCGCTCATCCGACGCTACGACGAGGAGTACGACGCGCCGATAATCCAGGGGTGGGGGATGACGGAGACGACGCCGCTCGGTTCGCTCAGCGTGCTCCGGAGGGAACTCGAGGATCGTCCGCCGGACGAACGGTATACCTATCGAGCCAAGGCGGGGATGCCTGTCCCCGGGATCGAGGTCCGGATCGTCGACGACGACGGCAACGAACTCGAACGCGACGGCGAGTCGCTGGGTGAGCTCCACGTCCGCGGCCCGTGGGTCGTCGACGCGTACCTGAACCGCCCCGAGGAGAACGAGACGTCATTCTCCGACGACGGGTGGCTGAAGACCGGCGACATCGCCACCTACGACGAGTGGGGATATCTGGACATCGTCGATCGGACGAAGGACGTCATCAAATCCGGTGGCGAGTGGATCTCCTCGGTCGAGTTGGAGAACGAACTGATGGCTCACGAGGCGGTCGCCGAGGCGTCGGTCGTCGCCGTCGACCACGAGAAGTGGCAGGAGCGACCGATGGCGTGCGTCGTACTCAGGGAGGGCGCCGAGGCGAGCGCGGAGACGCTGGAGGCGCACCTCGAGGCGCGGTTCCCGAGCTGGTGGCTTCCGGATCGGTACGAGTTCCTCGACGCCATCCCGCGAACGTCGACAGGGAAATTCGACAAGATGCGACTCCGTCAGCAGTACGACGACGTCAGGCTCGGCCCGGAGTCGTAGTCGCGACCGGATCGTGGTCGACCCCAGACCGTAAACTGCAACACCCACCCGCGAGCGTATCCGTCGTCGATGGACGCCAACGACCGCTCGATCACCCGCTTTACGATGGTGGCACACGCCTCGTTTCACGCCTACGAAATGACGATCCCGCTGTTCGTCGTCGTCTGGCTCTCGACGTTCGACGTCTCGACGGCGGTGTTGGGGGCGGTGGTCGCGGTCGGCTACGGTCTCATCGGTATCGGCGCGCTGCCGAGCGGCTCGCTCGCGGACAGCTACGGATCGAAGCGACTCGTCGTCGTCTCGCTCGTCGGGATGGCGTTCGGATTTCTCCTGACGAGCGTCGCGACGAACGTCGTCGTGCTCGCGGTGGCGCTGATCCTCTGGGGGGCCGCGGCGAGCATCTACCACCCCGCGGGGCTCTCGCTTCTGACCCGCGGAACCGACCAGCAGGGAACCGCGCTGGCCTACCACGGACTCGCGGGTAACGTCGGGACGGCCGTGGGGCCGTTGGTCGCGGCCCTCCTGTTGACGGTGTTCGAGTGGCGGGTCGTCGTGGTGGTGTTCGCTCTTCCGGCCCTCGCAGTTGCGGCCGGCGCGCGTCGGATCAGCTTCGAGGAACGCGCGGGCGGCGGGAGCGGAACCGTCGAGACGGACACGTTCCTCGAACAGTCGAAGCTACTGTTCGCCGGCAGTTTCGTGATCGTCCTGACGATCGCCATGCTCGCGGGAACGTACTACCGCGGCGTCTTCACGTTCCTGCCGGACGTGCTGGCCGACCAGCCGGTCTTCTCGCCGGTGGAGATCGGTGCGGAGACGTTCGAACCGAGCCAGTACGCATACGCCGGACTCCTCCTCATCGGCGGTATCGGACAGTACGTCGGCGGTCGACTCTCCGACCGCGTCGATCCGGAGTCAGCGATCGTCGTCGCGTTCGTGGCGCTGGTCGTCGTCGCGTTGCTGTTCGTTCCTGCGGCGAACGCCGGTCTCGTCCCGCTTTTGCTCGTCTGTGCCGCACTCGGCTTCTTCGTCTTCTTCGAGGCGCCGATCCAGCAGGCGCTGGTCGGCAAGCACGTCCCAGCCGACGTACAGGGGTTGTCGTTCGGCTACGTCTACCTCTGCGTCTTCGGGATCGGCGCCGTGGGATCGGCGCTGGCCGGCGTCGCACTCGCGTACGGCGGCGTTCCGCTGCTCTTTGCGATGGTTTCGGTACTCGCAGTCGTTGCACTCGCGTTCGCCGGCTACCTCTTCGTCACCGAGCGCTGACGCTCGCGACTGTACGAACTGGAACGGTTCACTGGACCGTCGAACTGAAAAACGAAAACTGCGTTACTGGTAGTCGACTTCGCCTTCGCCTTCGCCGATCCAGCCGCCGCGATCCGGTTCGCGGGAGGCGAGCGGATCGATGTCCTTGTACCACGGGACGTTCTTCAGCTGTTCTTTGTTGTAGGCGAGGTCGTCCTTCGTGTCACCCGTGAACTCGAAGTTCTGGGTGAGAAGGATCGCGTCGACCGGACAGACCTCCTCACAGAGCCGGCAGTAGATGCACTGCCCGATGTGGAGGTTGTACTGTTCGCCGTTCCGCTGTTCGTCCGTCACGATCTGGATCGTGTCGTTCGGACAGACGTTCTCACACTGGCGACACCAGATGCAGCGCTCTTGGCTGAACTTGTGAACGCCGCGGAACCGCGGGGAGACGTCCGGCGTCTCCTCCGGGTACTCGACGGTGAACGTCTGTCCGTCGAGCGCGTGCTTCATCGTCGTTGCCATCGATTTGAATATCCCGATCATTATGCGATCACTCCCACGATAACGGCCGTGAGAATCAGGTTCGCGAACGCGAGGACGAGCATTCCCTTCCAGCCGACCTCGATGAGTTGGTCGATGCGCAGCCGCGGCAGCGCAGAGCGAGCCCACTGGGTGAACAGGAAGATCGCCCAGATCTTGATGAGGAACCAGAGGATTCCCGGAAGCACCGGGCCGGCCGGGCCGCCGAGGAACACCGTCGTGATGATCGCGGCCCCGAGGAAGATGTGGAGGAACTCCCCGAGGTAGATCAACACGAAGTAGACCGACGAGTACTCGGTCTGGTAGCCGGCGACGATCTCGGTCGGCGCCTCCGGAATGTCGAAGGGGTTCCGACCGACTTCCATCAGGTTCGCGACGAGGAACAGCACGAACGCGAACGGGTTGACGAAGGCGTACCACGCCGGGATCGACAGTCCGCCGACCGCGAGGAGCGTTCCTTGCTGAGCGGCGACGATCTCGCTCATCTGGAGCGAGCCGGCGAAGAGGACGACCGACGCGGCGATCAGTACCAGCGGAATCTCGTAGGCGAGGTTCTGCGCGACCGCGCGCAGTCCCCCGAGCATCGAGTATTTGTTGTTCGACGCGTAGCCGGCCATCACCAGTCCGACCGAGGCGACCGAGGCGATCGCGAAGACGTAGACGAGACCGACCTCGGGATCGGCGAGGTGGATTCCGCTCCCCATCGGGATGACGGCAAATCCGAGCAGTGCCGAGCCCGCGAGCACGATCGGCGCGAGATCCCACGCGGGACGATCGACGCCTTCGGGGACGATCAGCTCCTTCGAGAGCAGCCGAACCGCGTCGGCGACGATGATGAGCAGGCCGAACGGACCGACCCTGTTGACCGCGATACGGTCCGTGAAGGCGGCGGTGATCTTTCGTTTGGCCCACGGCCCCGCGATGGCGGTCATCGTCAGCATGAGCGTCCCGACGAGCGCCGCTCCGATGAGGGAGGCGACGACGTCCTGGCCGAACGACAGCTCGGTTCCCCAGCCGAGCAGTTCGCCGATCGTCTCGGGAAGCGTTTGCGTCACCGGTCCACCTCCCCGAGCACGATGTCCAGACTACCGAGCGAGGCGATCAGGTCCGGAATGTACTCACCCTGGGTCATCTCCCGGAGCGTGTGCAGGTTACAGAAGCACGGGCTCCGGATCTTGAACCGAGCGGGCTTGTCGGTGCCGTCGGCGCGGATGTAGATGCCGAGTTCGCCCTTGGCGGCTTCGACGCCGCGGTAGATCTCCGTATCCGGTTCGGGCTTGAGGGTTCGCGGCACGTTCGACTGGATCGTCCGATCGTCCTCGGGCCACTCCTCGAGCAGGTCGAGACACTGCTCGATGATCTTGGCGGATTCTTCGACCTCCTGCATCCGAACGAGGACGCGACCGTAGTTGTCACAGCCGTCCTCGGTGACGACGTCCCAGTCGAGTTCGTCGTAGTAGCCGTACGGGTCGTCCCGGCGAAGGTCGATGTCGACCCCGGAGCCACGGGCGACCGGCCCGGTGGCGCCGTACTGCTTTGCGACCTCGGGCGGGAGGATGCCGGTGTTGACACACCGAGCCTGGAAGATCTCGTTGGACGTGATGAGGTTGTGGTACTCCTTGAGCTTCTTCGGCAACCCGTCGAGGAAGTCGCGACTCTTCTCGAAGAACTCCTCGCGGGGTTCCGGCAGATCCCACGCGACGCCGCCGAGTCGAAGATAGTTGAACATCAGTCGCTGACCGGTGAGATCCTCGAGGATGTCCTGGACGACCTCCCGGTCGCGGAAGGCGTACTGGAAGACGGCGGTGAAGTCGCCGAAGACGTCCAGCGCGAACGTGCCCAGCGCGAGCATGTGCGAACAGATCCGACACAGCTCGGCGGACATCGTCCGGATGACCTGGGCGTACTCCGGAACCTCGATGTTGGCCAGATCCTCCGCCGCGCGGGCGTAGGCCCACTCGTTGAGGATCCCCGCCGAGACGTAGTCCCAGCGGTCCGGGTACGGCATGATCTGGTGTCGGTAGGTGCCCTGCTGGCACATCTGCTCCTCACAGCGGTGGAGGTAGCCGATGTCCGGTTCGACGTCGGCGATCTGTTCGCCGTCCAGCACCGCCTTGACGTGGAGGACGCCGTGGGTGGCGGGGTGGTGCGGCCCGATGTTGAGGAACATCGTGTCCGAGTTGTCGCCCTCGCCGCGCTGATCCGGCTGCAGGGGATTCGCGTGCTTCCGGAACGGGACGACCTGCGGCTTCTCGGCGTTGTAATCCTGCCCGAGCGGATGCCCCTGCCACGTCTCGGGGAGCAGGATCCGGCGTAGATCCGGGTGGCCCTCGTAGTTGATTCCGACGAGGTCGTAGGCCTCCCGCTCGTGCCAGTCGGCCGTCCGGTAGACCGGTTCGGCTGTCTGGGAGATCGGGGCGTCCTTCGCGGTCGGAACGACGACGCCGAGTTCCTGCGTCGGATCGTCGTACTTCTTGAGGTGGTAGATCGATTCGTAGCGGTCGTCGTACTCCTGGGCCGTGACGCAGGAGAGGTAATCGAAGCCGGCCTCGTCGCGAAGCGCGAACAGCGCGTCCTGTATCTCGTCCGGTCGGACGACGAACGCCGGCGCGTTGACGTGCTCCTCGCGGTCGACGACGCGGTCGCCGAGCAGCTCCGCGAGGGCGTCGTAATCGACGTCGCCGTCGACGGTCTCGCCGATGTCGAGCTGTCGTTCGCGTGGTCGTTCCAGGCTCATGGTGAGTTCGCCCAGTTGTACCGCATGACGAGGTCGTCCTCGTCGATCTGGTCTGCGAGGTGCTGTACGAGTTCGTCCCGCTCGAGGTCGCCGAACTGTTCGAGTTCGTACGGCTTCACCGTCACGGGTGACGTTTCGCCGTTTGCGACCCGCTCCTGGAGTTTCGCGATGCCGTAGATGAGTGCCTCGGGGCGCGGCGGACAGCCCGGAACGTGGATGTCGACCGGAATGACCTCCTCGGCGCCCTTGATGACGTTGTACCCCTCCTGGAACGGACCGCCGGAGATCGTACACGATCCCATGCCGACGACGAACTTCGGCTCGGGCATCTGGTCGTACACCCGCTTCATCCGTGGGGCGAACTTCGAGACGATGGTCCCCGGAATGATGATGACGTCCGCCTGCCGCGGCGATGCGCGGGGGACGCCCGCACCGAAGCGATCGAGGTCGTGTTTGATCGCATACGTGTGAATCATTTCGATGCTGCAGCAGGCGATTCCGAACTGCAGCATGAACATCGAGGAGCTCCGGACCCAGTTCATGAACTTGTCGAACTTCGTGAGGATGAACGGCGAGGAGCCGAACGCCTCCCGGAGCTTGGAGTTGAACCGGT
>SKTU01000065.1 GCA_007122455.1 Haloarculaceae archaeon | reverse complement strand
GGCGCAACGGCTGCCGCTATCAGAGCGCGGTACCACGGAACGCGGCATGTCGATCAGAGAGCGAGCAGCGCGATCAGTGCGACGGCGATCCACAGCACCTTCAGCGTCGTGTTCACGACGATCACCTTCGTGCCGAACTCGGCGCCCCAGATGCCGTACTGGAACGGAATCGACCGCTTGAACGTCGAGACGGTGAAGGAGACGATCCCGCCGAGAAGCATCGTCGCGACGGCCGTTCGCGCGGTGAAGATCCCGTCGTCGATCAGCGGTGCGATCGCCAACGCACCGCTCGTCGTGTCGAACGCGAAGATCACGATGACCGGCACGGCCGCTGACGGCAGTCCGGTCAGCGTCGCCAGCGGATCCGCCGCTCCGCCGGTCACCGATTCGAGATCGTAGTAGGTCGTCAGGAGGACGACCGCGGTGTAGACGACAGCCAGCCGCGGGAGGATCTCCCACGTCTTCTCGACACCCGCCCGCCCCGAGTCGGAGAGCTTCTCCCGAACGGATCGGTCGTCGGCTACGCCACCGTCGGCACGAGCCTCCGGATCGATCTCCCGCGTCGCCGTCGGATCGACGTTCCGATCGGACAACAAGAGTGCACCGGCGACGACGCCCGTCGCCGTGATCGCGAGCGCGATCCCCGCGCGGAGACTGACGTACAACAGCCCGACGTGGAGGCCGAGGATCGGGATCAACACCGGCGCGTAGAAGGTGAAGATGTGCTGGACGAAGCCGAAGAACGTGTTGATCGTCACGGCGACGAGCGTCGCCCGATCGTCGAGCAGCCCCGAATCGCGATACTCCGCGAGCATCCCGTAGCCCGCCGTCGTCGAGGCGGCGGTCGTGAGGATCGCGCTACCGACCTCGTCGGGGAGGTTCGCCGGGCCGGTCAGTGGCCTCGACAGCGAGGCGATATACCGGATCGCGCCGAAGGCGACGAGGACGTTCGCGAACGCGACGCCGCCGGCGATGGCGACCGCGATGACGAGCACGCGCGGCAACACCTCGCCGACGAGCACCGAGACGACCGATGGCTCCATCGGGTGAACGGAGGAACCGCCGCGGCTTGAGAACTGTGCTTCCGGCGTCGGTCAGCTACCGAGATCGGGGTCGGGATCGGGTACCGTCGAAGCCAACCACTCGATCGCCTCCTCGGCGGCGTCGACCATGTCGAGCAATCCGAGGAAGCCGTGGATCATATCCCCGTACTCGCGGTGGGCGACGTCGACACCGTCGGCGGCGAGTCGGTCGGCGTACCGGTTCCCCTCGTCTCGCAACGGATCGAAGCCGGCAGTCAACACCGTCGCCGGCGGCAGACCATCGTACTCGTCCACGAGCAGCTGTGCACGGTATTCGTTCCGCGCGTGGAGCCGCGAGTCGAGGTACCGTTCGGCGAACCACTGGCGAGTCTCCGTCTCGAGAAGATACCCCTCGCCGTTCTCCTCGTAGCTTTCGAACTCCTGGAACTCCGCGGAGACGACCGGGTGGACGAGAAGCTGTCGGGCGATCTCGGGACCGTCGTAATCGCGAGCGAGGAGAGCAACCCCCGCAGCCAGATTGCCACCGGCGCTGTCGCCAGCGACGACGAGCGAACCGGTTCCGTCGACCGCGTCGGCGTTGTCGGCGACCCACTCGGTTGCCGCGTAGGCGTCCTCCATCGGTGCCGGAAACGGATGTTCGGGCGCGAGTCGGTATTCCACACTCACGACGTGATATCCCGTCGCGTTCGCCAGCGCGCGACAGATCGGATCGTGGGTGTCGCGGTTACCGATGACGAAGCCGCCGCCGTGGTAGTAGACGAGGACCGGACGTGGCTCGTCGGCAACGTGGTAGTGACGGATCGGTATCTCGCCGTCGGGGCCCGGAACGGACCGATCGGCAACCGATTCGACCGGCTCGCCCTCCTGACCGGCGCGCAGTTCGTCGTACTGCGCTCTCGCGTCCTCGGTGGATAGCTCGTGGAGGCTCGGAAGCGCCTCCATGCGCTCGAGGATCTCGACGACCTGCGGGTGCGGTTCCTCGGCCATACGCGTAGCTGACGTCGGAGGAACTTGAGCGTATGCCGCCGGCAAGGAGAGACTTATACCGCTCATTTCACTAGTAGTGGCACGGATGGAATCGCCCTACGAGATCCTCCACATCGATCCTGACGCCACGCCGACCGAGATCGAGCGGGCGTACCGCGAGCGAATAAAACAGGCCCATCCGGATCAGGGAGGGACGCCCGAGGAGTTCCAGCGCGTCAGGGAGGCCTACGAGGAGTTGAAGTCGGGCGCGTGGGAGCCGGACGCCGAGGCCTTCGACGACCTCGACGTCGAGACCCCCGAAAACGGTCGCGAGCCGGCCACCGAGTCGCGCGTCGAGTATCTCGACTACTCGGTACTCGTCGACCACGGGTGGGATATCGACGATCCCGATCTGTTCGAGAAGGCGTCCGAGGCGGATCTCTCCCCCGGCGAATACGGCCGCTTTCTGGTCGAACCGGACGAGACGCTGCTCGAAGCCGCCGAGAGTCGCGGCTTCACGTGGCCGTACTCCTGTCGCGGCGGCGCGTGTGCGAACTGTGCCGTCGCCATCCGTGACGGGGAGCTCTCTCAGCCGGCGGACCACATCCTTCCGGAGGGGATGATCGATCGCGGGATCCGTCTCTCCTGTCTCGGCAAACCGACGACCGACCGGCTGCAGGTCGTTTACAACGTGAAGTACCTCCCCGAGTTGGACGAGCTACGACTGCCGCCGCATCCCTTCGAGAGCGCTCACCGGAGCCGGTGAGCGTTCCGGCTCAGTCCCCGAACGGACCCATGCCGCCGAGCCCACCGCCACCGCCGCCACCCTGCTGCATCTGCTTCATCATCCGCTGCATGTCGCCGTCTCCCATCCCCTGGAACTGCTTCATCATCCGGGACATCATCTTGTGCTGTTCGAGCAGCTCCCGAACGGTTTCCTCGTCTTTGCCGGAACCGCGAGCGATCCGCTCGACCTGCGATTGGCCGACAGAGCGGGGGTTCTCCAGCTCGTTTTCGGTCATCGAATCCATGATGACTTCGAAGTCCCGCAGTCGATCCTGAGTGACGTCCATCGCGTCGTCGGGGAGCTGATCCTTGAGTCCGCCGCCGAGGCCCGGGATCATGTCGAGCACCTGATCAAGGGGACCCATCCGGTTCATCGCGTTCATCTGTTTACGCATGTCGTTGAGGGTGAACTCCCCCTTCATCAGGTCCTCGGGGTCCCAGTCCTCCTCGGCCTGGGTCTCCTCCATCGCGCGCTCGACGCGCTCGGTGAGCTGTTTGAGGTCGCCCATCCCGAGCAGTCGGGAGATGAACCCCGACGGCTCGAACCGCTCGATGTCGCCGACTTCCTCGCCGGTCCCGAGGAAGGCGATCGAGGAGCCGGTTTGATCGACCGCGGCGAGTGCGCCGCCACCCTTCGCCGTCCCGTCGAGCTTCGTGATGACGACGCCGTCGATGCCGACCGCCTCGTCGAACCGGCTCGCCTGCTCCTTGGCTCCCTGTCCGATCGCGGCGTCGAGGACGAGCAGGTTCCGGTCCGGGTCGACGACCGCCTCGATCTCCTCGAGTTCGTCGATAAGACCCTCCTCGAGGGCGTGACGCCCCGCCGTGTCGACGATGTGAACGTCGGCGTCGGCGGTCGCCTCTAGCCCCTTTCGGGCGATATCCACCGGATCGTCGTTGTCGGGGTCGCCGTAGAATTCGACCTCGGCGCGTTCGGCCATCTGTTTGGCCTGGTCGTAGGCGCCGGGGCGGAAGGTGTCGGTCTGGATGACCGCCGGTCGGAGCCCCTTCTTGGAGAACCACCACGCCATCTTGGCCGCGCTCGTGGTCTTCCCCGACCCCTGTAGCCCGGCGAGCATGATCGTCTGCTCCTCGAGCGGGAGGTCGGTCGATTCACCGACCAGAGCGACCATCTCCTCGTAGACGATCCGGAGAACGTGGTCGCGGGCGGTCGTGCCTGCCGGCGGCTCCTCCTCGAGGGCTCGCTCCCGGATCGAATCCGAGAGCCCCATCACGAGGGAGACGTCGACGTCAGCCTGCAGCAAGGAGCGCTGAATCTCCTTTACGACCGCCTCGACGTCCTCCTCGCTCAGGCGGGATTTCCCCTGCAGCTTGTTGAGCGTCCCCCGGAGGGAACTGCCCAGGTCGTCGAGTACCATTTCCTAAACGTACGCCGCCGTAACGGTAAAGGCTTGTTCGTTACCGGATGGCGAATAGCCACTGTATAATTATGGTTGGTAACACGGAACAAAGAGCGAGATGATAGTCGAGACGTACGAGCCGCTCTCGCTCGTCCCGCCGCTTTTAGCCATCGTTCTCGCGATCGTGACGCGACAGGCCGTGCTCTCGCTGTTCGTTGGCGTGTGGTCCGGTGGCGTCCTCGTCACCTACACCGACAGCGTCGCACTCGTCACTGAACTGCTCTCCGGAACCGGCGGGTTCGCGGAACCGCTCGGACTGGCGGGTGGACTGCTCGTGGCACTCCCGTGGGGGCTCGTCGTCTCCTTCGAGTGGGTGATCGCGGCGATCTCAGACGACTTCCACGCGACGATCATCCTCTTCACCCTGCTTTTGGGCTCCGGCGTCGCCTTCATCTGGAACCTCGGCGGTTCCCACGCAGTCCGCGACTGGGCGCTACGGCGGCTCGACACCCAGCGGAAGGGAAACGTCGCGACGTGGGGGCTCGGGCTGGTGATGTTCTTCGACGATTACGCCAACACCGCCATCGTCGGCAGCGCGATGAAAGACGTCTCCGATAACCTTCGAATCTCCCGGGAGAAACTCTCCTACGTCGTCGATTCGACCGCGGCGCCAGTCGCGACGCTCGGAATCTCCTCGTGGGTCGCGTTCCAACTCGGACTCATTCGCGACGCCTACGACGACCTCGGACTGGCCGATCACCCCTCGGCGTTCGAGGTGTTCGTCGCCTCGATCCCGTTCAACATGTACTCGATTCTCGCGATCGCGATGGTCGCCATCGTCGTGATGACGGGACGGGATTACGGCGAGATGCTCGACGCCGAACACCGGTCGTGGCGCACTGCGCGGGTCATCCGCGAGGACGCGACGCCGATGCAGGACGTCGCCTCGGATCTCGGAGATCCCGAGGTTCAACAGCCCCGACTCCGGTCGTTCTTCGTCCCCATCTCCGTACTCGTCGTCGTCACGTTCACCTCGGCGCTGTGGACAGGCTACGAACCCGGTGCCGGGCTGTGGGAGATGGTCACCGGTGCCGATTACGCCGCTGCACTCGTCTACGGCTCCTTCGGGATGGTTCTGTCGGGGTTCTGGATCGCCTATTCGGACGACATCATGTCGCTGGCTGACTCCGTCGAGACGACGATCGACGGCTTCGGCCTCATGCTGACCGCGGTGTCGATCCTCGTGCTGGCGTGGTCGATCGGTGAAGTCGTCTCGGCGGTCGGTACCGGAGAGTACGTCGCCGCGGCCGCCGAGGGCGTACTCGATCCGGCGGTGCTTCCGGTCGTCGTGCTCCTCGTCGCCGCGTTCATCGCCTTCTCGACCGGAACGTCGTGGGGAACGATGACCATCCTGACCCCGATCGCGATCCCGGTCGCGTGGTCGCTGACGAACGACCACACGATGGTCGCCGCGGTGGTGGGAACGATCTTCTCGGGCGCGATCTTCGGCGATCACAGCTCGCCGATCTCCGACACGACTGTGCTCTCCTCGACGTTCACCGGCGCGGACCTCATCGACCACGTCCGAACGCAGCTGTACTACGCGGTAACGGTCGGGATCGTCGCCGTCGTGCTGTTGCTCGTGTGGGGATACGTCGGCATCACGCCGTTCGCGCTGCTCCCGATCGGCGTCGTCGCGTTGGTCGGGCTCGTCTACGGACTCTCGGAGCTCGACGCCCGACGGAAGGGGCTCGATCCGGTCGCGACGCGAGCGCCGGCGGAGTTCGACGAGGAGTGACACCGACAACGGTTTGCAGTTCCCCCCGTAGGATCGGTCGTGTTCGACGTCGCCGCGCTCGCAGTGTACACGATCGCCGCCGTCGCGCTCATCCTCTCGCCGGGACCGGACACCGCCTACGTGCTGGCCCGAGGAGCCGGCGAGGGACGACGAGCCGGCGTTCTGTCGGGACTCGGCGTCGCGACGGGCGTACTCTGTCACACGGTCGTGGCAGCGCTCGGGCTCGCCGCGCTCTTTCGGAGCGTTCCGAACGCACGGACAGCCGTCTCGCTCCTCGGGGCAGCCTACCTCACCTATCTCGGGGTTCGAACGCTTCGAGCCGACGTGAGCGAGCGTCACGAGACGACCGGCAACCCGTACGTACAGGGACTCACGGTCAACCTCCTCAATCCACAAGTTGCCCTGTTCTTCCTCGCCTTCCTCCCCGGGTTCACACCCGAAACGGCGCCGGCCGTTGGGATGATACTGCTCGGCGGGCTGTACGCGGTACTGACGGCGCTCTATCTCGGCTGCGTCGGCGCCGTCTCCGGAACAGTCGGCGGTGACGGTCGCTGGCTCCGGCGCCTCTCCGGTGTCGTTCTCCTGGGAATCGCGGCGTGGCTACTCGGAACGACGGTCGCCGCCTGAGGAGCCGTGACGGGGCAGCGTTTTTATCCGATGCCGAGACCAGCGACGCCGTGCGCTGAGCGAAGCCCGCGGCGAACGAGGACGAGCGCGGCACCCGTCGCGGATAGCGCTATCGCCGCCAGTTAGCCCAGTTTGACCGGATCAGTCGTCGGTTCTATCGACACCTCGAGGCGGTCGCCGACGGCGAACCCGTGACCGTCGTGGAAGACGATCTTCGGTCCGAAGGGTATCCGCGACGCGAAAAGCGACAGCCCCGTCGCGCGAACGCCGTTGGCTCGAAGGGCAACGTCGTTCCAGACGACGTCGCGTCCGTCAGCGGTTCCCACGGGCGTTCCCAGAAGGGAGAGCGCTCCGTCGGTCGGTGTCAGCGAGCCCCCACCGGAGTAGTGGACGAGTCCCCCGTCCAGCGGTGTCCCACCGTCGCTCGCCATCGCCACGAACCCCGACGTCGCCGCGTCCGGAGCGTCGAGTCGGACGTGCGTCGGGCCGACCCCGACCACCTCACCGGTACCGTCCCACTCGATGGGGGTGACGTCGACGCCGACGGAGAGCGGTAGCGATCCCGAGGCGCGACGGAGGTTCCGTCCGTGTCGACGGAACTCCAGGTGAACGTGGTTGTCGACCCAGCGACCGAAGAAGCCGGAGCGGACGAGCCGGCCGAGCGGATCGCCGACCGCGACGCGTTCACCCGGCTCGACGGCGGGGTCGACGTGGAGGACCCGGGCGACGTCCGGCCCCCGATCGATCAGGATCAAGTGATCCTCGTCGACCGCGTACGGTTTCGGCGGACAGTCGACCGTCAGCGTCTCGATCACCTCGCCGGCAACCGGCGAAGCCGCGATTTCCGACCCGGGGTAGAGATCGACCGCACAACCGCGGTCGTGTGCCGGATACGGCGAGTTGTACAGCGAAAACCGCTCGTACTGATCGACTACCTCACCGGAAAGCGTGACGGCCATCGACCGTCTGGTGGACCGCAGTGCCGAAATCGTCGTCGATTCGCGTCCACCGACGATCGTTTATTCCATCGGCCCGGACGGAACGTATGCGCGTGCTCCGGGGTCGAGCTACCGACGCAACCGCCGACCGACGAGCGACGCGAGCGCTTCTCGAGGACGTCGTCGAACGTCACGAGCCCGCGATCCGCGTCTGGCGCCCGCACCGCCACGTCGCGTTCGGTCGCCGCGACACTCACCGCGACGGCTACGAGGCAGCCCGAGCTGCCGCAAAGGCACACGGCTTCCCGCCGCACGAGCGCCGAGTCGGGGGTCGCGCAGTCGCATACACCGGAACGACGGTCTCGTTCGTCCGCTGTGAACCGGTCGACGACCCGAGAAGCGGAATCGAACGACGGTTCGAACGCACAGTCTCGGAGCTATCCGTCGCCCTCGAGCAGATCGGCGTCGAGGCGACGCCGGGCGAACCGCCGTCGGCGTTCTGTCCCGGCGACCACTCGCTGTCGGCGATCGGGAAGATCGTCGGTGTCGCCCAACACGTCAAACGCGGCGCGGCGACCGTCGGCGGCGTCGTCGTCGTCGACGACCACGAACGGATCGGTGACGTGCTCGCGGACGTCTACGACGCTCTCGAACTCCCGTTCGATCCGGACTCTGTCGGAAGCGTCGCGCGAGCGGAGGGCGAAACGGGAGCCGTTCGCGACGCCGTCGAGGATGCGCTCGTCGGAGAGCGATCGGCGCGAGTCGAGCGGATCGACACCGCTCCGTGAGGCTTACTTCCCCCGGCCACGCAGCGTCAGTAATGATCATCCGGAACGCGACATTCGCCGACGGGCGAGTCCGCGACGTGCGGATCGATGGAGAGACGATCGACGAGATCGGTGAGGCGCTCGACGACGACGGGGAAACGATCGACGCGACCGGAAAGCGGTTACTTCCGGGAATGATCGACGCCCACGTTCACTTTCGCGAGCCAGGGTTCAGCCACAAGGAGACGTGGACGACAGGGAGCCGAAGCGCCGCCGCGGGTGGCGTCACGACCGCGGTCGATCAGCCGAACACCGACCCGGCGACGATCGACGGCGACGGCTTCGATCGGAAGGCCGAACTGGCTCGACAGTCGTCGATCGACTACGGAATCAGCGGCGGCGTCACCGAATCGTGGTCTCCCGAGGAACTGTTCGATCGCCCGCTGTTCGCGCTCGGGGAGGTGTTTCTCGCGGACTCGACCGGCGATATGGGGATCGATGCCGAGCTGTTCGAGGAGGCCGTCGAGCTGGCCACCGACGCGGGAGTAACCGTAACGGTCCACGCGGAGGACGCGACGCTGTTCGACGAGAGTGCCAAGGACCGCGACGACGCCGACGCTTGGAGCGCGTTTCGGACCGCCGAGGCCGAGATCGAAGCCATCGATCGCGCCTGTTCGGTCGCACGGGGATCGGGAGCGACGATCCACGTCGCGCACACCTCGACGCCGGAAGGTGCCGAGATCGCAGCCGAAGCCGGAATGTCCTGCGAAGCGACGCCGCATCACCTCTTCCTTTCGCGGGAAGATCTGGAACGGTTGGGAACGCTCGGTCGGATGAACCCGCCGCTTCGGAGCGAAGCGCGCCGGGTGAAACTCTTCGAGCGTCTCGTCGACGGAACGGTCGATATCGTCGCGACCGATCACGCACCCCACACTCGCGCCGAAAAGGACGCCGGAATCTGGGAGGCGCCGAGCGGCGTTCCGGGCGTCGAAACGGCGCTTCCGCTGCTGTTGGAAGCGGCGCGGAACGGCGACATCTCCTACGAACGCGTCCGCGACGTGACCGCGGCCAACGTCGCCGAGATCTTCGAGCTCCCGTCGAAGGGGCGGATCGAGGAAGGATACGACGCCGACCTCGTGCTCGTCGATCCCGATGCGTCGACGCCGATCGAGGCGGCCGACCTTCACTCGAAATGCACGTGGACGCCGTTCGAGGGAACGAATGCGGTGTTCCCCGAGCTGACGATGCTCCGCGGAACGATCGTCTATCGAAACGGCGAGTTCACCGAAGGAACCGGGGAGAACGTCCGCGCCTAATCGTCCGCGTGGTCGGCCGCTCGATCACCCTGTAGCTCGTGGCCGCAGTTCGGGCACTCGTCGTGTCGCAGCGCGGCCGAGGATTCTCGAACCTCCCGCATGACGCTGGAGATGCGCTCCTCGGCGTCCAGTTCCTGATCGACGGAGAGCTCGACCCCCTCGACTTCGAGCAGGAACTTCGCGACTTCGGTAATCTCGTACATCAGCTCGTCGAGCTCTTCGGCGGTGTAGAAATCACACATCGCACCGTAGAGAAACGTCGCGCCGGCCTTCCGAACCTTGTCGTCGAAGCTCGATCGAGCCTGATTGACCGCCTGCGGGGAGTAGGTGTCCGTCATGAACGGGACGAGCTCCGGGAGGTTCTCGCCGATCTTGGTCATCTCGACGCCCGTTTCGGTCCTGAAGTCGGCACAGAGTCGCGCCATCGCCCATTCGCGAGCCGTTATGTACGTCCGGTCGCGGAGAAAGTCGTTTGCGCGCTCGTAGGTCGCCCCGTCGATCTTCGAGAACCGCTCGTACTCGCGAACGTCCTCCGGAACGTCGTCCCCGTCCCCGCCCCCGTCGTCGACCCGCCGGGTTGCGGGCGTCGGCTCGGCGCCGCCCTCGGTTGCCTGCGCGTCGTTCTCCATAGAGGCCGTCGGAACCCGCGTCGAAAAAGCGTATCGGCGATGTCTGACGGACGGCATGCGAACGAGGCTTTTTGTTCGGGGCGACATATCCGGGAGTATGAACGTGCTGTTGGGGATCGGTGGCAGTGAGGATTCGATCCACGCGCTGGAGCGTACGATCGAGCGATCCCGCGAAGCCGGCGACGAATTGACGATCGCGATCCTCGAGAACCCCGACTCCGATCTCGACCAGCAGGAGCTGTACGACCGCGTCGAAGCCGAACTCCAAGCACAGCAGTTCGACGCTGAAATACACGTTCTGTCGGGACATCCCGGAAGCCAGCTCCTCGAGTTTGCCGAAAGCGAAGGGACCGATCTGATCGTTCTCGGCGGCGGCGAGACCAGTCCGCTGGGGAAGGTACAGCTCGGGTCGATCGCGGAGTTCGTCCTGTTGAACGCTCAGACGTCAGTCACACTCGTCCGATGAGCCGACGATATCCCGACAGCGTGGCCGGCCCCTACGAGCCCCCACCCAAAACGTTCACCGACGCGCACGGCCACCGGATCCGGGTCGAACACTACGACGGGGAGTTCGACGCGCTCGTCGAGATGTATCTGCAGTTCGATCCGGAGGATCGAGCACAGGGGATCCCGCCGACCGGTGAGGATCGAATCCGGACGTGGCTGGAGACGCTGCTGAACGACGGATGCGTCAACGTCGTCGCGAAACACGACGACGGTCCGGTCGGCCACGCGACACTCGTCCCCGACGACGACGGCACCTACGAACTGGCGATCTTCGTGCTTCGGGAGTACCAGGGAGCCGGCGTCGGGACGGAGCTGATCAAGTCCCTGTTGGCTGCCGGCCGGGAGTCGGGGATCGAGACCGTCTGGCTCACCGTCGAGCGGTGGAACAACGCCGCGATCGCACTGTACAAGAACGTCGGCTTCGAGCCGAGCGACACCAACAGCTTCGAACTCGAGATGGCCGCTCGTCTCGAGTGAGCGAAACGCGGGGTTCTTCATCCGGCCGGTCGTTCGGCGCGTATGAACGATTGGCTCATCGACGACGAGACGATCCCGCTCGAGCGGCGGTCGGTCCTCCCCGGCGAGGGGTTCTTCACTCCGGATACGTTCGACGAGGAACAGGCCGAACTCGAGGCGCAGACCCGCCTCGACGGCGCCGACCGCGTCGTCGTCGCCGATCCGGACGCCGATGGGCTGGGCTGTGTCGCACTCGTCCGCGTCGCACTCGGCGAGGCAGCACTGCTTCCCGCGGGCCCCCACGAACTCGCCGACGCCCTCGAGTTCGTCGCGGAGTACGGTGAGCCGGAGCTGGAGCTGTTCGTCTGTGACCTCTGTCCCGATTCGGCCGACGACGTCGAGTCGCTTCCGAAGATCGCCGAGCGCGCCTCGACCGTCCGCTGGTACGATCACCACCAGTGGGACGAGGGGCTCCTGGATCAGGTGAGCAGACACGCCGAACTCGTCGTCGGCGACTCCGACACCGAATGTTCGACGGACGTGGCGCTGCGATCACTGGAGTACGAATTCGACGACCGCTACCGCGAACTCGCCGCGGTGACGAGGGACCACGACCTCTGGCTCAGGGAAGATCCCCGGAGCGACGACCTCGCCGATTACGCCTACTGGTCCGATCCGGAGGAGTACGTCGGAACCGTCGTCGAGCACGCGGCCGATCTCCCGACGGAGGTCGAATCACTCCTCACCGAGCGCCGAGTCGAGAAGGACGCGCTGATCCGGAAGGCCGCCGATCGAGCGATCTTCGAGGAGATCGGCGAGTGGACCGTCGGTGTCACCTACGGTCGCTGTTCGCAGAACGAGGTCGCCGAAGCGATGCGCGAGGACGGTGCCGACGCGTCAGTGATCGTCAAGCCCGCCGGCTCCGCGTCGATACGCGGCACCGACGGCTTCGAGCGCTGCCACGAGGTCGCCAGTCAGGTCAACGGCGGCGGCCACCCGAAGGCGGCGGGCTGTAAGCCGGATATCTACGACGACATGCTGGATTACGCCCACCACTGGACGACCCACGGCGCGGTCGCGAAACAGGTGATCCTCGACGCGTTTCGCTCGCTGGATCGACAGCGGGAGACGGAGTAACCGCTACCCGCCGGCGACCCACTTCTCCGAGTACGTCGTTCCACACGCGCAGGCGGCGTAGGCGTGGATCACGTCGCCCTCCGCGTAGAGCCCGCCCACGTCCTCGTTTCGTTCCTCGGCGAAGGCGAAGACGAACTTCACGTAGTGGTCGTCCCCGTCGCCCTCGGGACAGGTTCCGCCGACGAGGTCGTCATCGATCTCGCCGTCGGTCTGCATCGCCATGCCGGCGAAATCCATCGCGTCGAGTCCGGTCGCCTGCTGAAACGCCGATCGCCCCTCAGATCCAGGGAGGACCAGAACGACGCCGTCGTCGACCCGCGTTCCGATCTCGAGGAGCTCTCCGGTCGACCCGATGCCGTCCTCGTGGAGGTAAATGCAGATGTCGTCCGGACGCTCCCCGCGGACGAACGCCTCGTACAGCGCGCCGTCGCTCATTCGAGATCCTCAGCGATCGAGGCGAGGCTGTCGTTCGGGGCGTCGATCGTCTCGTAGACGGCTCGCTCCCCGGGGGCCCGAAGCCCGTACTGGACGCCCTCGACGACGATGTCGAGCAGAACCGAGCGCCCGGCTTCGAGCCCCTTCTCGGCAACCCAATCGGGGAGGCGGTTCTCTCCCTCTCCAGTGCGAGCGAGCCGCGCGTTGTCGTAGAGACCGCGGAGTTCGACTCCGTCGCTGAGGCCGCGGTCGATCGGCGCGTGGTAGGTCGTGCCGTCGGCGACGACGCGGACGACACCCTCCGAAACGACGCCGTCGGGAACGACGAGTTTTGGGCGGTCGAGCGCGCCGGCGCGCTCTATCGGGACGCGGATCGTCTCGGTACCGTCGGATGAGACAGTGGGCATGGAAGGCACAGAGGAGAGTGCGGCGTTATTCCTCGTCGTCGCCGAGCAGGTCTTCGATCGACTGGTCGCCGCGAGCGACGATCTTGGCGTTGATCTGTCGGGTGTCTTCGCTGATTTCGGCCCCGCGAACGGTGACGCGCTTTCGCTCCCCGTCGACCGTCGGGTGAAAGCCGACACCACCGGTCAGGAGTAGCTCCCGGGTCGCAGTTCCGGGGACGTCCGCGCGCATCGGCCGGCCGGACGTGTCCGAGCCGCCGGTGAGCTCCAGCTCGTAGCCCGAGAGCCCGATCGCGTCGCCGTCGACCGCGTCGCCGAGCGATCGGCCGATGAAGCGGTTCGCGTCCTGTCCGTCCACCTCGAAACTGTGCGTAGTGCCCTCGTCGGGGTCGCCGACGATGACTTGAAAGTCTGCCATACGGATGAAAACTGGACGCGACGGCAAAAGGGTATTGAAACGTCGATCCGGCGACGAAACGCCTAACTGGACCCGAAAGGTTGATCGGGCGGCGGCGGAGACGACCGGCGAAGTCGTCCGCGTCGGCGGCGACGCGCCGAGCGTGATCTGACCGACGAACCGCACGTTTCTTACCTGCATCATCCGTTTCCGCCGTATGGACGACACCGTACTGCTCACCGGGGCTGGGGGGTCGGTGGGAACCGCCATTCTCGAGGGGATCGGCGACGCCTACGACTGGCGGCTGCTCTTTCACAACCCGCCAGTCGACGAACCGGACCACCCGTATCTCGTCGGCGACGTCATCGACGAGGAGACGATGGCCGAGGCCTGCGAGGGCGTCGGAGCGATCATCCATCTCGCCGGCGATCCGCGCCGGGACGCGCCGTGGGACTCCGTCCTCGAGAACAACATCCACGGGACGAAGGTGACGTATCAGGCCGCGGTCGACGCAGGCGTCGACCGACTCGTCTTCGCCTCCTCGAACCACGCCGTCGGCCACTTCGAGACGGACCGAAGGCCGAAGCTCTACCGCGTCGAGGGCGAGTTCACGCTCGACGGGACCGAGCTTCCCCGGCCGGGGAACTTCTACGGCGTCTCGAAGGTCGCCGGCGAGACGCTCGGTCGCTACTACCACGACGAGTACGGGGTCGACGTCTGCAACATACGGATCGGCAACCTCACCCGAAACCACCCCCCGGTCGATTACGAGCGCGGGCAGGCGATGTGGCTCTCCTACCGGGACTGTGCGCACCTCCACGACTGTGCGCTGCAGGCGGACTACGACTACGAGATCGTCTACGGGATTTCGGACAACGATCGGAAATACTACTCCATCGAGCGTGCCAAAGAGGTCCTCGGCTACGAGCCACGGGACAACTCCGCGGAGTTCGAGTAGCTACTCGAAGAGCCCCTCGACGTCCGTCTCTCTCGCTCGACGGCGCTGGACGTGTTCTGTCAACCGCTGTGCGACGATCCCGTCGCCGTCGACGAGATAATCCCTGACGAGCGTCACGAACGGCGTCGTCGCGTCCCCCTTCGCGAGGTCGGCGGTCGCGTACGCGACAGCGTCCTCGACGAACTCGTCGCCGCGGTGCTCGGCCAGCGCTTCGGCCGCAATCGCCACGGTCGGATACGTCAGGTCGGCCGGCTCGATCGCCTCGCCGCCGAGCCGGATCGGCGGCGGCGCACCGCTAACAGTGCCGTCGAGCAGCGCTTCGAGCCACTCGATCGGCGCCTCGATCGTCGGCGGACAGCCGCTCAGATATTCGATCGCGGTCTCGGCGAGACCTACCGCACCCTCGACGTTTCCGTCCCGCGCGTGATGAACCGCGGCGGCGGTCTGGACGAGCCCCTGCAGGCAGTCGTCGCGTCGACCACGGGAATCTGTGAGCCACGAACGTTCCCACGGCTCGTGGGCCGGGAGATAGTGGCCCGCGTTGAACAGTGCGACTCCGGCCCGGAGCCGATCGGCACGCGTCGGCGACGTCGCCCGCCGCTTATCCCCGACCACGTATGTCGGTACTACCGCACTCGGGGCACTGGGTGAGCGTCCCCAGCGGCGGGTGGTTCACTGTCGCCCACGCGTCGCTCCCGTCCGGTGCTTCGAAGCCGCAGCCGAAACACCGCGTCACGCGCTTGGTAGATGCATCTCCCATACCAGTACCCATGCTATAGATTGGCATAACGATTGCGACGGGCGAACTGTTAAGCCGAGCCGTTCGGAACTCCGGTCGATGTCATCGGATACCACAGCCATCGTCACCGGCGGCGCGCGGGGAATCGGTCGCGCCATCGCAGTACAGCTCGCGGATCGCGGCGTCGACGTCGCGATCGCCGACATCGATCTACGGGCTCACGAGGCGTACGAGCGGGAGCGAGAACAGATGTCGGCACCCGACGTCGTCACGGAACTCCGCGAGCGCGGCGTCGACGCGCTCGGGATCGAGACTGACGTCACCGACCCAGACGCCGTCGAGGCGATGGCCGACACCGTCGCCGAGGAGTTCGGGCGGATCGACGTCGTCGTCGCCAACGCCGGCGGCGGAGTCGGCCCGATCGACGACACGTTCGCGAGCGAACTGCGGGTCGACCATCTCCAGGCGACCGTCGAGCGCAACCTCTACGGGACGATATACACTTGCGTCGCCGTGGCGCCGTACATGAAGGCACAGGGCGACGGGCGGATCATCACCGTCTCGTCGGGATCGGGACTGGAGGCCAGTGAGACCGGATCGTACGCTCACTACGGTGCGGCGAAGGCCGGCGTCGTCATGTACACGAAGTATCTCGCCCAGGACGTCGCCGAGGACGGGATCGCCGCGAACGTGCTCGCGCCGGGGACGATCGGAACCGGCCGGCTGATGGAGTCGTTCGAGAAACAGGGGACGGAGGAGGTGGCCGCCCGCCAGGCGGTCAACCGGATCGGAACGCCGGAGGACTGCGCGGAGGTCGTCGAGTTCCTCGCGCTCGACGCACCGTCGTATCTCACGGGATCGGTCGTCCCGATCGACGGCGGCCGGGTTCGGTGTTACTGAGAGCGACCGCCCACTTCGGTGTCGGGACGGCGACGCCGAGAGGCGTAACCGTACCGTCGTCGAACCGACCGTCCCTCGGACGCGGGCTCACCGGACGACGGTCACCGGGGTCGAAGATCGCCTGACGACGCGTTCGGCGATACTCCCGAGGAGGATGCGCGCCGCACCGGTTCGGCCGTGACTACCGACGACGATGTGGTCGAAGCCGTTCGCTTCGGCGTACTCGGTGATCCCGCGGTCGGGACGATCGGCCGTCTGCGCGACCGAGACGTTCCCGCCACGTTCGTTCCCGATCGATTCGGCCTTTTCGAGGACGGCCTCAGCGCGCGCGACGCGATCGCTGTATACCGGATTGTCGGCCGCCTCGGACGGGTCGACGACGTCGGGGAGATCGATGACGTACAGTGCCGTTATCTCCGCCCCCGGGAACGTCTCGACCGCGTACTCCAGCGCCTCGTACGATTGGTCCGAACCGTCCACGGCGACGAGTATCTTCTCAGTCATGACCACGGACCGCTTCTCGATAAAATATAATAATTGTTACTCCGAGCGGATCGCGTCGATCACCTCGCGCGCGATTGCAGCACCGACTCGCCGACCGAAGACCGAACGAGGTCGCTCGCGCTCGTCGGTTTGCGTCGACAGAAACGTCCGGACGGAGATTTGAACTCCGGTCCCTGGCTCCGCAAGCCAAGAGGATAGTCCACTACCCTACCCGGACTCGACTCAACGTACCCCGCTTCGACGTATAGGGGTTACGGTTCGCCCCGTAGTTTTTCAGGGGGAAGGTGACTATTCGTCGTGTGACGACCGAACAACGACAACGCTTTTCGGGAGGCCACGCTTGCCTACCGTAGCAATGGGCGCCATCGAGGAGATATACGCGGACCTCGACGCCGACGTCTCCGAGGAGGAGTTCCGTGAGGCCGTCGAGGAGAAGATCGAGCAGATGGGCGGACTGGCGGACGAGGAGACCGCCGCGATGCTCATCGCCCACGATTTGGACGGGGGCGAAGTCGAGACGATATCCGATATCGAGGCCGGACTGGAGGAGGCGAAGTTCCTCGGCAAGGTGACGAGCATCGGTGAGCTTCGAACGTTCGAACGCGACGGGGACGACGAGGACGGCCACGTGCTCAACGTCGAACTCGCCGACGAAACCGGCTCAGTTCGGGCCGCACTGTGGGACGACGACGCCGTCGCGGCCGACGACGATCTCGAGCGCGGACAGGTGCTCCGCGTGAAGGGCCGCCCCAAGGAGGGGTACAGCGGCCTCGAGATCAACGTCGATCGAATCGAACCGGACGCCGATGCCGACATCGACATCGAACTCGACGGCCCCTCGACCGTCGACTCGCTGTCGCTCGGACAGTCCGACGTCGAACTCCGCGGGCTCGTGCTCGATACGGGGTCGGTTCGGACGTTCGACCGCGACGACGGCAGCGAGGGGAAAGTCTCGAACGTGACGCTCGGCGACGAGACGGGGCGCGTTCGCGTGACGCTGTGGGACGAACAGGCGGAGCGGGCCGAGGAGCTCACAGCCGGGACGAGCCTCGAGATCGTCGACGGCTACGTCCGGGAGCGCGACGGCGATCTGGAGCTACACGTCGGCGATCGGGGCGAGATAACCGAACTCGAAGAGGCCGTCGAGTTCGTTCCGCAGGCGACCGACATCGACGGCGTCGAGATCGGCGAAACCGTCGACATCGCCGGCGTCGTTCGGTCGGCTGATCCGAAGCGGACGTTCGACCGCGACGACGGCAGCGAAGGCCAGGTCAGAAACGTTCGCGTGCAGGATCAGACGGGGGATATTCGCGTCGCGCTGTGGGGCGAGAAGGCCGACGCCGACATCGGACCCGGCGACGAGGTGTTCATCGCCGACGTCGAGATACAGGAGGGATGGCAGGACGACCTCGAAGCGTCGGCGAACTGGCGGTCGACGGTCGCGAAGGTCGACGCGTCCCCACCGAGCCGTGGGGAGGAGTCCGTGGGGCTCGACGAGTTCGCCGACGGCGAGGCGCCGAGCCGTGACGACGCCGCCCCGGAGTCCGAATCCGACCCGGTCGACGGGGAGCCGGAGACGTTCACTGGCACGGTCGTCCAGCCGGGAGACCCCGTGATCCTCGACAACGGCGACGAGACGCTCCACGTCGAAACGGACGCTGACGTCCACCTCGGCCAGGAAGTGACGGTTCGCGGTCACCGCGACGGCGATCGGTTCCGCGCCGAGGACGTCTTCTGACCGGATCGCGTCGCTGAAAAGAGTTAAGGCCGCCTCGGCCCGGCATGAACGTATGAGCGTCGAGCTACCGTTCGCCCCGGTGGACACCGTCATCAGGCGGAACGCCGGAACACTTCGCGTCAGTGCCGAAGCCGCAGAGGAACTCGCACGGCGCATCCAGGAGTACGGCGCGGAACTGGCGATCGACGCCGCCGAACGAGCCACCGAGGACGGGCGGAAGACGCTGATGGCCGCCGATTTCGACGCTCCCGTAGTCGACCGAGAGACGCTCGAGCTGCCGGTGGCACCGGTCGACCGAATCGCCCGACTCCGTATCGACGATCGGTATCGGGTGTCGATGGACGCACGGATCGCGCTTGCCGGACTCCTCGAGGCGTACGCCGACCGGGTCGCCGCCGCGGCCACCATCCTCGCCGATCACGCCGACCGCCGAACCGTCAAAGCGGAGGACATCGAAACCTACTACGACCTCGAAACGTATTTCGAATGAGGTTCGGCTACCGCGACGTCTGCCTCGACCACGACACCGGCGCCAGGCACCCCGAGACCGCCGACCGGATCCGAGCGATCCGTCGAGCGCTCGCCAAACGACACGGCGTCTCCTACGAGGAGGGATTCCTCGCCGAACGAACCGCGCTCGAGGCGGTACACGATCCGGAGTACGTCGCGGAACTCGAACAGTTTCTCGCAGACGGAGGGGGGACGTGGGATGCCGACACCGTCGGCGTCGAGGAGACGTGGGACGCCGCGCGGGCCGCCGCAGGACTCGCCCAGTGGGCGGCCGAGGCGGCGCTCGACGGCGCCGACGGCCGCGAGACCCCCTTCTCGATCGGTCGGCCGCCGGGGCATCACGCCGAGTACGACGAGGCGATGGGTTTCTGCTTCTTCAACAACGCCGCCGTCGCCGCCCAGGGCGTGATCGACGCCGACCGCGCCGAGCGGGTCGCGATCTTCGACTGGGACGTCCACCACGGCAACGGAACGCAGGACATCTTCTACGATCAGGCCGACGTCTTCTACGGCTCGATACACGAGCAGGGGCTCTTTCCCGGCACCGGGGACGTCCTCGAAACCGGCACCGGTGAGGCGACCGGAACGACGCTGAACGTGCCGCTACCGAGCGGTAGCGGCGACACCGAATACGTCACCGCCGTCGACGAACTCCTCGCCCCGGCGCTGGATCGATTCGATCCGGATCTCGTGATCGTCAGCGCCGGCTTCGACGCCCACAGACACGATCCGATCTCACGGATGCGCGTTACGACCGAGGGGTACGGCGTCCTCACCGATCGACTTCGGACGATAAGCGACGACCACGACGCCGCGTTGGCTTTCGTCCTCGAGGGGGGGTACGGGCTGGACGCGCTCGCTGAATCGGTCGGGATGGTTCACGAGACGTTCGACGGACGGGAGCCGCTCGAGTCCGACGGCGAACTCTACGAGAAGGCAAAACGGGTCATCGACGACGTTCGGCACGCCCACAAGCTCTAGGGCCGCGGGTCGAAGTAGCGCGCCAGTTCGGCCCCGAAAGCATCGGCGAGTTCGGTGACCGCCGGACCGACGAGGAGATCGTGATCGGTTCGCAGCGCCGTTTCGACGTGTGGCCCGAGCGAGACGTCGAAGAGCGACGCCTCGAGCCACTCCTCTGGCGTGCGGTGCTCGCGGGAGCGCTCAACGACGTATCGGTCGCCGTCGATGAACGGGCCGACGACGTCGGTCGACTCGTAGGCGTCGTAGAACCCTTCGGCGTGGACGCGAACGTCGACGGGCGGGCCAGTGTGACGCTCGATCGCGGGGAGTTCGGCGACGGCACACTCGACGAACAGCGCTGCCGAACCGTCCGGTTCGGCGAATCGGTCGGCGCGGATCGGCTCGAAGCCACCGCGCACCAGGGAGTCGACGATGCTGTCGAGCGACTTCGCCAGCTGGGGGTAGAGCTGATCCTCGACGAGATCGGGCGTCGAAAACCGGACCGCGAGCGGCGTGGTCCCTCGCCCGTCGATCTGGGACCGAACGTCGGCTCGCGACAGCGGTTCGGGATCGGTCGTCTCGAACGATTCCGTGCTCGGTGACGAGAGGAACGCTCTGGCGTAATGCTGGAGACGGGCGACGTTCGTCGCCGAACAGACGGCAGCGACGTTGCGTTCGGGATCCGTCGGATCGACGACGACGAGCGGGTCGTCGAACGTCCGCCGGCCGTGGTCCTCCGGATCGATCTCGACCGGCGTCGACCAGTCGGCGGCGGCCTCGAGCAACTCGAGAAAACCGCCGTACTCGAGAACGAGCAGTTCCGTCAGGAAACCGGAGAACCCCTCCGTTCGGAGGTTGCTGCCGTAGGCGCCGATTCCGCGGAGGAACGCCTTCGCGATCCTGACGTCGTCCGCGAGCGGTTCGATCGCCCCCTCGAGGTAGGCGCTGTGAAACGGCGTCCGGTCGACGGCCGACCGGATCTGGGTCGCGTCCTCGACGGCGTAGCAGGGGACGCAGTCGACGTCGAAGCCGTCGATCGACCCCTTCACGTACGGGTGTTCCGCGTACTCCTCGTGGCCGTCGGGAAGCACCGCGTAACCGACGTCGAGACCGTACCGCTCGAGATTCTCGCGGGGGAGTGACGGGGGAAACCGGACGAAGAGATCGATATCTCGGTCGCCCGCGAGCCACGTTCCCCGCGCGGTCGAGCCGACGAGCACCGTGTCGGCCTCGACGGGGAGCGTTTCGATCGCGGCCTCGGCGCGAGCAGTGAGCTCCTCGACGGCGGTGGCTAACGCCTCGCGTTCGGCTTCACTGGGAACGACCCGCCCGCGGATCGTTTCGAGAACGGCCGCTCGATCCATACCCGCGATTGCCCGGACGGGTGGTAAAGGGTGTCGATGCCGCCCGGGAAGCGAAAACCCTATCTGTCGAATCGGATTAGGGGAGGATGCGAAGAGCCGCCGTAGCTCAGCTGGTAGAGCACCTCGCTGTTAACGAGGTTGTCCCAGGTTCGAGTCCTGGCGGCGGCGTTCTTCTTTACGCACGTTCGACCGCTACGCCGTGCGATCTAGCGCGTCTACGGTGCCGACCACCGCGAGGGGACCGAGCGCGAGCACCCACGCGGCGAACAGTACCGCACCGACGAGCTCCGGGAGCGCCAGCCCCGAAACGCCGGGCCAGAGCCCGGCGAGCCACGTCACCCACGCGAGCACGTGAATCGGCGCGAGTCCGAGCGTCGTCCGGCCGGTCGACGCGTCGCGACGGTCGAGGCCGTCGACGACGAACACCGCAGTAACGGCGAGATAGAAGCCGAGCGCAGCCGGCAGGTGGAGCGGGTGCCCCGAAACGAAGGCGCCGACGCCCGCCATCGCGATCATCGAGCCGGCGAACAGAAGCGCCGCGAGACGTGCGAGACGGCCGTCGGCGAGTCGCCACAGTCCGATCGCGTAGCCGACGCCGAAAAGTCCACCGACGACGAGCCCGCCGTTGAACGCCAGTGCGCTCGGCTCACGGACGCCGAGATCCGACAGCGCGTCCCCGGTCCACGAGAAGCCCGGATCCAGTGCGGTCGCGAGCAGGATCCCGCCGAGCGCTGCAACGATTGCGAGTCCCCCGGCCGCTCGCGCACGGTCAGCCGTGATCGATTCGAGCACGGCTACGACGCTCCGCGAGCAGTACCAACACGGTTACTCGGACGGGCGGTCCCGTCCGGCGCTCGGCGAACCGATGCGCAGTCGAAACGAAGCGCCATGTTCGCGCTGCGGGGGCCACCGGCTTGGCTCTTCGGTCGCTCCCGGCAACCTAAAGAGGACGGGGCGAAAAGAACCGCCGAGGGCCCTTAGCTTAGCTGGTTATAGCACCCGGCTCATAACCGGGCGGTCGCCGGTTCAAATCCGGCAGGGCCCATACGGGCTTCGCCCGTGTCCCATTGACCGGACAGCGACGGGTTCTTTATAGGTGGAAATTCAATCCACGAATAAGTCGAACCGCTCACCGACTGGAACCCCACCATGTACAGGGATTATAGTTAGAATCCGGAGGTATATAAAGATATGTCTACTAATCCGAGAAGTTTATCGGGTACAGCGGAAAGGGCGCTTATTTACCGGGCAATATACAAACCTCGTTCTCACAGCTAACGCGCACAACATATCCGTGAAACTCAATCGAGAGAAACACGCGCGAACAGCTCCGACACAAGAAGACTGAAACGACACTCAAATACGTTCATTCATCGAATGAGAAACGAAAGGAGATGGCTGATACCGCGTGGTAACAATCGTTGACCTGCTATATGACCACCCAACCAGAATCTGAAGAGTTACTCGTTGATACAGATTCGACCGAACAACTGTTTCAAACCAGAGCAAATGCAATAAACCGTCGCCAAGTGCGGCGTAGATACTCTAATTCTTGCACTGATCTATCTACCAACTTTCGGATAGATCGGTTCGACGGATGGAGCGACCTATTCAGCATACTGTCGGACATACTCAAGTAAGAGATTCAAACGGGCGGCTTACAACCTCTCAGACATAGTCGCGAAATACAGCCTTCGAGTCGGGCGATTTAGTATATTTTCGTATAATCATATCTTCATAAAAACATATACAGTTTCAAATCAATGTTGATATATGTCGTATAGAGGTGGGGAACGGGATGCTAATACAACTGAATCGTTGAGCGACGTTTCGAAGAGTGTCCTGCAACGTCCAGAGATGGACCGGATACTCGATATCCTATGTGAACATCATCGTCGGATGATTCTCCTTCTGTTGAAAGAGGGAATTGTCGAAACGCAGGCCGACCTGATGGTTCGGGGGAGAGACGAAATGGAGATGCAACTGGTACACAACCACCTGCCGAAATTGGAAGACACGGGGTACATCGAATGGAATCGGGAGACAGGCGAGATCTCAAAGGGACCGTGCTTCGAGGAAATTGAACCGGTCCTCAAACTGATTGAAAATCACGCCGACGAACTCCCTGCCGGCTGGCCCTAAACCGAACTCACACTCCCAGCGTAAAGTCCTCTGGATGGCCGATTCAGTAGAGATTTCGAGAAGCAAACGAAGGCAGCGTGCTGAACTCATGCTCTGTATCGGTCACTGTGCTACCTACCATTTGCGGGATAGATCGACTCGAAGCGTGCAAGATGTAGAGCGCGTATTCAGTACAGGGAACGGAAGAGTACTTCCAAATGAGTAGAGGAACTTATCCGGCTAACTCGCTATTGGTCGGTATGGGACAGCACGTTCTTGTACCAGTAGACGGGTCAGCCCAGTCTGAGAAGGCGTTCGAATACGTCTTGGACGAGATTCCTGAGCCGAAAGTCACACTGCTACACGTGATCGATCCGGTCAATATCATGGGGTACGGTAGTGACGATTATTTTGACGTTGAAGGGTATCAAGAGGAAGTAAAGCGTCAGCATGATCGCGATGAAGCGATGCTCGAAGACTATCGTGACACCGCTACGGCACGCGGCATCGAAGCCGAGACGATTCTTACAACCGGAAAGCCAGCCAGACGGATCCTTGAAACGGTAGAAACCAACGACGTCGATCATATTGTCATGGGGAGCCGAGGCCGATCAGGTGTCGGGAGAGTGCTGTTCGGAAGCGTAGCCGAGACAGTCACCCGGCGAGCATCCGTCCCCGTTACAATCGTCCGATAGACCCGAACTATTCGGCGTTCGCGCCAAAGTGTGTGTGTCACTTCGAGAGAGCCAACCAAGTGTGAATGGTGTGCTGAACATATGCTCTGTATCGGTCATTGCGTCACCTACTATCTGTTGGACAGATTGGTTCAGAGCGTGCAAGATGGAAGGCGCGTATCTTGCACTGTGATTGGTCGACTCAGAGAGTCGACTCGTTCGAGACAGTTCGTAGATCTTTCACTTGATACAGAGTCCGTGGTGGCACTGCCGCAATCGTCCGCGCACGTGAGCGCTGGATTGGCGTTAGCTTGTCGAGTCCTCGATGATCTCAGCGTGTGGTGAATTTGCGATCACACTCCGAAGGCCCTTCCAGGCGTTGTGTTTGCGGGTGTAGCCCTCGCCACTGGTCGCGATGATATTTCCGTTCTGATGACGGAGTCGCCAGCGCCATTCATCGCTTTGATCTCGGAACACTTCGAACCGGGCCAGCGACTGGGATGTGTCAGCTGCACCCACCAGTGCGGATTCTGACTCTTCGTGGTCGGGCTGCACGTTGGCCGGTGAGTCGGCCGCTGGTTCGTCTCGAGCGGGCCATTCCAGTTCGAGTTCCAGACTCATCTCATCGTCCTCGGTTTCGAGTTCGATTTCCAACGAGAGCTCGTCGGGAGTCTCGACACTCACAGCAGTCTCGTCCTCGCCCAGGCGGATGGATCCTGCGAGGATCCCGTCTACAACGCCGCTGAGCACTGCTGCTATCTCTTCACGACTCGCTGTCAGTTCGGATTCGTAGTTGTCGGGAGACATAGTGAAACTATGCCGCGACCCATGTTAAAATATCGCACACACATTCGATTCGGAATAGGGGGTTCCGGAAGCGTGTTCCGAATACAGTGGTCGATACGCACACGCACTGAGCAGCTGATTCATCGGTAACGGCTTGAAATCAACCGTGACCGAGTGCTGCATAGAACCTCTACATCTTGCACTGAACCACCAACCAATTCCCCGATAGATCCCACTGTTTCACTGTATTCGGTAAGAGCCTAACACAATCCGTCTCAACCATTATTAACATGAAATAAAACGATTTATCTAAATTACTAATAGTTGTCTTTCAATGGGCCCGTTTCTCTTCGATCAAATCCCAATTTTTCGGAGTTGAATCCAAGCTATCAAGCGTCACGAATCCAAGCTATCAAGCGTCACGAAGAGAGTCCAGTCACGTACTCTGCGAGTGCGTTCGGACAGTCTGTTGAGGTTGCAAATCAAGCCAAACTTGATTGGGAACACGTCGTGGGGACGGCCAAGGAGAAAGCCCGTGAAAATCTGACCGAAGAGCAGGCTGAACAATATATTTCCGAGTATTGTCAGGGAGACGGCCTGATTGTCACACACCCGATCTCTGGTGAGACGGTAAATATCTTGGAGGATACCGAGTTCGAGGAAGAACTGGAAGAGGCACAGGACGCCATTGACGACGAGATGGAAGAGTCCCTGTGGGATGGCCCCGCCGGGGGCGACAATTCCGAAGCGGAGGCTGTCTCTGACGGCGGTGAGGCAACGGGAACCCTATGAACATGAATGTACTACGAAAAACTACTCAAGCAAGCGTTAGCGGTTTGGTGTCCGAATTTCCCTCGGCGTTGTACCGGCAGCGCCCACAACGAAAGAGGATGAGGACAGCGTAACGCGACCTCTCACGATCAGATCATTCGGAACATCCGGTATCTGGAAGGTGAAGCCCCCGGATTTGTGTCGGTCTATTCCTTTCCGGACGGCCACACATCGGAATCAGCCGAGAACGTGCCGTTGATCGACACGCTGATGTTTGGGCGGTCAATACGCACAGCTACCGAGCGGCTGTAGAGAATTCTCTGACACGCTGATCTCTTCTACCGACGGGCGAAGCGACAGGCCAACGAAGACCGTGGCTAACGGGGGTGGGCTATCACAGTAGGAGCACGAGGACGACGCTCACGACGAGCACGATCAGCCAGGTCGCCGGAGCGGGCGTACCGACACGACGCTGACGACGGCGCTCGTGGGCCGCGATCCGCGGGTTGACCCGCCCCCACGCCTTGCGGCGCTGTTCGAGCCAGTAGAAGCCTGCCCCGGTGGCCGCACCGTACAGGTAGAGCCCGACGAGCCAGGGGAGCCCGTCGACGAGCGCCGCCAGACCCCACGAGAACCCCTCGCCGAGGGCCACCGGGAGGAGAGTCAGAGGACCGATGATCCACCAGAGGAACCCATACACCACCCCCCACATCACGCCAGCGCCGACGGTGGGCGACTCGTACCGGAACAGCCGCCCGTACCCCATCCCGATCACCGAGCCGACGACAACGAGGACGACGGCACCGACGACCCTCGACTCGGCCCCGACCAGCCCGGCGACGACCGTGAGCTCGCCCGACTCCAGCAGAACGATGCCCAGGAGGACGACGCCAGCGAGGCTGGCGAGCAGCCCCCAGCCCATTGACTCGAGCGTCCGCAGGCTGGCCCCGTCGACGTCGTAGTTGAGGGGGTCGGACTCGTAGAACAGAACGAGCCAGGCCCGGTCCAGCACCGCGTACAGACCGCCGAGCAGCAGGCCGTACACGAGGTGGCCGACGAGAAAGCCGACGTACTCGCGGGCGGCGTAGGCGGTCCACCCGAGCGGGTCGCCCAGCAACAGCGGGAACAGCGTGAGACCGCCGAGCACCCACCACACGAAGCCGTAGGCCATCCCCCACGCGAGCGACGAGCCGAACCCGCGGGCGTCGCGCTGGAACAGCAACCCGTAGCTGAACCCGATGATGACGGAGATTACGAAGTGTACCCCGAGGCCGACGGCGGGGTCTGTCGCGCCGACGAGGCCGGCGATGAGGGGCAGCATTCCGACCTGGTGCATCCAGACGCTGAACGCCACCCCGCCGACCAGACCGGCGGCACTCCCGACGACGACGGCGCGTTTGATCGCGATCGGCTCGCGGTCGGTCGCGTCCCGCCTGGCGTGCCACAGGCCGGTGCCCACGCCGACCGGCAGTCCCACGCCGACGGCGAGCATGAAAAACGCGAACACGAGGCTGTCGACGTCCGCGGGCGCCCCGGGGACGCCGAGAGCGGCGCCGCCGAGGACGCCGAGCCAGGTCAGCGCACCCAGCCCGACGGCCCAGACGAGGCCCCGTCCGGGGTCCACCGCGCGGGCGCCGGTCAAGGCAGCGACGGCGACGCCGAACGCGACACCGATGGGGATCCAATGGGCCGCGGCCTCCCCGAGCATCACCAGGACCACGGGCCCGACGAGCCCGGCCGCGGCGGCCACGAGGAGCGTCCCGCGGTCGACCGTCGCCGTTGCCACCCCGAGCTCGTCGGGGTCCGCCCCGGGCCGTTCGACCCAGGGGCGGACGACGGCGTCCCTGCCGCTCATGGGCGGGGCACCTCCTCGTCTGCCGTCACCGCCAGGACGATGTCCCGCGGGAACAGGAGCTCGACGGCCCAGCTGATGCTCACGCGGATCCGTCTGTCCGCGCCGGGGAGCTTCTTCAGGTAGATGGCTCGCCAGAGGAGCCACGCGAACAGGCCAGAGAACTGGCGGCCAGCGATCTCCGCGCAGGCGGAGTTGTGCCCGATGACGGCCAGCTTGCCCGCGGACCGGTACGTGAACGGTTCAGGGTCCCGACCGCGGACGGACGCGTACAGGTTGTCCGCCAGGTGCGTGCCCGCCCGGGTCGCGTACTGGGCGGTCGGCGGGTGGCGCTCGCCCGTCTTGGGGTCCTCCACAGCGGCGCAGTCGCCGACCGCCCAGACGCCGTCGTGCCCGGGGACCGCGAAGGTCGCCGCGGCCCGGACCGCGCCGGAGTCGACGGTCGGGAGGTCCAGCTGCTCGATAAACGGGTCCGGCCGGACGCCCGCGGACCACATAAGGGTCTGGGTGGCCACGGTGCCGCCCGGCTCCAGCGACACGCCGGCGGCCGAATCTGCCCCGGTGACGCGGGTGTCGAGTCGGACGTCGACCCCGCGTTCCTCCAGGCGGTCCAGCGCGTAGGCCGACAGCGACGCCGACAGTGCCGGCATGACGCGGTCGCCACTGTGGACCAGCACCACCCGGACGGCCTCGGGCGAGAGGTACGGGTGGTACGCGAGCAGCTCGTGGGCGAAGTCGTTGAGCGCACCGGCGAGTTCCGTCCCGGCGAACCCACCGCCGGCGACCACGAACGTGAGGAGTTCTCTCTGCCGTGCGGGGTCGTCGATCCGCTCGGCGCGCTCGAAGCACCTGATGACGTGGTTTCGGAGCCGCACCGCGTCCGCCAGGGTCTTGAACGGGAAGGCGACCGCGCGGACGTTGTCCATCCCGAAGTAGTTGGTCGTCGACCCGGTCGCCAGCACGAGATGGTCGTACGCAATGGGGGCGTCGGCGTCGGCGACGTATAGCCGGCCGTCGTCCAGGTCGGCGTCGACCGCCTCCACGGTGACCACCCGGGTCCGCCGCAGGGTCGTCCGGTAGGGGCTCATGATCTGGGTCGGCTCAAGGCTCCCGGCCGCCACCTCGGCCAGCATCGGCGTGAACAACAGCGCGTTGGTGTCGCTCACGAGCACGAGTTCGACTGTTGGGTCCGGGCCGAAGCGCTCCTCGAGCCGCTCGACCGTGGCGACGCCCGCGAAGCCGCCCCCGACGACCACGACCCGCGTCTCGACCGGTGGGTCCTCGGCGGCAGCGTCGGCTTTGTCGGCGTCCAGCACCCGAGCGCCAACGACCGAGGCGACGGCCCCACAGCCCGCGCCGCCGACCGCCCAGGCAACGAGCTCGGGGAACGCCGCGACCAGGCCCGCCGGCGTCCATGCCGGCGCCGCCGTGACGACGACGGGGTAGAGCGTCAGGCTGGCCAGCGCCCAGGCGACCACGCCGGCCGCCGCGCCGCCGACGGTGTGGTCCAGCCACGTCCCCCGCTCTGGCGCGAACGCCAGGGCGTAGACGCACCCGAACACGAGCGCCCCAACCACCAGGCCGACCGGTGCGTCCACCGCGAGCAGCGTCAATACCGGCACTCCGGCCGCACCGCCGCCGACCAACAGCCGGCGTCCCGCATCCGGAGGAACGACCCGCCCGTAACTCGCGTCACCCATGGGTACGTGGTACATCTCGATGCTTCTATTAATAGTTCGCACGCCCGGGTCGGCGGTGTTAGGTTACTTGACTCCGCACCTCGGCTCTGCACGTTC
>SKTU01000139.1 GCA_007122455.1 Haloarculaceae archaeon | reverse complement strand
TCGTCGCTTCATGAGTCATCCCCCGAACGTGATTTGGGGGAGCGGTTCAGGGCTCTTCAGCCACGATCCCGAGGGTCTCGAGGTTTTCGAGGTGGGATGGATCAGCGTTCTCGTCACGCAGCCCGAAGATCACGTGGATGCTGATCTTCTCACCGGGCGAGACGATCGGAAGGTCCCCCCCTGCCGTGTCGTGGAGTTGGTGCTGTTCGTCGTAGGTCGGGTCGTCGTCGCCGTCCGAGTAGTACCACGTAACTTCATCCGGCATCCCACCGATTCCCGTTCCCGCGTGGAACGAGATCCTCGCGTCGTTCGTGCCGTTGTTGTGGATCTCGAAAACGAAGTCGAACCGTGAGGAGGCGTTGTCGTTCAGACCATCTCCATTTTGGGACAGATTTGGACTCGATCCTCCTGCAAAATCAAGGACTAACTGGTTCCCATCATGTGCTGCATACTCACTCGTTGGTTCCAATCCGAGGTACGCGTCTCCGTCACCCACGACATCAACCGTGATATCACGATCTGCACGCACGAACGAGAATGCACCACTCCCAATTACCGCACTCGCTCCCACTGCTGCACTGCTCGCACCGATCAAGAACTTGCGTCGTTCCATTGTTGTATTACCTTTTGAGGCGCCCGGAACAGCCGGCCTTGACGACTCGTCTCGCACGACGACGAGAGACCGTCCGAACCGGCGTTCTTCCGAGCGCTTGGGCTACCCAACAAAAGGGATCCTTACTAGTCTGAACTGCCTGAAAACCCACCAATCGGACGGTGCTATCGGACTCATCGTATCTTAAAAACCGGTAACTCGGGAGTGCTACGTAGCACGTTAGCATTGATGAGGAGCCGAGAGGTGCATAAGATAGCATAAACATTCGACTCGATCGGATAATATCAGAATAATCCATTATGTTCTTATCTGGGTCAAACTAAATAATCTATTATGTTATTATCTGGGTCAACTAACCACATCGACGCCCGCTGCCGGTTGACTCGGCTTTATTCGATAATTGCACTTATAACTATACCACAAACCGTCCGCCTTCGAAGTACGAGACTGGGTTGTGGGGGCGGGAGCCGTCTCCAGTGCAGCGTCGCGGTAGCCGGAAACGATCTGCGGCAGTGGGGAGACATGCAATCCGAAATACGAAATCAGGGGAGAGGGAGTATCGGACGGCCCGAACGCGGGAGTGGCGACGTGTCGACGCCGGACCGCGACGAGATCTTCACGGTGCTGAGCAACGAGCGGCGGCGGTACGCGCTGCAGTATTTAAAGAACCACGACGACGAGGCGGTCGATCTCGGCGACCTCGTCGATTACATCGCCGCGCGGGAGAACGACACGACGGTCGCGGCGCTGGACTACAAACAGCGCAAGCGAGTCTACTCGTCGCTTCGGCAGACCCACCTCCCGACGCTGAGCGACTGTAACGTGATCGACTACGAGGAGGATCGCGGCACGATAACGCTCAACGGCGCCGCGCGGGAGGTCCAGATGTACCTGGAGTACGTGCCGAAGCACGACATCCCGTGGTGTTATCATTATCTCGGGCTCGCGATCGTGCTGGGCGGGATCGGCGCGCTCACGTGGGCGAGCGTCTATCCGTTCGGCGGCCTCTCGGGGCTCGCGCTCGCCGCGATAACCACCGCCGTGTTCGGGATCTCGGCGGTCGTCCACACCGCCTACACGAAGCGGAACACGCTGGGGTCGGAGCTGGAACTCGAGCGATGACCGACGCCCTCCGGGTAGCCGGCTTCGGGCTGCTCGCGCTCGCGCTGGTGGTCGCCGTCGCCGGAACCGGTGGCTTCAGCTCCGCGACGGCCGATCGGGGAGTGGCGGTCGACGTCGCCGACGACGCGAGCGCGTACGTGGGCTACGACGCCGCCGAGCCGGAGACGGTGTACGGCGGGAACGAATCGGCGCTCGTGACGGTGACGAACCGGCTTCCGGTCTCGGTGTCGATCACCGACGTCGACGTCGACGCGCCGGCCGGCCTCGACGTTCACGTGACGGATTCGGGCGGGGAGATCCAACCAGGGGCCGAAGCAACGATCGTTGCCGCGATCTCCTGCGAGGAGACGATCGAGGACGCCGAACTGCTCGTGACGGTTTCCGTCGACGGGGATAACGTCTCCGTGACGCTGTTCGGCGACGGCGAACGTCGGACAGTCACCGTCAGCTGTGAGCCGGTCGGCGAGGAGCCACAGGAGTGAGCACGGCGGCGCTTCCGGATCTATCAAAACACCTGTCAATGTCTGACGCACATTTATACGTTCGGGGGCGGCCAGTACGGGTATGGCTGGGAACCGAGTCGAGGAGCTCGAGGTCAAGGTGCGGGAACTCGAGGCGACGATCGACGGATTAACTGACGAGCTAGTCGAGACGAAGGAGCGCCTGCGATACCTCGAGGACGAGGTCGACGCCGACGTCGAACCGATCGTCGGCAACCGGTCGCGATCCAACGGCGGTGGGGACGCGAATGCGGACACCGACGCGGATTCGGCGTCGGCCGACGGCGTTAACTCCGACGGCACCGAGAGTGAGGACAACGCCGGATCAGAGGACGACATCATCGTCGCCTGAGCCGGGTCACGAGCACCCCCATGCACATCAAAGAGCTCGTCCTAGACGACTTCAAGAGCTTCGGCCGCAAGACGCGAATCCCGTTTTACGAGGACTTCACGACGATCAGCGGCCCGAACGGCTCCGGGAAGTCGAACATCATCGATTCGATCCTCTTCGCACTCGGTCTGGCTCGCACGTCGGGCATCCGCGCCGAGAAGCTCACCGATCTCATCTACAACCCCGGTCACGACGACGGCGGGGGGTTCGCCGGTGAGCGGGAGGCCTCCGTCGAGGTCGTCCTCGACAACACCGACGGGCGGCTCGGGCGCGAGCAGGTCGTGTCAGCTGCCGGTTCGGAGGACGTCGGCGACGTCGAGGAGATCTCGATCCGCCGCCGCGTCAAGCAGACCGACGAGGACACCTACTACTCCTACTACTATCTCAACGGCCGGTCGGTGAACCTCTCGGACATCCGCGATCTGCTCGCGCAGGCCGGGATCACTCCGGAGGGGTACAACGTCGTGATGCAGGGCGACGTCACCGAGATCATCGCGATGACGCCGAACTCCCGCCGGGAGATCATCGACGAGATCGCCGGCGTCGCGGAGTTCGACGCCAAGAAGGCCGACGCCTTCGAGGAGCTCGAGACGGTTCAGGACCGAGTCGACGAGGCGGAGCTCCGGATCGACGAGAAGCGCGACCGGCTCGAACAGCTCGAGGCCGAGCGGGACACCGCCCTCGAGTACAAGGAGCTCCGCGAGGAGAAAGACAAGTACGAGGGGTATCTGAAGGCCGCCGAGCTGGAGGACAAGCGCGACTCGCTGGCGGACACGCGTGAGCGGATCGACGCCCTCGAATCCGAACTCGAGGAGCTCCGCCGCGAACTCGACGAGCGACAGGGCCGGGTCACGCGGCTCCGTGAGGATCTCGAGGATCTGAACGCCGAGATCGAGCGGAAGGGGGAGGACGAACAGCTCGCGATCAAGCGCGAGATCGAGGAGATCAAGGGCGAGATCTCTCGGCTCGAGGACAAAATCGAAGCTCAAGAGGAACGCATCGAGGACGCCGAGAGCGATCGCCGACAGGCGTTCGTCCAGATCGACCGCAAGGGCGAAACCGTCGAGGAGCTGTCGACGGAGATCCGAAACAAGAAGGTCGAGAAGTCGTCGCTGAAGGCCGACGCTCAGGAGAAGCGAGCCGAACTCGAGGAGATCGAGGCGGAGATCAGCTCCATCGACACCGAGTACGAGGAGATCCGCAACTCCCTCGAATCGGCTCGGGAGGCGGCCCAGACGCTCAGAGACGAGAAAAACGAGCTGCAGCGCGAGCAGGATCGCCTGCTCGACGAGGCGCGGCGGCGCTCGAAGGCCCAGCGGGAGACCGAGTCGGCGATCGAGGAGGCCGAGGAGAAGCTTCCGGAGCTGGACGCCGAGCGGTCCGATCTCGACAACGAGCTGCGGAAGGCCGAGCGGAACCGGGAGACGATCACCGAGGTCGTCGAGGATCTCCGCGCGGAGCGGCGGTCGCTGCAGGACGACCTCGACGACGTCGAGGACGAGATCTCGGCGAAACAGCAGGAGTACGCTGAACTCGAAGCGAGGGCGGGTGAGAGCGGGGACGCCTCCTACGGACGCGCAGTCACGACCGTGTTGAACGCCGGTATGGACGGCGTTCACGGGACGGTCGGTCAGCTTGGCGGCGTTCCCTCGGAGTACGCGACCGCGTGTGAGACAGCCGCGGGCGGGCGGTTGGCGAACGTCGTCGTCGACGACGACGGCGTCGGCCAGCGCTGTATCGAATACCTGAAATCCCGGAACGCCGGCCGGGCGACGTTCCTGCCGATCACGAAGATGCAGTCCCGCTCGCTCCCCTCGGTGCCCGACGTTCCGGGGGTCGTCGACTTCGCGTACAACCTCGTCGACTTCGATCCGGCGTACGCGGACGTCTTCTCCTACGTCGTCGGCGACACGCTCGTCGTCGAGGACATGGAGACTGCGCGGGATCTGATGGGCGAGTTCCGACTCGTCACCCTCGAGGGGGATCTCGTCGAGAAATCCGGCGCGATGACCGGCGGTTCCCAGTCGGGGTCGCGATACTCCTTCACCAAGAGCGGCAAGGGTCAACTCGAGCGCGTCGCCGAGCGGATCACCGACCTCCAGGATCGGAAGGAGTCGATCCGCTCGGAGCTTCGGGACGTCGAGGATCGACTCGACGACGCGCTGGATCGGCAGTCCGACGCCGCCGAGGCGGTTCGGGACATCGAGAGCGACATCGAATCGGTCGAAAGCGAACGGGCGGCGGTGACCGAGCGGATCGATGAGCTCGAGTCCGAACTCGAGGAGCTTGAGGCGAAACGCGAGGAGGTCGCGGCCGAGATGGAGTCGGTCGAGGCGGAGATCGAATCGAAGGACGACGAGATCGCGGAGTTGGAGGCCGAAATTGCGGAGTTGGAGGCCGAAATCGCCGACTCGGCGATCCCGGAGCTGACCGAGCAGGCGGAGGCGATCCGCGAGGAGATCGCCGACCTCGAGGACCGGATGGACGACATCGACGGCGATCTCAACGAACTACAGCTCGAAAAGCAGTACGCCGAGGAGGCGATCGAGGAACTGCACGACGAGATCGAGACGGCCCAAAACCGGAAGGCCGACGCCGAAGAGCACGTCGCGGAGTTCGAGGACGCCATCGACTCCCAGCGGGAGTTACTCGAGACGAAGCGCGAGGAGGTCGACGAGCTGGAGGACGAGCTCGCCGACCTGAAGGCCGAGCGAGAGGAGCTCAAGGCGACGCTCTCGGACGCCGAGGCGGCGCGAAACGAGCAGAAAGAGCGCGTCGGCTCGGTCGAAGGCGACCTCGAGGAGCGTCGCGACGAGGCCTCCCGCCTCGAGTGGGAGATCGACGAGCTGTCCTCGCAGGTCGGCGACTACGATCCCGAGGAGATCCCGGACCACGACACCGTCGAATCCAGGGTTGCGTCGCTGGAGGGCCAGATGACCGCGCTTGAGCCGGTCAACATGCTCGCGATCGACGAGTACGACCGGGTCGACGAGGAGCTCGAACAGCTCGAACAGCGCCGCGAGACGCTCGTCGAGGAGGCTGACGGCATCCGCGACCGGATCGACGCCTACGAGGACCGCAAGCGCGAGACGTTCATGGACGCCTACGAGAACATCGACGAGCAGTTTCAGGACATCTTCGAGCGGCTCTCCAGCGGTTCCGGCGAACTCGTCCTCGAGAACGAGGCGGATCCGTTCGACGGCGGGTTGACGATGAAGGCCGAGCCGGGCGACAAGCCGGTCCAGCGGCTCGACGCGATGAGCGGCGGCGAGAAGTCCCTCACCGCCCTCGCGTTCATCTTCGCAATCCAGCGGCACAACCCGGCGCCGTTCTACGCGCTCGACGAGGTCGACGCCTTCCTCGACGCGGCCAACGCCGAGATGGTCGGCGAGATGGTCGACGACCTGGCGGGCGATGCGCAGTTCATCGTCATCTCCCACCGATCGGCGTTCCTCGAGCGCTCCGAGCGCGCCATCGGCGTGACGATGCAGGACGAGAACGTCTCGGCGGTGACCGGGATCGATCTCTCCGAGCAGGGGGTGCCGGCCGATGACTGACGGGCCGACGGAACGGGGAACCGACGGCGATGCCGGGGAGATCCCGTTAGCTATCGTCGACCACGACGCCGAAAGGGCGCGTCGGAACGGGAACGCGAACGGGGAGGTATCGACAGACGACGACGTGCTCTCGGAGTTCGAGCTCTCCGAGCCCGACGAGGACGACACCGTCGAACCCGTCGAACTGCTCGTCCAGCTGGCGGAGGACGGCGAGATCGATCCGTGGGACATCGACGTGGTGACCGTGACCGACAAGTTCCTCGTACGGCTCGACGGCGCGGATCTCCGGACCGGCGGCCGGGCGCTGTTTTACGCGTCGGTGCTGGTGCGGATGAAGAGCGACGTTCTGCTGGCGGACGACGAGCCCGACGAGGAGGAGCTCCCGCCGGAGCTGCCGTGGGAGGACGCTCCCGGCGACGCCGGCCCGTTCGGGGATCCGTTCGACGCCTTAGAGCGGGAGATCGACCGTCGGATCGAGCGCAAGCGCGCTCGCGGAATGCCGAGGACGCTCGACGAGCTGGTCCGGGACCTTCGCGAGCGGGAGCGGGAGACGTGGTGGAAGGAGTCGAGGACGTACGACACCTCCGACTCCCCGAGCGGTTTCGCCCGCGGGACCCAGACGCTCGACTACCACGCCGCCGACGACTTCCGTCACGACGACGAGCCGACGGCTGCCGACGTCACCGGCACGGCTCACGACGAGCACATGGAGGAGATCATCGACGACGTCTACGTGGCCGTTCGAGAGCAGTACGACGCCGGGCGGTCGGAGGTGCTCTTCGCGGAGGTGACCGACGCGGGTGGCTCGCGGGTGAACACGTTCCTCGGACTGCTCTTTCTGGCTCATCGGGGACGGATCCGGCTCGAGCAGGACGAGTTCTTCGGCGACCTGTGGATTCAGGATCCGGCTTCCGTTCCGGAGGCCGAGGCGGCACCGGCGGACGACTGAGTGGCGTGACGTAAATCACCGGAAAATTTATTCGGTTGGATGTGGTATGCTGTACCGTACCATGACACCGACCAGATTCCGAGAGCGACTCCAGGAAACTCGAGACCGCGTCGACCCCGACGACGTCGTGACCGCGCTGACGTACGTTCGAGACGACGGTCGTCAGCGATAATCGCTTTTCTGGCGGGCGGTGTGTCGACTCGCGAGCGACGGCTTAACCGGTCGGTGCCCAGCGTTCCCCGTCGACCCGCTCGGCGACCCCGCGACGCTCCATCTCCGCCAGCACCTCGTCGAGCCGGTTGGGCTGGGCGATCTCCATCTCGATCCGCTCGAGATCGTGGTACGCCGCGAGTTGCTGTCTGATCTCCGTTCGGCTGAACGCTTCGGCGTCCGCCTTCTGCATGACGCCGGCGATCAGGTCGATCATGTCCTCGATGAAGTTCCACGGGTAGACGACCCACGTCCACTGATCGAGCGTCTCGCCGACGAACTCGGGTTCGAACTCGCTCGTCGTCAGGAGCTGGAGGGTCGCGGTCCTCACGTCGCCGGGGTTTCGCTCGTTGACGTACTCGTTGGCGCGGCGAATCGAGCCGCCGGTGTCGGCGATGTCGTCGATGATAAGCACGTTCTTCCCCTCGACGCTACCGTCCGGCATCGGGTAGCGAACCTGCGGTTCGTCGGCCTTGACGCCGGTTCCGACGTAATGTTCCATCTTCAGGCTCGCGAGATCGTCGAGCCCGAGGAAATCACAGAGACAGCGCCCGGCGAACCAGCCGCCGCGAGCCAGCGCGACCACGACGTCCGGTTCGAACTCGGCTGCCTTCACCTGGTCGGCGACGTCGCGACAGAGCCCGTAGATGTACTCCCAGTTCGTGACGGTGCAGTTGAACTCGTCGGGGAGCTCGGCCATGCCGTATCCGAGGATGCTCGAACCTAATAACTGCCGGGTTCAGCGTCGAAAGAGGCATCCTCCCGGCAGCCGTCCGTCCACCATGACCGACGCGTTCGACGAGTTCGACCACGCGGCACACGTCCGGGAAGCGATCGCACTCGCCGAGGAGGCTGCCGAGCGCGGTGACGGGCCGTTCGGATCGGTGCTCGTCCGTGACGATACGGTCGTCTCCCGGGCGAGCAACCGCGTCGTCACGGAGAACGATCCCCGGCGACATCCCGAGCTGGATCTGGCAGTGTGCGCCTATCGGGAGTTCGACGCCAACGAGCGGGCCGAGACGGTGATGTACACGAGCACCGAGCCGTGTCCGATGTGTGCCGGTGGGCTCCGGTACGCCGGTCTGGGACGAATCATCTACAGCGTCGGCGCCGACGAGATCGTCGACTACACCGGCGGCGAACCGACGGTTCGAGCCGCGGAGATCCTCGACGGGATCACCGACGTCGTCGGCCCGGTCGAAAACGAGGCGGGACGTGCGGTGCACGAAGCGAACTGGTGAGTGCCGGAAAACCCGACTTTATGCGATCCCGTGCCAAACGCCGTCCATGCGCGTCGCAGCGTTCACGAGCCTGGGCGGACCGGACGGCGTAACGATTCAACAGTGGGACGATCCGGATCCCGGACCGAAGGAGGCGGTCGTCGACGTCGAGGCCTGCTCGATCAACCGCCACGACCTCTGGATTCTCGAGGGGGAGTCCTCGATGGTCGGTGAGGACGTCCTGCCGTTCGTCACCGGGCTCGATCTCGCCGGTCGCGTCCGATCGGTCGGCGACGGCGTCGCGGGCGTCGAACCGGGCGACCGGGTCGTTCTCTGCCCGAACGAGACCTGTGGCGAGTGTACGTACTGCCGGGAGGGTCCGGAGACGCTCTGTGAGGAGTTCGGTCTCTACCACGGCGGGTTGGCCGAGCGCGCGCTCGTCGACGCCGATCGACTGCTCAAGCTCCCGGAGGCGCTGTCGAGTTCGGTTGCGGCGGCGATTCCGACGGCCTACATGACCGCGTGGCGGATGCTTCGCCGTGCGGAGGTCCAGCCGGGCGATCTGGTGTTCGTTCCCGGCGCCACGGGCGGGGTCGGCGTCGCCGCGATCCAGCTCGCTGGCGTGCTGAACGCCGAGACGATCGCAACCTCCCGATCGGCCGAGAAACTCGAGCGCGTCGGCGACGTCGGTGCCGACCATCTGATACAGTCGGACGCCCCCGAATCGCTCGCCGACGACGTTCGCAAGATCGGTCGCCCGGACGCCGTCATCAACCACCTCGGCGGTCCGTTCACGCGGGCCGGGTTGGACGCGATCGATCGCGGCGGTCGGATGGTGATCTGCGGTCGGACCGCGGGCCCGGTCTCGGAGTTCAACGTGGGGCGGCTCTTCCTCGAACACCAGCGGATCATCGGAAGTACGATGGGGACGCAGGGCGACCTCCGTCGACTGGTCGACCTCGCCGCCGAGGGGGCCTACGAGCCGGTGGTCGGCGGGACGTACGATCTCGAGGGGACCGCCGACGCCTTCGCCGATATGCAGACGCGCGACGCGTTCGGGAAGCTGGTCGTCGAACCGTAGTCGAGGACCGACAGTGTATTCGGTCACCCCGCCCAGACCGGTCCATGGGCGGGCACCGAGAGATCGAAGTCAGTATCGTCGACGCGTTTACCGATCGACCGCTCGCCGGCAACGCGGCCGGGGTCGTTCCGGATGCCGACGGGCTCTCCGAGGAGGCGATGGCCGCAATCGCGGCCGAACTGAACGCCAGTGAAACGGCGTTTCTGCTGTCGAGTGAGGCGGCCGATCGGCGGATCCGCTATTTCACGCCGACAACCGAGATCGAACTCTGCGGGCACGCGACCGTCGCGAGCCACGCCTGGTTGCTCGAAACCGGCGCGATCGAACCGGGGAGCCACAGCGTCGAGACCGACGTCGGCGTTCTGGACGTCGACATCGACGACGGCGGCGTCGTGTGGCTCTCCGGCGAGGTGGCGACGGTCGACCCGGTCGATCTCGATTACGCACGAGTCGCCGACGCGCTGGGAGCCGATCCGGCGACGCTGCACGACGTCGGAGCGGAGCTTCCGATCGCGGTCGCGTCGGCAGGGCTCGCGTTTCTCGTCGTCCCGGTGAACTTCCTCGAAGCGCTCGGATCGCTCGACCCCGACTTCGGCGCGATCCAGTCCCTCGTCGACGAGGTGGACGCGACGGGGCTCTACGCCTTCAGCTTCGACACACTCGGTGCCGATTCGACGCTTCACGGGCGCGCGTTCGCTCCCGGGGCGGGCATCCCCGAGGACCCGGTCACCGGAACGGCGTCGGCCGCTGTCGGCGCCTACCTCCGGGAGCAGTGCGCCTTCGACGGCGAACTTCCCGAGGAGATGCGCTTCGAACAGGGACAGTTCGTCGATCGTCCCGGACACGTCCGTGTCCGGGCACGCAGCGACCCCGTCTCGGTCGGCGGCGTCGCGACGACCGCCCTCGAGGGAACGATGGCGGTTCCGGAGTTCGACTCCGACGAGATCATCGAGGCGTAGCTGGCTGCCGCGAGAGGCGGATATTTGTACGGTGGGGCAGTAGTTCGCCTCGACTGTCGGAGCATGAGTGACGTTCTCGTCCCCATCGACGG
>SKTU01000110.1 GCA_007122455.1 Haloarculaceae archaeon | reverse complement strand
GGACGATCCGCGATAACGTGCTCGGAGCCGAGACGGGAACCGGCGGCGTCAACCGAGACAGACGGGACGTCGATCGGATCGCGAACGGCTTCGTTCCGGTCGCACTCGGCTATCTCGCGGTGTCGGCGGCGCTGTCGCTCGTCGGCGTCGGTGGCCCGGCTCGAACCCACCTGCTCGCCGCCGGAACGGCGGCGCTGTTGATCTTCGCGCTCGGATTCCGGCTCCTTCCCCGATTCCTCGTCGTCTCACCGACCCGGCTCGCCCCGTCGGTCGTTCTCGTCGCGGGCGCCGTCGCGCCCGCACTGCTCGCCGTCGACTTCGGCGGCGGCGTACTGTTCCGCGTCGGCGGGCTCCTCCAGTCCGTCGCAGTCGTCGGCTTCGCAGTCGCCTTCGCCGACATGTACCGGCGGAGTGACCGACGACGGATCGGCTTTCCGATCGTCCTCGTCGGCGCGCTCGCCGGCGTCGCGGCCGTCACGATCGGGCTTCACCTCACGTTCGTCGGCCTCGATCCGCGTCTCGTCGACGCTCACGTCCGGCTCGCGTCGCTCGGCTTCCTCGGACTCGTCGTCGTCGGCGTCAGCTACCAGTTCTACCCGCCCAGTATCGGTCCCGGCGACCGAATCGCCGGCGCTGTGGTGGGGTTACTCCTCGCCGGGCTTGCCGTCGAAACCGTCGGTATCCTCGGCGGTGCTTCGACAGCGACGACCGCTGGCCGCGCGCTCGCCGCCCTCGGCGGCGTCGGCTACGCCGCTGTGATTCTCTCGCTGTTCCTCGGGGAACATGTGTAACACTAAAATACGGTCGCTGTCGTGAACTGTGTATGGCCACCGATCGGCGGGCCGAGATGTCCGCGTCGGAGATCGACGAGTTCCTCGGGGTCCACGAGACCGGAGTGCTGGCACTCGCTCGAGCGGACGATCCGTACGCGATCCCGATCTCCTACGGTTACGACACGGAACGGCGGCGGTTCTACACGAGACTCGTCTCGACGCCGGAGAGCGAAAAGCGGCGGTTCCTCACCTCGACGCCCGACGCCCGACTCGTCGTCTACGACGAGGTCGGCTCGACGTACCGAAGCGTCGTCGCGATCGGCTCCCTCGAGCGGATCGACCCCGACGAACTGACTCCCGAAACGATCGCCCAGTACGGTCAGGCGAAACGGCCACTGTTCGAAGTGTGGGCCGGATCGAAGGCGGATCTCGACATCGACCTCTACGTTCTCGAACCGACGTCGCTGAGCGGTCGCAGCGTCGACGTCGATCGGGAGGCGTAGCTACAGTCGGTCGAATGCCGCTTCGTCGATCGGTTCCGTGCACACCGGACACCCTACTTGAAGGATCGTCTCTCGCATCGGGTTGTCGACCTCGATCTCTTGCGTGCAGCCGGGGCAGGTAAACTGGTATGTTGTCATCGGGTTCGCTCGAGGCTTCGGTTACCGCGTCGGGAGCTGTTACCGACCCCCCGATTAAATAACGTGAGATTTCGATCCGATACCGTACGGACCGAGGTGTCGGCGGTTCTGCCGTACCCGGACGCTCGATTCACGCCAACTCACCCAGTCGTGATGCCGACTGCGACCTGCTGGTCGGTGACGGTGATGGTGATGTCCTCGAACGCACGGCAGTATTCGCTGGCGTGGGTGCCGTCGGTGCTGATGCGGATACACTCCTCGAGCAGTCCGGCGTCGGTGAGCAGATCCAGTTTCCGGTAGATCGTCGATTTCGGGATCTCACATTTGCCGATCAGCTCCTTCGCCGTCAGACAGTCCTCGGTCGTCGCCGCCAGCAGCTCCCGGCAGTCCTCGTCGTGTAGCGCCGACAGCACCGCTTCCTCGTCGACGGAGTGGTCGGTTCGATTCCGGGAGCCACGCGGAGATTTCAACATCGCAGACGCAGTTGACATATTTATTGTAAGGTGCTGGGGGATGGGGAAATGAATCCCACAATATACGGGGTTATTTAAATGGGGTCAGTCATTTCGGACTATGCGCTTACGGTGCTGGAGCCGCAACGGCGACCAATGAGTTCGGGGATTCGGGCCGAGTTGCTCGTCGATGCGGACGGTAGCTGTCCGGTTACGCGGGCGGTTCAGGTGGCAGGGACGCCGACACTTTCGATCTCTCGGGGCTGCGGCGGCGCCGAAAGCGACCGATCGACCGTGGAGTTCATGCTCGATTCGAGCGCCGACGTCTCGGGGATCGACGCCGATCTCGAGGAGGTGTTCGACTACGGATCGAAGACGGTGTACCGGGCCTTTCGAGAGCGGGGGACGCGGTGCCCCTGCAGCGATATCGAGCGATTCGACTGCCCGCTCGTCGACGCACACACCCACGACGGCCAGCTCTACCTCGTCTTTCACGCAGTCGGCATGGATCAGCTTCGGGACGTCATCTCGACGCTCCAGGAGCGATACTCCACCGTCGACGTCCGGCGGCTGCTTCGCTCGCGGGACGATCCCGACGAACACGAGCTCGTGTTCGTCGACCGCGGCTCGTTGACCGACCGCCAGCGGGAGGTTCTCGAAACCGCCCATGGGATGGGATACTTCGAGCACCCGAAGCGCGCCAATGCGGGCGAAGTCGCCGAGACGCTCGGGATCTCCCCGTCGACCTTCTCGGAACATCTCTCTGCGGCCCAATCGAAGTTGATGGACGCACTCCTCGATAGCGGATAGCCGACAGCCGAACGGGTTCGGTTCCGTTTCCCGACCTCCGGGAATCGTCGCCGCGGTTCTTCCGTTCGTCCGCGAAGCGTTGGGTATGCAGTACGACGATCCCGAGCGTGGCGAGGCCGTCGCCGAGCGCGCCCGCGAGTTTCTAGACGAGGTCGTCTTGCCGAAGGAACGAGCGCTGGCCGGCGGCGCGACCGCCTCCGCAGGAACGATCGCCGACCTCCGGAAGCGAGCCCGCGAGTACGACGTCTACGCGCCGCAACTCTCCGCCGAGCACGGCGGACTCGGACTGTCGTTTCGCGAGGCGCTGCCGGTGTTCGAGGTCGCCGGCCGCTCGTTGCTCGGGCCGACGGCGATGCGGATGGACGCCCCGGACGAGGGGAACATGCACCTGCTCGAGTTGGCTGGCGACGACCTCCAGAAGGAGCAGTATCTCGATCCGCTCGTCGCCGGCGAGATGCGGTCGGCGTTCGCGATGACCGAACCGCGACCTGGCGGGGGATCCGATCCGAAGATGGTTCGGTCCCGGGCCGAGGCGGACGGCGACGACTGGGTTATCGACGCCCACAAGTGGTGGACGACTCAGGGAGTTGAGGCCGACCTCTTCATCGTTCTCGCGCGAACCGACTGGGACGCCCACCCCTACGAGGGCTGTTCGCTGTTTCTCGTCCCTGCGGAGGCGCCGGGCGTCGAGGTCGTCCGCAACATCCCGCATCTGGGGAGCCACCCGTCGGGGAAGAGCCACGCGGAGGTTCGCTTCGACGGCGTTCGCGTCCCCGACGAGCACCGTCTCGGCGAGGAAGGTGAGGGGTTTAGCATCGCCCAACAGCGGCTCGGCCCCGCGCGGTTGACGCACTGCCTTCGCTACTCCGGGCTCGCCGAGCGAGCCCTCGACATCGCGACGGCGTATCTCTCCGATCGCGAGGCGTTCGACTCGGCACTGTCGGAGAAACAGGCCCAGCGGTTCGCGCTCGTCGACGCGGCGACGCGGCTCCACGCGGTCCGGGCGACCGTCCGACACGCCGCCGACCGGATCGAGGCAGGTGAACAGGCTCGAATCGAGGTGTCGATGGCGAAGACGTTCGCTGCGAACACCGTTCAGGACGCCGTCGACACCGCGCTACAGGCCTGCGGCGGCTCGGGGATCGGGAAGGATCTTCCGCTGTCGGACTTCTACGAGGCGGTTCGCCCGTTCCGGATCGTCGACGGCGCCGACGAGGTTCACAAGCGCGTCGTCGCCCGCCACCTCTTCGAGGATCCGCCGCTCGAGGAGCTCGAGCCGCTTCCGACGTTCCAGCTCCGCGAGGACCGGTAGTCGGAATCAGGCCCGCGCCGATCCGAGGGCGACGCAGCCCGATCCCGCGATTCCGAGCAACCCCGCGGCGACGAACGCGGGCCGGTAGCTGTCGGCGATTTCGAACCACAGTCCCGCGAGCGGCGGTGCGAAGAGTCCCGAGATCGCGAACGCCAGCGACAGGATCGCGAACAGCGTGTTGAGCGATCGATTGCCGAACAGATCGGCAGTGATCGCGCCGAGCAAGCCGCCGCAGGCGCCGTAGCCGGCTCCGAAGGCGGCGGCGATCACGAGCAGCGCGGTGGCGGTCGGGGCGACCGCGATGCCGACCGTCGCCGAGCCGAGCACGATCGCCCCCGTGACGAACGTGCGAGTTCTGCCGAGCCGATCCGAGAGCCCGCCGATGCCGATGCGGGCGGCGGTCGTCGTGACGCCGATGACGGCAATGGCGAGGACGCCCGTCGATCGCCCCACGCCCGCGTCGCTGGCGTGAAGGACCACGTGGCTAAACACGACGTACATCGGCGTGAAGACGAGCAGCCAGCCGACGAGTACGAGGAGGAAGGGCGCCGACGAGACGACGGCGCGAACGTCGATCTTCCCTTCGTCCTCGTCGGTTTCGCCGTCGCCGAACTCGACGCTGGAATCCGCGCCGACTTCCTCGGGGGTATCGGCCAGCAGGACGACGACGACCGCGAGCAGGACGACGGCGAAGCCGGCGACGACGAGCATCGCGCGCCGCCACCCGAACGCCGCGATCGCGGCGTCGGCTCCTGGCGGGACCACGACGAGCCCGGCACCGAGCCCTGCGGCCGCGAAGCCGGTCGCGAGCCCGCGTCGACGCTCGAACCACGCCGGGAGCGTGGCGTAGCCAACGATGTACAGTCCGGCCATCCCGGTCGCGGAGACGACACCGAACGCGAGAAGGAGCTCCACGTACGAGCGGGCGAACGCCGTCCAGACGAGCCCGGCGACGAGGATCACCGACGAGACCGCCGCCACTCGCCGCTGTCCGTGTCGGTCGATCAACCGCCCGGCCCCGATGCCGACGACGTACAGTAGTGCGGTCTGGAGCCCGAAGACGAACGCCAGCCACGAGCGGGGCGCGCCGAAGGAGTCGATGAATGCGTCGTAGAAGACGCCGAACGCGTAGCTCGACCCGAAGACGACGACGGAGGCGAGAAAGCAGGCGACGGCGACGACCCACCCGTAGTAGACGCGGCGAGCCAGCGCGCGGCGCGGATCGGGAATCACCACATCGTATCCGCAGCGGAGAGGACCTTGAAACGTTCGACAGGCCGCTCACGTCGCGGCGACGAGGAGATACCACGCGGCCATCGCGAACGCGAGACCGAGGACGAAGAGTACCACTCTACTGGGGATTCTGCGTCCGGAACTGCCGGTCCGCTCGGCGCCACCGCCGAGCAGCTCGTCGAGCGTCGGCTCCGGGAGCGGCGCCGCGTCGCCTCGCCGATCCGTCGAGGCGTCGAGATCGGACAGCGTCAGCGGTCGGAAGACGTCGGTTCCGCAGCTACGGCATCGGTCGACGTTCGTCCCGTGGATCTCGCCGCATCCCTCACACTGCCACCGGAAGGTCACCGCCGTTCTCCCCCGGTTCGTTCGGCCATGGCCGACGTTTGCCGACCGGGCTGTTAATCTCTCGGGTCGCCGAAACCGCGAAAGCCCCGCGCGTCCTCCGTCGTCTCATGTGGATCGACCTCACACAGCCGTTCCACGGCGACGTTCCGCACTCGGCGGCGTTGCCGGAGCCGACGCTCGAAGAGCTCTCGAACGTCGAAACCGACGGCACGAACGTCCAGTGGATCGGCACGCCGACCCACGTCGGAACGCACGTCGACGCCCCGCGGCACTTCGTTCCCGGCGGCGAGACGATCGACGAGATCCCCCTCGAACGATTCGAGGGGCGTGCGGCGGTGATCGACGTCAGCCGCGACGAGCCGACGGAGATTTCGCTCTCGACGGTTCGCGAGGCAGCCGACGGAACGGTGGATGCGGATCGTGAGGTCATTGCTCTCTACACCGGCTGGGACGACCGCTACGAGGAGCCCTCCTACCATCGGTATCCGTGGTTCGCCGCCGAGGTCGGCGAATGGCTGCTCGAGCAGGACGTCCAGTTGGTCTGTAGCGACACGCCGAGCCCGGACCGACCGCGCGAGATGCGTCCCGAGGGGTGGTCGGCGTATCCGATCCACCGAACGCTGCTCGAGAGCGGCGTACTGATCGCCGAGCATCTCCGGAACCTCGACGCGCTGCTCGGACGGGACGCGTGGATTCAGGGGTTTCCGATGCGGATCCGGGGCGGCGACGGCGCACCGGCCCGGTTCGTCGGGCGCGTCGAGCCGTAGCCGTCGTCGACTCCGATGCGGGGAGAACTGTTAACAGCGTGCGGGCAGATTCGGTAGTCGTTCATGAGTGAGCTGAAGATCGACACCGGCGTTCGCCACGGACTCTCGACGAAGACGGCCGACCTCGCGGCACAGGCCGAGGCGTTCGGCTTCGACGGCGTCTTCGCGCCGGAGCTGTCGAGCGATCCGTTCATGCCGTTGCCGGTGATCGCCGACCGAACCGAGGAGATCCAGCTCGGCACGCGAATCGCGACGTCGTTCACCCGGTCACCGATGGTGCTGGCGTACATGGCGTGGGATCTCCAGCGGTTCTCCGACGGCCGGATGACGCTCGGGCTCGGTACGCAGGTGAAGGGACACAACGTGCGGCGGTTCTCCGTCGACTTCGAGTGGAAGAGTCCCGGTCCGCGGCTCCGTGAGGAGGTGCTCGCGCTGCGGCACATCTTCGACGTCTTCCAGGGCGAGGCGGCCGACCTCGATTTCGACGGCGAGTTCTACCAGTTCTCGCTGATGACCGAGGAGTTCAACCCCGGTCCGCTCGAGGTCGGCCCGCCGTCGATCTGGACCGCCGGAGTCAACGAGTACAACATCAAGATGGCCGGCGAGGTCGCCGACGCGCTCTGCATGCACGCGTTCAACACGCCGAAATACACCGAGGAGGTGATCGTGCCGCTGATCGAGGAGGGCGCGGCCATCGGCGACCGCGATCCAGGCGACGTCGAACTCTCCGCCAGCCCGTTCCTCGTCACCGGCGAAACGGAGGCCGAACGCGCCGCGATGCGCCGGGAGGCCAAAGAGCGGATCGCCTTTTACGGCTCGACGCGGACGTACCATGACGTCCTCGAGCTGCACGGCTGGAAGGAGGTCGGCATGGAGCTGCACGAACTCTCGAAGGAGGGCAACTGGGACGAGATGACCGAGCTCGTCACCGACGAGATGCTCGACGCCTTCGCGGTTCGGGCCCCGCCGGAGGATCTCGCCGACGAGATACTCGACAGCTACGGCGGCGTCGCCGATCGAGTCCAGCTCACGTTCGACGGGAGCGACTACTGGGCGGACGTTCTCGAGGCGCTACGGGAGGCGTAGTGTAGCTCATAGGGCGTATCGTCGCCGACCGGGTATTTCGTGGGCTTCGATTCGGTTCCGTCTCTCGGAGTTGGATTCCGATTGTATGAACCGCTACGATACTCCCTCTCAGTTCGGCTCGACGACTGCCTCTTCGTCGTCCGGCGATGCGAGTTCGACGGCGTGGCCCGTGTGGCGAGCGTGGGTTCGCGCCCACCGGCGCGCGGGTCGCTCCTCGAGGAACCGGCTGCCGTCCGGACACCGTCGACACGCCGCCACCCACGGCGTCACGCAGTCCGGATAGTGACCGGTGTGTCGCTCGTGGTCGAGCGCGAACTGCTCGACTGCGCGGTTCCCGGCGGCGAGTTCGTCGAGTTCGTAAGCGAGATCCCACTCGCGGTTGCACCGCGAGCAGGAGACGATCGGCACGTCGTCGACGTCCTCCGCGTGCGGCAGCGCGCTCTCACGGTCGTCCATGGATTCGGATACGGCCCACCGCCCTTTGCTGTTGTGTCTCGACTCCGACCCTGAAATACCAACCTAAACGTTCTGGGGGGTTGAGCCCCACCTCATAGATGGCGCCAGTACGCACCCGAGGCACCACACCACACTGCCTCTGGCGCCCCTCCACGCGGCGGCCGGTCTGGTCGGCAGCCGCCGCCTTCGAGGGATGGTCCTCTCCTCCCTTCGATTACAGTTACAGTCCCTCGATCGATAGCTCCCGCCCTCGATTTCGGTGCTCGGAGTAGTACGCTTCGGCCCACGATCGGGCCGGCTCCGCGTTCGTCTCCAGAAGCGCCCGTGGGATCCCCTCCTCGTCCGCGACACCGATCTGGACGCGGTCGTCGCCGTCCAGTCCCAGATAAAAGGGGAGCCGGTCGACGACGAGCACCGACAGCCGTCCCGTTCGGAACATATCGCGGAACAGCGGCGCGTACGGCTCGTCGCGCACCGTCTCGGCGACCTCGTCCGGGATCACGATCTCGGCAGTCAGCTCGCCGTTTGCGATTCGATCCCGAACGATCTTCGTCCCCTCCAGATCGATCGCCGGGAGGAATCCCACGAAACGGCCGACCGCTCGGACGAACTCGGTCTGCGTTCTCGCGGGCGCGTACGGGTCCGACGGCGTCGAGGTCGTCACCTCGGCGTCCCGAAGCGACGCCGGGTCTAACTCGACGTCCCCGTGAGGGAACCACTCCAGAAACGCCGACAGCTCTTCGGTCAGCCGAACCGTCTCGAGCAGTTCGTCGAGCCCCTCGGCGACGAACTCGCCACTCGTCGTGATCCGATAGCTCTCCGGGGTCCGCTCGATCCACCCTTGTCGTTCGAGCGCCGAAAGCGCGCGAACGATCGTCGATCGGGACGCGTCGAGACAGTCTCGGAGCTCCCGCTGGGTGGTCGCGCCGGAGGACGCCAGCCGCTCGAGTATTTCGACGCGCGTTCGCGAACGGACGAGAACTGAGAGTCGATCGAGTGGATCCGCCTCCCTCTCCATGGCTCGTTCGGCACAAGCGCCCGCAGCTACATGAGTTGTGGGTCGAGCGGGTTCCACGCGCTGTTCGCCGTGCCAATCGTCCCCGTATCTTTTATGTCGTCCCTCGACTATCGACCGTAGAGCAGATCACATGACGGAGTTCACGTTCACCACGACGTTCGATCCGCAGTTTCGCGATATCGACCCGTTCGGTCACGTAAACCAGGCGGTGTATCTGAGCTATCTCGAACAGGCTCGGACGAAGTACTGGGAGGAGGTCGTCGGCCTCCGCCACGACCGAACGCCGGTGGCGCTCGTCGAGCAGACGATCCAGTACACGAAGCCGATACTGCTCGACGACACCGTCACCGTCGCCCAGAACGTGGCGGGAATGGGTCGATCCAGTTTCGAACTCGAGTACGAGGTCCGCACCGACGAGGGCGTTGCGGCGACCGCGGAGGTCGTACTCATCGCGTACGATCCGGAGTCGGAAGCCGCCACGCCGATCCCCGAGGAGTGGCGCGAACCGATCGCCGAGTGGGAGGGAATCGACGGGCCGTGAGCTAGCTGTCCTTCATCCGTAATCTAATTGCTAGCTGATAGAAACTGGAAAGTACGAGAGGTAACACTACCCAAGCATGGAGTCGAAAACGCTCGTCATGGAGGAGCCGGGGGAGCTGACCCAGCGAACGGTCGAACTTCCGGAGGTCGGCCCTGGAGAACTGCGCGTCAAGATCACGCTCAGCGGGATCTGCGGCACCGACGTGCACATGTACGAGGGCGGGATGGATCTCGACTTCCCGGTGGTGCCGGGTCACGAGATGGCCGGGACGATCGAGGAGTTGGGCGAGGACGTCACCGCGGACTCGAAGGGTGATCCCGTCTCGGAGGGTGACACCGTCGCGATCGTTCCCGGTATCGTTTGCGGGGAGTGCTGGTTCTGCCAGAACGTTCCGAGCCGACCGACGACCTGTCGGAACCGTGACGTCTACGGCTTCATGAACGCCGAATACCGCCAGCGCGCTCACGGGGGATTCGGCCAGTACATGATCGTCGACGAGCGAGCGTCGTTCTACCGGATGCCGGACGACCTCGATCCCGAACTCGGCGCGCTCGTCGAGCCGCTCGCGGTCGCGACGCGGGCGTTCGAGCGCGCCTACCCGCCCGGACAGCCGGACGCGCGGGAGGGGTTCGGCATCGGCAAGAGCGTCGCAGTTCAGGGTGCCGGCCCGATCGGATTGCTGACGATGAGTGCGGCGCGGGCCGCCGGCGCCGGACAGATCATCGCGCTCGACGCCATCGACGAGCGACTGTCCGTCGCCGAACAGTTCGGTGCCACCGAGACGGTCAACGTAACCGGACCCGACGACACCGACGAACTGGTCGAGGCGGTTCAGGGGCTCACGAGCGGCAACGTCGGACCGGACGTCGTCGTCGAGGCGGCGGGGCAGCCGATCGCCTTCCAGCAGGGGATCGAACTCGTTCGCGACGGGGGGACACTCGTCGAGGCCGGCCACTACGCCTACAGCGGCGAGACGGAGATCAACCCCACGCGAGTCGTCCAGAAGGATATCGACATTCGGGGAAGCCTCGCGTACCCCCCGAACCAGTTCGAGACGGGGATCGCGCTCCTCGAGCTGCTCGCCGACGAGATGCCGTTCGGCGAACTGTTCAACCACAGGGTCGGCTTCGACGACGCCGAGGAGGCCTACGAGAAGCAGGCGAGCGGCGAGGCCTACCGCGCGACGATCCATCCCTGGGGCGTCTGAATGGTCCGTCGGCTGATCGCCCCCGCCGCCTACGTTCAGGGACGGGACGTCCTCGACGATCCGGCGACGTACGCCCCGTTGACGGGTTCTCGGGCGTTCGTCCTCGGCGGCGAGACGGCGCTGTCGAACGCCGAAGCGGCGGTGACGAACGGGCTCGAGCGTGCCGGACTCTCCGTGACCGCCGTCGAGTCGAACGTCGACGCCTGCACCTTCGAGTCGATCGACTCGCTCTCCCGAACGGCCGACGGTGCCGACGTCGTCGTCGCGGTCGGGGGCGGCGTCGCAATCGACACCGGGAAGGGTGTCGCCGAGGCGGTCGGCTCGGAGCTGGTGACTGTGCCGACCGTCGCGAGCACCGACGCGCCCTGCAGCGCTGTCGCGGTCGTCTACGACGAGTCGGGCGGCTTCGACGGATACGTTCACCGCGAGCGGAACCCGGAGGTCGTCGCCGTCGACACGGCGGTAATCGCCGCCGCACCCGAGCGGTTCCTCCGCTACGGGATGGGCGACGCGCTCGCGACCCGGTTCGAGGTCGAGGCGGCGGCGCGGTCCGGTGCCGACAGCCACGCCGGCGGGACGGCGACCCGTGCCGCGCGGCTGCTCGCCGCCGAGAGCTACCGTAACGTCGTCGAGTACGGCGAGACGGCACTTTCGGCCGTCTCGCGGAACGCGGTCACGGAGGCCGTCGAAATCGTCGTCGAGGCGAACACGCTCCTGTCGGGGGTCGGCTTCGAGAGCGGCGGGCTCGCGGCCGCACACGCCTTCGGAAAGGGGTTCACCCGTGCCGGTATCTCCCAGCCGCACGGTGAACTCGTCGCGTTCGGAGCGATCGCCCAGTTACTGCTCGAGGACCGCGATCAGGCGACGATCTCGGAGGTCGTCGACGTCTGCCGCCGGCTCGCGCTCACGTCCCCGCTGGAGGAGTTGGGAGCGGCCGACGCCGTCGAGACGATCGCTCGAGGGGCCTGCGCGGACGACACGACGATGGGGAACCAGCCACAGGCGATAACGCCGGCAATGGCCGCAGACGCGCTCCGGACCGCGGACGAGCTACTGCGCCGGTGAGCGGTCAGTGACTGAAGGCGATCGAACGTTCGACGCGGTCGGTTTCGGTGAGCAGCTCTGCGGCCGTCGAAACGATCGGATGCCGGACGGAAAGCTCCGAGTAGAGATACGACGGGATGTCGGGACCACAGGCGGAGCGCGTCAGCGAACGGCGCTGTTCGACGAGGGCCGCCTGCCGCTCCGCGAGAGTTCCTCGCAGTCGCGCTCGAGCACGTTCAGGCGGCATGTAGTACGCGTCCAGCGCGCCGAAGTTCCGCTCGGATTCGACGTTCTTTTCGAGAGTGGCAAGCTCGTCGGCGATCGAACTGAGGGTGTCGCTCGCGCTCGCGAGCGACGCAGCGTTCGGCACCCCCGAGACGTGTTCCGATCTCCTCGACGTCGATCGTCCCCATGTCAGTAGCTGGTCCGGATCGTAGCTTAAGCGGTTATAATTGTGATACGGCACTCTCCCCGGTACGGAAGAGCGGTATATCTCCGTCAGTACTCGTGCGCTCTCTCGGACCGACGCCTGTAGCCCGGCTTCGGCGATGTTGACGCCGTAATCGACGGTTCGGCTCAGGCTATCGACGACCGTACCGAGCAGGTAGCCGTCGGCGAGCTGTCGTTCGTAGAGCTCCCGATCGAGTTCCGTGAGCGCCTGGCTCAGCGGTTCGGCGTCGTCGACGACACCGCTCATCCGCGCCGGATCGCCGCCGTCGAGCAGTCCGGAGAGCGCATCCTCGACGAGATTCCGTGCACGGTCGGAGAGCTCGATCAGCCGCTCGCCGATCTCCGTCGGCAGCGGCTCCTCGAGCCGAAGCGCAACGTTCGCGGTCTTCTCGGCGTGGTCTGCAATTCGTTCCAGCTGACGGGCTGCGGTGTAATACTCGAAGGTCGTGAGCGCCCCGGATTCCATCGGCGTTCCCGGATCGACGAGCGAGCGCTGGAACTGGCGGCAGACGAGACCGAACAGCCGATCGACGTCGTCGTCCTGTCCGGCGATGCCGTCGGCGTCAGTGTCGGAAACGACGGCACCGATCGCGTCCTGTTGCATCGACAGCGCCGTTATCTTCATCTGGGCGAGCGTCTGTTCGAGCGAGAGTTCGCTCGGATCGAGCATCGAGCGGACGACGACGCCGGTTCCGTCCGCGACCGTCGTCTCGAAGCCGATGAGTCCACTCGTCGCGTCGAGCACCGCCCGCCGCCGATCCGTGTCGAGGGCTCCATCGATCCGGAGTTCGTCGCAGCCCGACACGTAGGCGGCCGTCACGTATCTCGCGAGATCGGCCGGCGTGTTCGAGCCGACCTGGATCTCGGCCACCCGACTCGCGTCGTCGAGTTCGCCGCGTGCGACTACCAGCCTGTCCGGGCGAGCGTACAGATCCACCGAACAGCCGGGTTCGATCTCCTGTTCGGTCGCCCACTCTTTGGGGATCGACACCGTGTACGTCGATCCACCCGTCAGCTGAACCTTCCGGACGATCGGTTCCGCCGGCTTCCACTCGGGGATCACTGGCGACCCTCCGTCCCCGTTCGATCAGCGTTCGTGTCGTTCATTTCAGTAGATCAGCTCGTCGTCGTTTTCGACCATGTAGAGGGTTCGGGCGGCGATGTTGACGGCGTGATCGCCGACCCGCTCGAGATCCCGGATCGTCAGCAGCGTCCGGGAGACGTCGTCGAGCAGCGCTCGTATCTCCTCGTCGGAGCTGTCGCCGATCTCCCCGTCGATCAGATCCCGTATCACGACCTCGCCGGCCTGCTGGCAGTACGCGTCGATCTCGTCGTCGCGGCGAGCGATCTCGAAGGTCGCGTCGGCGACTTCGCCTGCGTAGGCGTCGATCGCGTCCTCGAGCATCTCCGCGGTGAGCGCGCCGATTTCCCGGACGTCGACGTCCGAGTACGTCCGGTCGGTTTCGGTGGCATACTCGGCGAGATTCGTCGCGAGGTCACCGATCCGTTCGAGATCGGTGATGATCTTGAACGACGCTGTGATGAAACGGAGATCTCCGGCGACCGGCTGCTGGAGTGCGAGTAACTGGACGCAATCGGCTTCGAGGTCGAGATACCGCTCGTTGATCTCCTCGTCACCGTCGATCACGGAGCGGGCCGCCTCCTCGTCGCGGCTCTCGAACGTCCCGAGCGCGGTCCGGAGCCGTTCGACGACCAGTTCGGCCATCTCGAGAACTCGCTGTCGGAGCTCGCCCAGCCGCTCTTGGTACTGTTCTCGGGGCATTATCCGAACTTCCCGGTAATGTAGTCCTCGACGCGACTGTCGCTCGGGTTCTCGAAGATCGCCGCCGTGTCGTCGAACTCGACGAGTTCGCCGCCGGTGAGGAAGACGGCGGTCTTGTCGGAGATGCGGGCCGCCTGTTGCATGTTGTGTGTGACGATGATGACTGTGTACTCCTCGACGAGTTCGTCGATGAGATCCTCGATCTTCGAGGCCGCGACGGGGTCCAGTGCCGACGTCGGCTCGTCCATGAGAATCACTTCGGGGTCCGGGGCGATCGCACGGGCGATGCAGAGGCGTTGTTGTTGGCCGCCCGAGAGGTCGAGCCCCGATTCGTCGAGTTGATCCTTCACTTCGTCCCACAGCGCCGCGCCGCGGAGGGCGCGCTCGACGTCCTCGTCGGAGGTGTCTTTCCCCTGCACTTCGAGTCCGTACGTGACGTTGTCGCGGATGCTCTTCGGGAACGGGTTCGGTTTCTGGAACACCTGTCCGATCTTTCGGCGGAGTGCGACGGGATCGACGTCGTCGTCGTAGACGTTCTTGCCCTTGAAGACGACTTCACCCTCGACGTGGGCGGCGTCGATCTGGTCGTTCATCCGGTTGATACACCGGAGGAACGTCGATTTCCCACAGCCCGAGGGGCCGATGAGCGCAGTCACCTTGTTCTCGGGGATCTCGATGTCGATGTCGTCGAGCGCCTGATCGTCGTTGTAGTAGACGTCGAGTCCCCTGGTCGCGACGACGGTTTCGTCGGGGCGATCGGCCCGGGCGTTTTCGGTCGTCCGTACGTCGGTCGAAATCGGCGAACCGTCTGTTTCCTGTGTTGACATGTTCATACCTCCGTTTCGTACTTGTTCCGTAGATACACTGCCACGCCGTTCATGAACAGCATCATCGTCAGCAGCACCACGATACCGATCGCGGCGAGGTGGATGAAGTGCTGGCTCGGTTCGGCCGCCCACGCGTAGATCTGTGTCGGCATGCCGCTGAACCGATCGAACGGCCCGTACGGTATCCGGTTCACGAACAGCGCGCCGACCATCAGAAGCGGTGCCGTCTCGCCGATCGCGCGCGCCAGTGCGAGGATCGTTCCGGTGAAGATCCCGGGGAGCGCTGCCGGCAGCACGACCCTGCGGATCGTCTGCCACTTCGTCGCGCCGGTCGCGTACGATCCACGCCGGACGCCGTCCGGGACGGCTCGCAGCGCCTCCTGAGTGGAGACGATGATGATCGGCATCACCAACAGTGCGAGCGCGACGCCGCCGACGAGGACGATCGGACCGAGACCGATCCCGTTCCGCAGTGCGGCCAGCGCCAACAGCCCGTAGACGATCGAGGGAACGCCGGCGAGGTTCGCGAGGTTCGCCTCGATGAGTCGGGTGACGCGGTTCTTCGGCGCGTACTCCTCGAGATAGATCGCCGAGCCGACCCCGACGAAGAAGGAGAGAAACGCCGTTACGCCCATCAGCATGATCGAGGCGACGATCGCGCCGCGGAATCCGGCGAGTTCCTCGCGTCGGGAGCCGTCCCGCGTGAGGAACTCGCCGAGGTTGATGTTGAACTCCGTCACTCCGACGTAGAAGTCGGTGGCGATGTCGAGAAGCAACAGCCCGAGAGCGACGACGCCGAACATCGCGGCGGCGAAGACGATCCCGAGGAAGATCCGGTTTTTGAGATGTTCCCAGCCGAGATCGACGTCGCCGAACAGTTCCTCGCCGGTGTCGTCGGACGTGTCTGTGCTCACTGGTACTCCTCCTGGAAGCGGCGTTTGAGGTGGTCGTTCAGCAGGTTCATCGAGAGCGTCATGACGAAAAGCACTAGTCCGACCGCGAACAGCGACTGGTACTCGACGGTACCGACCGCCGACGTCCCCCGGGCCATCGACACCATGTACGCGGTCATCGTCATGATCTCCGAGAACGGGTTCGCCGTGATGTTGGCGTTGAAGCCGGCCGCGAGGGTGACGGCCATCGTCTCGCCGATCGCCCGCGAGACCGCGAGGATGTAGGAGGCGAAGATGCCCGAGATCGCCGCGGGAACGACGACGCTCAGCGAGACGTCGTATTTGGTCGCTCCGAGGGCGTAGGCGCCGTTTCGAAGCTCGTCGGGGACGGCCTGCATGGCGTCCTCGCTGATCGAGGAGACCATCGGGATCGTCATGATGCCGACGACCAACATCCCCGAAACCATGCTGTACCGGCCGACGTTGATGCCGAACAGCGCGTCGGCGATCGGTCCGACGACGACAGGGTTGATGAAGGCGATCGCGAAGTAGCCGTAGACGATCGTCGGAATCCCGGCCAGTACCTCGAGCGTCGGCTTGAGTTTCGATCGGACGCTCTTCGAGGCGTACTCGGAAATATACAGCGCAGTCGCGGTCCCGATCGGAATCGAGACGAACGCCGCGCCGACGGTGATCGCCAGCGTCCCGAAGGCGACCGGGAGGATGCCGTGGGCCGGCGTCGCGTGCTCGGGTGCCCACCGGGTGCCAGTGAAGAACTCGGTGAACGTGATCTCCCGTTCGAACGGCTCGCCGAGGAAGATCGCCTCGGTGATCCGCGAGCTCCAGAAGTAGCTCGCGGCGTTGTCGAACAGCACGAAGAAGATCGCGAGCGTCGTGAGCACCGTGATAACGGCACAGCCGAACAGTACCCGCCGCGCGCGGCGGTTCTCGATCTGGTCGGCCTGCGTGCCACTACCCTTCGTTATCCCCGGTCCGGGGTCCGTTTCCGTGCTCATCCTGGGTGGTTACTCCGCCTGGACGGTGAGATCGTCCGGGCTGGCTCCGACCTCCTCGAGCCAGCTGTCGATCCTGTCGTGGTTTTCGTCGGTGATCTCGTCGGGTGCGGCGAAGAACCCCTCGTCGCGGGCGAACTGCTGGGCGTCGTTCGTGTAGAAGCGGGCGAACGATCCGATGAGGTCGGTCCGTTCCTCGAGGCTCGCGATGTTGAAGTACGCGAAGAGCGGCCTCGCGAGCGGGGAGTAATCACCGCTCTCGACGTTCTCCCGCGTCGGACGGAAGAAGCCGCCGGTGGAGTCGCTCTCGACCGGCACCGCCTCGATCGGCTGATCGTCCTCGATCGCTCGCAGGTAGCCGACGCCGCCCCAGCCGAAGCCGTCGACGTTGTCGGCGACCGCACCCATGATCTCGTTGGTCTGGCTCGTCGCGGAGTAGTCGTCGCGGACGTTACCGATCTCTCCGTTGATCTCCCGAGTGAAGTAGTCGAACGTCCCCGATGCGGAGTCGCGGGCGTGGAGTGCGATCTCCTGGTCCGGCCACTCCTCGCGGATGTCGCTCCACGTCTCGACGTCAGATTCGAACTCCCAGGTTCGTTTGAGTTCTTCCAGCGTGATGTCCTCGACCCAGTCGTTCTCGGAGTTCTTGACGACCGCCAGGCCGTCGAGCCCGACTTCGAGGTTGTCGTAGTTGACGTCGTTGTCGTCACAGATCTCGACTTCCTCGTCGGTGATGAGCCGGCTCGCACTCTGGACGTCGGAGTTCTGTCGGCAGAACTCCTGAAAGCCCGCGCCCGTTCCCTGTGGGTCGACGTCGACGAGTACGTCCGGATATTCGTTGGAGAAGTTCTCGCCAGCCCACGAGGTGATCGGCGCGACCGTGTTCGACCCAGAGGCGTCGATCGTTCCGGAAAGTCCCCCGTCCCCGCCGCCACCGCCGCCGAGACAGCCCGCGATAGACGCGGCGCCGACCCCCGCTAGCGTCGCCAGCGCGCTCCTTCGAGTGATACTGCCCGTTGCGATAGACGTCTGTTCCATCATCGACCGGAGATATCCCGAGACAGTACTTATACCGTGCTAATATCTATATACTCTATGTAGTAGATATATATTACTCGATATAGGCTACTATAGCGGTACGTATGCGAACCGACGTCACCCAACCGTTTTTATATCGGGGAGAGTGTCGTCCGCATGGACGAACGCACGCCGGACGCGACGGTTCGACTGCGCGGTGCCGGTGTCGGTTCGATCGCCGGCGGGCTCGGCCTCGCCGCTCTCTCCGCGTTTCTTCCCTACGCTCCGGCATCCGGAGCGGTGATTGCGGGCGGTCTCGGCTGGATGGTTCTCGAGCGACGCCGAGGTCGATCGGAGCGCACGTCGATCGGCGTCGTCGCCATCGGTGCGATCGGGCTGCTCGAGGCCGCCGGCTTCGGTCTCGGTCTCGGTCCGCGGGCGCTCGCCGTCGTCGCCGTGGCGTTCGGCGTCGCGGACATCGTCATCGGAACGGCACTGCACCGATTCCAACCGGGGGCGGGGTGATCGATCGACGTTCGGTCACTGATATGTACTTTTATAAAATCTATATATCTTCGTCCTCGACTCGCGCCACGAGCGAGACGTAGCCGACGGATCCCTCCTCGACTGCGGTTTCCACCGTTTCAATCCCGTCCAGAAGACGGCCCCCCCGTTCGCCGAGCAGTCCGAGGAGTCGCTCGTAGTCGACGCGTTCGCCCACCTGGTCCCGCATCGCCATCAGCTCCTCGCGGTGGTCCCGGAGTTCCCCGACGGTAAATCCCGCGGCCTCCAGTTCGGTGACTGTCTCCTCGCGACTCCGCGAGTTCCTCAGACAGAGCGATCGAACTATCGGTTCCGGCAGCGCCGGGAGCTCACCGTCGACGACGACGTCCGACAGCGCCAGACGACCGCCAGGCTCCAGGATTCGGCTCATCTCCGCGAGAGCGCGCTCCCTGTCGTCGGCGAGACAGACGGTACACTCCGCGAGCACCACTTCGACGGTTTCGTCCGCGAACGGGAGCCGCGTCATCTCCCCTCGAATCGTCCCGTCGCCGGCGGGGTTTCGATCCACGCCAACGGCGTCGGCGCCGCGAGCCCGCGCCACTCCGAGTGATTCGCCAGCACCACAGCCGACGTCGACGAGTCGCGTCCCTTCGGTCACTCCGGCCCGATCGAGCAGCTCACCCGTCGCCTCCTCGCCGCCCGGGTGTAACGGTCCGTCCAGAACCGTCCGAAGCGCCGCCCACGGGTTCGCGATCGCCGCTTCGAGGATCCCCTTCACGCTCTCGCTCCGTCAGTCGTCATCGCTGGCGAGCGGTTCGTTCACGGCCCCTCGACCGCCCCAGTCGTTTCGGTTCCGAAGCGCGTAGCGTCCGTCCTCGGTCGTCATGTTGTAGCCGCAGAACGGCACCAGCTCCCCGTCGTCGGTCGGCACGGAGATACAGCAGTTGTCCAGTCGACCGACGTCGGCCGCGTCGGCGTCCATGAACCCCGTCAGCGACACCGGGAGCACCCGATCGAGGAGCTCGCCGGCGTCGACGGGTAGCTCCATCCCCTCGCCACAGCAACCGGTCGTACAGCAGGCGGCGTCCTTCCCCGCGGGCGTGTTCGCGATCAGCTCCATCCAGTCGGCCTCGTCGACCAGCCCGGAGAGTTCCCCGAACAGCTCGTCGTCGAGAAAGCTCGTCAGCGGTACCGGCCCATCGTCGGTCGGCATGAGCGCCGTCGCCGACTGACAGTACGCCGAACAGCACGGTACCGGCATGAGATCACGGGGCTCGATTCCGTCGAACAGCGCCGCGAGCCGTCTCGCCGCCGCGTCCAGCGAGAACCGCCCCTCGTTCGTCTCGTAGCGTCCGAAGTGGGCGACCGGCTGGAAGTTCACCGCCTCGACGACGTCGAGGTTCTCGAGGGCGTACTGAACGATGTCGCCCATCTCGTGATCGTTCGTTCCCGGCACGACCGTCGGAACCAGAACGACCGACAGCCCGGCGTCCCGACAGACCTCGACCGCCGCTCGCTTGGTCTCCGCGAGATCGATCCCGCGGATCGCCTCGTAGGTCTCCGACCGGAGCCCGTCGAACTGGAGGTATACGGCCGTCACGCCGGCCTCCGCAAGGCGCTCGGCGTAGCCGTCTCGCTCGACGAGCGCGATCCCGTTGGTGTTGAGCTGAACGTGTTCGAACCCCATCCGTGCGGCCGTTTCGACAATCTGCGGCAGGTCATCCCGGACGGTCGGTTCGCCGCCCGACAGCTGAATCGGTCGCGGGCCGCCGCTCTCGAGAACCGTCTCCAGCAATCCAACTACCTCCTCGAACGGGCGGTGGGTTCCACCGGGGCCCGAACTGGCGAAGCAGTACGAACACGAGAGGTTGCAGTCGGTGGTCACCTCCACCACCGCCAGACAGGCGTGGTCGTTGTCGACGGTCAACTCGCCGTCGGCGTCGAAATCGGCTTCTGGCTCGAACTGCCCGGCCCACTCCCACTGTTCGAGCGATTCCCACACCTTTCGTGTCGACTGCCCGTGGTCCGGACAGCGACGTCGGAGATACACCGACGTCTCGTCGGTGACGTAGTCGCCGGGAACCCGTTCGAGACAGCTCGGACAGAGGCTGGTCGTCGAGGCGAGTTGTCTCGTATCGTCGCTCATAGATCCCTTCACGAAGCGATCGATATAACTGTGGCTGCGGTTGTGCGCCGCACGCGAGCGGGCGCGATGGGTCGAGAGGGGTGGCCGTCCTACTCGTCACATGAGCACGGAGACGTCGAACGCCGGGACGCCGATCGCAGCGCTGTGGCCGTTCCACCGCGAGACGGACGCTGATCTCGTGGTTACGGTCTACATCGTCACGGGACGACACGGCGGTGTTCGGATTCCCGAGTCGTTCTGCCGGGAGTGTAACCTGTTCGTTCGGGCCGCCGATCTGGCCGCCGAGCGCGTCGACGCCGACGTCGAGGTTCGCGTCGTCTCGTGGTACACCCACCTGTTCGGCGCTCTCCGACGTGGAGGGTTTCACCCGCCGGTGATGGTCGTCGGCGGAACGCGGCTCGCACAGGGGTACGACGTGCCGACGATCGAAGCCGTCGTCGAGGCCATCGAGGCCGAACTGGAACGCGCCCGTGCGGCCACTCCGCAGTCGGGGCGAACGACTTAAAAGGCACAGCGCGTTCGACAGTCATGAGCAGTCAACTCTCCGATTTCTCGCTCTCCAACGTCGGCGCGGGTCCGGATCCGTTCTCGCTATCGTCGCTTCCCGACGACGTCGAGTTCGTCGTTTTGTTCTTCCAGCGGGACCACTACTGCACGAACTGTCGCAATCAGGTCCAGGCACTCGCCGAGCGGATCGACGCGTTCCACGAGCGAAACGCCGAAGTCGTCTCGATCGTCCCCGAGTCGCTCGAACGGGTCGCCGAGTGGCAGGATCGCTACGCGCTCCCGTATCCGCTGCTCGCCGACCCGGAGGCGGCGGTCGGGGAGGCCTTCGACCAGCCCGTTCGATTCGGCGTGCTCGGTCGGTTCAGCGACTTCCTCGGCCGGATGCCAGAAGTCGTCATCGTCGATCGGCGTGGTCCCGAGCCGGAGATCGCCTACGTGTACAAGGGCAGCTCGACGTTCGACCGCCCCGACATCGACGAGATACTCGCCGAAGTGGACGCGCTCCGAGCGGAGTGACCGTCGGTGTCGTTCGGGATTATCCTCGCGGTCGCGGCGATTGCGTTCGTCGCCGGTGCCGTCAACGGGATCGCCGGGTTCGGCTTCGCCGTCGTCGGCACGATGGCGCTCGCACTCGTCTTCGACCCCGCGACGGCCGTCGTCTTCATGATCGCTCCGCTCGTCGCGGTGAACCTCTCGCTCGTCGGAGAGCTCGGCGCTGCCGAGTTGCAGAGCTGTGGACGTCGGTTCGGACCATTGATACTCGCGGCGACCGCCGGCACCCTCGTGGGAATGGCGCTGCTCGGTCGGCTCCCCGAGGCGCCGCTCCGAGTCGCCCTCGGTGTGGTGTCGCTTTCCTTCGTCGCGACGAGCCAGCGACTGGTCACGGTTCCGGGGATCGAACGGGCTCGGGACGGCTGTTTCGTCGAAACGCCGCTCGCGATGACCGGTGTCGGGGCGGTTTCGGGGATCCTCTTCGGTGCGACGAACGTCGGCGTCCAGCTCGTCGCCTACGTCCGGAGCTGCAACCTCTCCCACGGGCTGTTCGTCGGCGTCCTCGCGCTGATCTTCCTCGGTATCAACTTCATTCGGATCGGCGCCGCGGCGATCCTCGGGCTCTATCCCGATTTGACGGTCGTCGCGGCGTCGGCGGCAGCCGTCGTTCCGGCGGTGGCCGGCGTCGCCGTCGGCAAGCGTCTGCGCCATCGGTTCACGGAACGAACCCGACGGACGGCGGTCCTGGGGCTGTTGACGATCGTCGGTCTTCGGCTACTCGCCGACGGCGTCGGCGCCGTCTGACGGAACTGTGCGTCCCCTGGGGATCGTTCGAGTGACGTGTTCGTGATCGGTCGGATCTCCTCGACAATATTAATATATGATCTACATTGGCAGGATTTATTAATAATAGGATATAATTTGTTATCAAAGTGAGATCGAAACGGATCCCATCGGAGACTGCACGCGAGAAGCCCGTCGATCGCCGGCCGTTCGCGATCGGAGCCGTCCTCTCTCCCAATCCGTCCTCGTGTGGGGGACGATGAGCGGCGCACAGGTCGTCGTCGTCGGAGCCGGCGCCGCCGGTCTCGGCGTCGCGGCCGCCCTCTCGGAGCTGTGCATCGATGTTCGGCTACTCGAACGGGACGCGATCGGCGCGTCGTTCCGAGCGTGGCCCGAGGAGATGCGGTTCATCACCCCCTCGTTCCCGTCGAACGGCTTCGGGCTCCCCGACCTGAACGCGATCGTTCCCGGAAGTTCACCGGCGGTCACCCTCGATCGGGAGCACCCCACCGGCGCCGACTACGCGAACTACCTCGAAGCCGTCGCCGACCACTACGAACTCGACGTCGAGACCGGCGTCGACGTCACCGACGTCCGTCCGGCGTCGGAGTCCACCGACGATACACCCGCCGGTGTGGTGGTCGACGGCGGCGCAACCGACGGGTTCGTCCTCGAGACGAACCGGGGGCTTCGACGGGCACGGTTCGTCGTCTGGGCCGGCGGACAGTTCGGCGCCCCCCGGCAGGGTCCCTTCGACGGCGCCGAACAGTGCGTCCACAACAGCTCCGTCGACTCGTGGGACGACTACGCAACCGCGGGCGAGGAGTTCGTCGTCGTCGGCGGCTTCGAGAGCGGTATCGACGCCGCGATCAACTTGCTCGAGCGCGGTTGCACCGTGACCGTTCTCGACCGCGGCTATCCGTGGGCGTTCGACCACCCGGATCCGAGTGAGCGACTCGCGCCGTACACCGTCGAACGGCTCGAGACGCTCGAGGGGGCTGATCGCCTCTCGCTCGTCGGCGGCGTGGAGGTCGAACGGATCGAATCGAACGACGAGAGGGTCACCGTCGTCGCGACCGAGCGGCATCCGGGCGACGCGGAGCCGCGATTCGAGCCCGATTCGGACGAAATCGGCACGCAACGTCGCGTCACAGTTCCGACACGACCGGTGCTGGCAACCGGTTTCGAGCCGAACCTCGGCCCGGTCGCCGACCGCTTCCCCGAGACGGATGGATCGATCGAGCTCACCGAGCGAGACGAATCGCCGACGACGCCGGGGCTCTTTCTCGCCGGCCCGGACGTCGAACACCGGGGAACGTCGTTCTGCTTCATTTATAAGTTCCGTACGCGGTTCCCGGTCGTCGCCGAGACGATCGGCGAACGGCTCGGCGTCGACACCGATCCCCTCGAGCAGTATCGCGAATCGAACGTCTTCCTCGAGGACCTCTCCTGCTGTGAGCCCGATGACTGCCGCTGCTGATACTTCCGAGTCGGTGATCGTCGTCGGAAAGGAGAGCGTCGGGAAGTCGGAGCTCGTCGCCTCCCTCACCGGCGATCGGCCGACGAGCGATAACTTCGGCGGGTCGACGGTTCGGAGCGAGCGCTACGAGGCGGACGGTCGCACGTTCCTCGACACGCCGGGGATCGTCCTCGATGCGGACACCGAGGCAACGCGTGACGCGCTCTCGCACGTTTCCGGCGACGCGGTGGTGCTGATCGTGGTCCCCGCAACCGACGTCGACCGGGGTCTCGCCGACCTGTTGCCGCTCGTCGAGGGACGTTCCGGTGCGATCGTGGTGACCTTCTGGGATAAGGTCGAGACCACGGGTGAGACCGAACGCGCCCTCGAACGGCTGAGCGCCGATCTCGGCGTTCCGATCGTTCCCGTCGACGCCCGCGAACTGTCGCGACCACTGGCGGACGGCGGCGTCGACACCGACGTCGCGACTCGTCCTTCCGACGAATACGGTCGGATCATCCGGGCGGTCGAGCAGCCGGGTCCGTTCCCGGCTCGAGCACGCTTCGAGATCGGGCGACGCATCGAGCCGCCCGAGACGCCGCTCGAGTGGCCGTACGTCGGTCCCGCGGCGAGTGCGCTGTTGCTCTTCCTTCCGGCCGTCGTGGCGGTGTGGGTCGCGAACACGCTCGCGGCCGAGCTAGATCCGGTCGTCGGTGCCGCGTTCGATCCACTTCTCGCGTCGGCTGGAACGCTTCCCGAACCGCTCTCGACGGTACTGGTCAACGACTACGGGTTGCTCTCGATGGGCCCCTTCCTCTTCGTCTGGGCGGGACCGACGATGCTCGTCTTCGCGATCCTCCTCGGCGTCTACAGTAACTCGGGGCTGCTCACGCGACTCACCGTCGCGCTTCACCCGACGATGCGTACGGTCGGGCTCTCCGGTCGGGATCTCGTGCGCGTCGTCATGGGGTTCGGCTGTAACGTTCCGGCGGTCGTCAACAGCCGCTCGTGTTCGGATTGCACCCGGTGTACGACGATTTCGGCGATCTCCTTCGGCTCGGCGTGTTCCTATCAGTTCCCCGCGACGCTCGCGGTGTTCGCCGCCGTCGGCATGACGTGGCTCGTCGGCCCGTATCTCGTCGTTCTCGCGGCGACGACGCTCGTCTACGTCGCGGTGATCGCGCCCCCGGAGGCTCGGCGATCCTCGTCGGTGATCGATCGCCGGACGTTCCTTCAGCGACCCGCTCCCCGTGCAGTCGCTCGAGAGGCCTGGAGCGCGCTCCGGGAGTTCTTCCTGAAGGCACTGCCGATCTTCGTCGGCATCACGTTCGTCGCGGCGCTTCTCGACCGGGCCGGTGCCATCGATCGCCTCGGGAGCGTGCTCGCCCCGGCGATGGCGGCGTTCGATCTCCCGGCCGAGGTGGCGCTGACGGTCGTTCTCGCGTCGATTCGGAAGGACGGGATCGCGTTACTTTCGGCCGACGGCGGCGCCGCTGTCGGGCTCACATCGGTACAGGTTCTCGTCGCGGTGTATCTCGCCGGCGTCCTGCTTCCCTGTCTGGTGACGGCGTTCACCGTGGCCCGGGAGATCTCTCCCGGCTGGGCGCTGAAGATGGTGGCCCGTCAGGCCACCGCAGCAGTCGCTTTCGCGATCGCGATCGCGTGGCTCGGGCGCTTGGCGGTGTCTCTCGTATGAGCCGGTGGGTGGTCGTCGGCGCGGGGATTCACGGCACCTACGTTGCGCGGGCGCTCCGGGAGGCGGGCGTTTCCGCCGACGAACTGACGGTTCTTGACCGTCGCGGCGCGTTTCTCGGCTCGTTCCGCGAGAAGGCCGTCGCCTGTGGGATGGAGTCGCTCCGATCGACGTACGTTCAGCATCTCGGTCCGGAGCCGTTCGGTCTCGAGACGTTCGCCGAGACCCGCGACCGAACCGACGAGCTACTCGCGACAGCCGACTATCCCTCACGGCCGTCGCTTTCGCTCTTCGTGGATCACGCCGAGGACGTGATCGAACGGTTCGATCTCCGGCAGTCGCTGCACGGAGCGACGGCGACGTCGTTCGGTTCCCGCGACGGTCTCGTCGTCGAGACGACCGACGGGCGACTCGACACCGACCGCATCGTGCTCGCGGTCGGACCGGGCGACCGGTACCGTCGCCCCGACTGGGCGAGGGGCGTCGAGCGTATCGAACACGTCTGGGACGCCGTCGGGCCCCCGGCCGACCGCGTCGACGACGGCGACGACGTCTGGGTCGTCGGAGGGGGAATCACGGCCGGCCAGTTCGCTCGCTCGGTCGCCGACGTCGCCGACAGCGTAACGATCTGTTCCCGCGATCCGCTCCAGGAGGCAACGATCGAGGCCGATCCCCGCTGGCTCAACTGGCCGTACATCGAATCGGAACTCCACTCGCTGCCGCCGGGGTCGACGGCGCGCCTCGAGCGGATCCGCGAGGCGAGATACGACGGAACGATCCCGTCCTACATCGCGAACTCCCTTCGTGGGACGCCGAACGTGACTATCCGTACCGGGGAGATTCGGGCGGCGACGTCGATCGACGGGCGAGTTGCGCTGTCGCTCCGGGACGGTAGCTTCGAGACGACGGATGCGCTGTTTTTGGCGACGGGGTTCGAACGCGCCGCCGACTCGTCGGTAATCGCGCGGGTCGCCGACTCGCTGGATCTCGAACGCGGCGCCGCCGGTATCCCCGTTCTCGATGACGGCACGCTCGCGTGGCGCCGGAACGACGGTAGTCGATCGAACGTCTTCGTCACCGGAGTGCTCGCCGAATCCGTGATCGGACCGTTCGCGGGTAACGTTCCCGGCGCGCGACGGGCCGCCGAGCGGCTCGTCGGGACAGTTCACTCCGGACGACGCGACGGATCTACCACGATATCGGTTCGGCAGTGATAGGGATTAGCGCAAGTCCCATACGTTATAGAGTAACAGATGACAGATATGTTAAACTCGGCGTACGAGAGTAGAGCGTGAATGTTGCAAAGCTGATGGGAAATCGGACCAGATTGACAAATTCCAATTGACGAATATAACGGCCGTATACATCAGTGATTTAATATGATGTATCCAGACAGTAGATGTCGCAGAGACCGGCTCCTTAATCCTCATCGTCAACTCGCTGATCAATCCACCGTTTCAGTAAGTAGCCCGCCGATGTTACGGTGATTGCGGTGGCAACGATTCCGGGAATCAGTAATCCACCGTCATCGTCCGGTGTCGGTGTGGGCGTCGGATCAAGTGGGGTCGGAGTTGGTCTTGGATCGTCAGGTGATGGTGTTGGTGTCGGAGTTACCACGTCGGAGAGTCCCCCATAGACCATTTCACCATATCCACCTTCTCCGTATCCTGTCGGTAGGTTTTGGGAGATAAGGCCGGGAGACTGGAGCACACCGTGAGCGACTTCCGAGCCGGTCACTGGGGTAACGACGAGTAATCCGAGATATCCTCGGCGAGTCTTACTGGTCTCCCCCGGGGCGGCATTCCGTCGCCGATTACTGCTATCCCACTTATCATCTTGCGTCATTATTCTCAGCGATCTCGTTCCTCAATTGACGCCTCAAGGGCACTGAGACGGTCCTCAAGTTCGTTGCTGCGCTCGTCTTTTTTCTTTAACCGCGCGATCAGCCCCTGGATGGCAGCCAGGGTGACACCGGTCGCGTCGATGCTGCTGATCGTCTCTCCGTCGCCCAGGCCGAACGCCGTCTGGAAGTCCTCGGCCGTCGGCCCGAGATGGCGTCGCCCATCGTCATTCCTGAACCGCCATTCCGAGATATCCAGGCTGACTACACCCGCGAGGACGCTCGCCGGGTCGGCGGGCCGAATATCCTTCTTATAGACTTCTGAACTGCTGGTCACAAAGTCATCGGCGTGAACTGCCATCTGGAAGTACGCGGTATCGGCAGCGTCGGACGTGATCTCGGTGAGAGAGGAGTCTCCGACGACATAGGAGCCGTCATGGGTGGCGATGGCTTCCCGGCCGGCGGCGAAGGCGTAGTCGCCAGTGGCCTCGTTGAACCGGCCGCCCGGGATCGTTGCCCTCTCGCCGCTCGCCTCGTTGCCCTCCCCGCCACCGACCGTCGCGTACCTCCCGCTCGCCTCGTTGTTCCTGCCCCCGCCGACCGTTGCCCTCCCGCTCGCCACGTTGTTCCAGCCCCCGCCGACCGTCGCATGTTGGCCGCCGCTTGCTTCGTTGCTGGAGCCGCCACCGATCGTCGCGAAACTGCCGCTGGCCACGTTGTCAAGTCCACCGCTTATCGTAGCCACTGCGCCACTGGCCTCGTTATCATCGCCGCCACCGACCGTCGAACGTGAGCCACTGGCCTCGTTTCGCCAGCCGCCAGGTACCGTCGCCCTAAGGCCACTGGCGTCGATTGATAACCCTCCGCCGACGGTGGCGTATTCACCACTCGCTGTGTTGACTCGACCGCCGCCGACCGTCGCGTGTTCGCCGGAGGCCGTGTTGCCCACCCCGCCGGTCACTGTGGCTGCGGTCCCGATGGCCGTGTTGGTGTTGGTGTCGCCCGCGTTCTCCCACTCCGCCGGCCCGACAAAGTCGAGTTGGTTGTTCGCCGCAATATATCGGCCGGGTCCAACAGCTTCAGGGTCAACATCGAGTGTGAGTTCCTCCCATAGGTCGCCATCGCCGATGTACATCCGTCCCGTATCGATGGCGAGGAACTTCGCGCCGTCCTTCGGCTCGTAATCCTCCAGCGCAGCTTCCGGTCCACGGATCTCGATATCCGTATCGTGCCGTTCAAAGTTTTCGTTCAACGGTTCGTGCCAATCCTCGGCACCCTCCTCAGGCACATTGTAGCCATGGTTCGGTGTTTGTCCCATGTTAACATCCATCAATACGCGGTAAACCCTAATATATTTAATTCGAGTTAACGCTAAAAACTGGCGAGGAAACGCCTGAACGCCGTTTTACGACCAAGTCCCTGAACGGTGCATTTCATAGCAATGCTGTGCAAGAACCTGTCGGACGCGTCAGGCGAATCGGCCTTGATATGATGGGGTTGGAAAGTGTGCTTGAGGGAACGGCTGTCTGATGAACGATTCCACATGGTACCCCTTTCCAGCGTATCTTCTGAGGTCGCCTGCTCAAACTATCCTCGGAGCACAGCGGTCGCGTGACGGCGCGATCGCTCGTCGCGGACGATTTCGCTTCGATCCGGGGTACCGTCGACGATCTCTGTGCCTGCGAGGACGTCGACTGTCTCGTCACGGGAGGGACCGGAATGACGATGGACGACGTGACGCCCGCCGCCTGTGAAGGGTCTTCGAGCGAGAGATCCCTGGCTTCGGCGAACTCTTCCGCGCGGTCTCCTACGAGGAGATGCCAGAGTACGAATCGGTGATCACGGACGACCCGTCCGAACTCGCCGAACGGGATTACTACACCGTCGTGTACGCGGAGAAGCGAAGGCTCGACGACGGGCCTGTGTCGCTGTTCGATTAGCCGCCGTCGGCACCGTGCTCGTCTAGGTTCGACGGGGGATCCGCTCGGGGGAGCGTTATTCGAACGGTCGCGCCTCGCGGGTCGGTATCGACGGCGTCGATCCGACCGTTCGACCGATCGACGATCGTTCGCGCGATCCAGAGCCCGAGTCCGGTCGAGTGTGCCAGCGGCGCTTCGAACTCCCGATCGAGGACGTCTCGTTCCAGCTTCGGGAACCCCGGTCCCTCGTCGATGATTTCGACGACGACGTCCGTTGCCGCGGCGCTGGCGCTGACCTCGACAGTCGGATCCGATCTCTCGGCGTGTTCGATCGCGTTCTCGACGATCTCGTCGAACACCGCGCCGATCCGGGGATGGACGTCTGCCCACAGCGTCGTCGGGGTGTCGAGCCGAACGTCGGCCTCCGGATGCTGCCGTCGTGTCGCGGTGATCTGTCGTCGGAGCGTCCCGGCGACGTCGATCGACTCGGTCGGCGTCGACTCGACCAGCGCGATTTCGCGAAGCTGCCGGGTTTTCTCACTGATCTCGGTGAGATAGCCGCTCTGGGTCCGGATCGTGTCGGTACATTTCTTGCGGTCGCCTTCACCGTCGGCCAACAGCCGTGCGTGTCCGTCGATGATCGTGCACGCGTTCCGGAGGTTGTGTCGGACGATCCGATGAAGGATGCTCGTCTGCTGGAGCGATCGCTCGAGGTGGTCGTTCGTGTCCCTGAGCTCCCGCTGGGCGTGCCACACGAGTGCGTATATGAGGAGTGTCGAGAGGCCGACGAACAGCCACCCCTTCGCGGTCTGAAGCAGCGTGACCGTCGCCGGATCGTCAGCGACGCTCCGGACGAACTGGTCCGTTAGAAGGATCCACAGCCCACCCACCAGCGCGTACACCGCCGCGACGTTTCGCGGCTTTCGGACGAGGTTGTACCGTTCCACCGTCATCGGTCGACAGCCGCGAGCGGGATAACTTTTCGTTCGATATCCACCACCGAGTCCTGGCACGGCGTCTCGGATTCGATGTCTGCACCGTTCGCCGAGCCGTTACTTCCGGTGGAGATCCGAGATGCGTTTCCGTCGCGTTGTTCGAACAACTGTGGGGGATGTCCGTACAGTCGGGAAACCGGATCGCTACGGCGTGAACGAACGTCGGGGGTCCTCGAGCGCGAGATGCTTCCAGAGAGCGTCACGGAGGCAATCGGATCCCTTGAGGTCAGGAACACCGACTGTGCTGAGACCGATACCGCTCACTGGTGTTCGTCTCTCCCGAGCGCCTGTGCGGTCGGAAGCGTCCAGCCGTAGTTGACCGCGGCCAGCCGCG
>SKTU01000070.1 GCA_007122455.1 Haloarculaceae archaeon | reverse complement strand
TCGTCGTCGTCACACAGTTACCGAACCCGCCGACGTTACACGTCAACCCGACCTCGGCGTCGACCTGCCGCTCGCCGGCCTCCCCGACGAGCTGGCTGTAAATCTCGAACCCCTGGGCGACGCCCGAGGCACCGAGCGGATGTCCCTTCGACTTCAGGCCGCCGGAGGTGTTTATCGGGAGTTCGCCGTCGATTCTCGTTTTGCCCGCTTCGACGTCCTTCCAGGCCGTCCCCGGTTCGGCGAAGTCGAGTCCCTCCATCTGGAGTAGTTCGAGGATGGTGAACATGTCGTGGAGTTCGGCGACGTCGACGTCGTCGGGCTCGCAATCGGCCATCTCGAAGGCCGCCTCCCCCGATTCGACGACGCCGTTCATCGTCGTCGGGTCCGTTCGCTCGTGGACGACGTGGGTGTCGGTCGCCCCGGCGACGCCCGCAATCGTCGCGAAGGTGTCAGTGTATTCACGAGCGACGTCGACGGGGCAGAACAGCAGCGCCGCGCTTCCGTCGGTGATCGGACAGAAGTCGTAGAGTCGAAGCGGGTCGGCGACGATCGGCGACTCCATCACCGTCTCGACGTCGACCTCTTTGCGGAACTGCGCGTGCGGGTTTCGCGTTCCGTTCTCGTGGTTCTTCACCGCGACCGTCGCCAAACTCTCCCGCGGTGCGTCGTAGGTGTCGAGGTAGAGGCGGGCGGTCAGCCCTGCGAAGGAGGGGAGTGTGAGTCCGTGTTTGTACTCGACGGGGTGGGTGATCGACGCGATGACGTCGGTCGCCTCACCGGTCGTCCGGTGGGTCATCTTCTCGCCGCCGACGAGCAGCGTCATCTCGCTCGCGCCCGAGGCGATCGACTGCCACGCCGCGTAGATCCCTGCTCCTCCCGACGCCGACGTCTGATCGATTCGCTGGGTGTACGCCGGAATCGCGCCCAAGTCGTGCGCGAGCGCGTTCGGGACGCCGGTCATTCCCTCGAACTCCCCGCTGGCCATGTTCGACACGTAGAGATGCTCGACGGCGTCAGGGGAAACGCCCGCGTCGTCGAGACAGGCTTCGCCCGCCTCCGCGAGCAACTCCATGATCCAGGCCTCCCGTTGGCCGAACTGCGTCATTGAGGCGCCGATAACTGCTACGTCTGACATGGCTGTGTACTCTTCACGAACGGCCGTAACTGTTGGGACGATCCAGTCACTCGTCGGACCGCACGTCTCGGTGGGGCGACCTGTTCGTCCCGATCTCTGATGTTCGCGACCCCAAGGGATTATCGCCTCCCGCTTCGAGACGACCACTGTGCGTCTGGTTCAGGTCACGATCCCGGCTGGAAAGCGGGAGACGGTACTCGGCGTTCTCGACGAGGAGGGGATCGACTACGTCGTCACCGACGAGACGAGCGGGCGAGAGTACACCGCAGTCGCGTACTTTCCGCTCCCGACGAACGCCGTCGAGCCGATCCTCGAGGAGCTCCGTGAGGTCGGGCTCGACCGAGAGGCGTACACGGTCGTCGTCAGTGCGGAGACGGTCGTCTCCGACAAGTTCGACGATCTGACCGAGCGCTTCGCCGAAAAGGAGGAGGGCGAGGACCGGATCGCCCGTCAGGAACTGGAGGCCCGTGCTCAGGATCTCGCCGCCTCGCTGCCGACCTATATCGTCATGACGATCGTTTCGGCGGTGATCGCGACCGCCGGATTGCTTCTCGACTCGCCGGCGACGGTCGTCGGCTCGATGGTGATCGCACCGCTGATCGGCCCGGCGATGTCGGCGGCGGTCGGCAGCGTCATCGGCGACAGTGAGCTCTTCCGGCGCGGCGTTCTGCTCCAGATCGTCGGCGTCGTCCTCTCGGTGATCTCGGCGACGGCGTTCGCGATTCTGGTCAGCGTCGCGAACCTCGTCCCTCCGGGAATCGACCCGCTCGAACTCAGCGAGGTGAGCGAACGGCTCTCCCCGAACTTCCTCTCGCTGGCCGTCGCGATCGGCGCCGGTGTCGCGGGCGGAGTGAGTCTAATGACCGGGATCTCGGCAGCGCTCGTCGGCGTCATGATCGCCGTCGCCCTGATCCCGCCGGCCGCGACCGTCGGCATCGGAATCGCCTTCGGCGAACCGGCTCTGGCCCTCGGTTCGAGTGTACTTGTCGCGGTCAACGTGCTGTCGATCAACCTCGCAGCGCTCGTCGTGCTGTGGTACGCCGGCTACCGGCCGGAGAACTTCTTCCAGCGCGACCAAGTCCGCTCGGCGACGCTCAAACGTGTCGTGGTGTTAGTCGTCGCCATCGCGCTACTCTCGGTCTTTCTCGGCGGCGTCACTTACGACACGTACCAGATGGCGACGGTCGAAAACGAAATCCAGAGCAGTATCGACGACGTGCTCGCCGAGGAACGGTACGCCGGCTACGAACGCGTCTCCGTCGAGATGCGGACGACGACCGACTATCTGCTCCTACAGCGGCCCTCGGAGGTGATCGTCACCGTCGGCGTCCCGCCCGACGCTCCACGCGCTGGGCTGGCGGCCGACATCGACTCGCGTCTCGTGGCCGACCACGATCTCGAGGTCGCGATTCAGGTCCGTTACGTCGAAATCGAGCGACCGTAGCGCTTTCGATGGGCGACGATCGAACGTCAAACGATCATTTGAGTTTACGTCGTTTAAATAGTAACGCGCGACGTCAGTTCTCCCGTATGCGACGCAACAGCCTCGCTCTGCTCGTCGTCGCGGCCGCCCTCCTCTCGGTCGCGATGATCGGCGCTGCCGTCGGTCTCGGGACCGCCGGCGCGAACACGACAGACGACCCGTCCGACGATCGCACGATCACCGTCTCGGCGACCGGCGGTGCCGACGTTGCGCCCGATCAGGGCGTCGTCCAGGTCGCCGTCACCGCCGACGGAGACGATCCGGGTACGGTTAGCGACGATCTCGCCGGTCAGGCCGACGAACTCCGCACGG